>NZ_JACFQM010000003.1:0-358478 GCF_016101465.1 Snodgrassella sp. M0110 | reverse complement strand
CGGTTTATTTTATAATAGAAATAAACTTTGGGAAAAAAGTAAAAGTGAGGGTAGCGGGTACTTGTTGGAAATTTATATAAAATAAGGTAATAAATGCATTGATATTATTGATAAAACCAATAACAATTTCATGTGATATTATCATGATAAATATTAGTATAAATTGGTAAGAAGAATATTATGCAGATCAGAACCGCCAGAAATAAAAGAGCTGAGAAAGCAAAATATAAAATATTGTATAGATTTAGCAAATAAGCCGGAAAACCGGGTTGCAAGAGTCGGTTATCCAAATGAAGTATGGAATCAATCTATGTATTTTAAGTGTATGAGAGACAGAGGGACACCAGTATATGGTTTTGAATCTGAGAATTGAATCTGGGGTGGAATGCAGAAAAAAACGTGATGAAGAGCGAAAGGTAAAAGAGTCATGTAAGTATTGCTAGCCTGATATATTAGCCCTGTGTTTAATTTGATAATAGTAATATTAGAAAATTGAACACAGGGCTGTATTGATATCTGGTGGCTTTATATGAAATTGGTCAATCTTTTAAAGATAAAATTACAGAAAACAGTACTGCGCATCTTGTAGCACATGCAATATTAAGAGCAGTGGGCGGCAGTATGGCTGATGTAGCACAGGGGAATCAGGCCGGGCATACGGCGGTTGATAATAATGCGCTTCGTAACAGTAAGGGGGAATGTAAACTTAACACTCAGGGAAAAATATTAAATGAAAAACTGAAAAAAGCAGGTGTACGAAGTGCGGATGATTATCAAAGAAAATATGATGCATGCAAAACAGATCAGTGCAGGATTCAGGTTGAAAAAGAATATTTAAAGGCCTCTGATGAAGCAAATAAAATTATATTGAATTTGTATATGACAGGACAAATAACAGAAGAAGAATCCAAAATATTATTGACAAGCTATGCTAATAAAATGATGAGGGGGGCTGGAGAAAGTCAGCGTAGGTTTGGTTCACGCATATTTAATTTAAATGCAAATGAATGGATACCAGCGAGCGTAATCGGCAATGCAGATTTCAACCAAATTACAATGTTAAATCTAGTCAAAAAAATGAAACGCTCTGGAGCTTCTGACGAACAGATAGCCTTAAGGGTATTTCAATATGAAATTGATGGGAGCTACAAAGGATCAGTTAATATAATGCAACAGTAAGTTGATACATTACTCAACTCAGGAGTTAGTGTTGAAACAGTTATACGTGCACTGAGCATGAAAAAAGGAAGGAGACTAACCAATGACGAAATAGGTTTGATAAAAAATAGATATTCTGTAATGATGCAAAAGCAGGGTTCTAAAGCAAAAGCCGGAAAGGGGACGAGTGCTGTAGATGATGTTGCTACAATAACCTCTAAAGATAAACTTTCAGGACCAACAGCGAATTGGAACAATTACACCCATGCAGAGGCTGTAATTAAAACAGGAAACTCTGGGAAGCTAGCAAATGCAGATAAAGCAGTAATTGATCCGAATAAAGTTACTTCTTATGCATTAAATACCGAGCATCCCGTAGGGGGAAACAAAGCAAAAGTTTTTGAGTCAGCTTTAGGATATAACCAATCAAACGCAAATGATCTAATATCAAAAATACAATCGGGAGCAAAAACAAATACAGCCATTCTAGGTAAAGCAGATAATCATGGTCAAAGAATTACTATTGATATGCCAATTACTGGACCGAATGGGAAAACAGCAACTGTTCGAACTGGTTGGATATATGATCCTGGATCATCAACACCTAGATTAACAACACTCTATGTAAAGTGAAGATATTATGAAATATTCCCTTTTTGATACAGTAAGTTTAACTGAAGATATTCCTGAGTATAATCTGAAATCAGGAATGATAGGTGCAATTATAGATGTTTATACTAAACCCGATGAATCATATGAAGTCGAGTTCTGTGATGAGAACGGTAGAACAATAGAGATACTAGCCTTATCACCAGATAAATTATCCAAGGTAAGCTAAAGCAATCCCCACCTAACCCGTGGGGATTTTGTTTTACCTCTTAGCTCAGCCCCTCAATCCTGATAATCAACAGCCTCGGCTGTACATCAATGATGACTGGCTGACTGGTGGTAAAGCAGGAAAGGGAATGAATGGTAATTCTCTGGAATGGAATTCTTGGCAAAACTACATAAGAATGATTCCTACCTAACTATTAGAGATTCTAATTATTATCTTTTAGACTTATATAACAAGTTGAATAAATAATTTACCCTACTTTATTGTTATGGTTATGAGCATACCAGCATAAAATCTGAGCTCCTCCAATCAATGACCATTCATGGTCAGTTGAATTGGAGGGCTAGGTCTGACCAGACTAGGTGTATATAACAAATGGTATAAAGTTATTTGGTTATAGGAAAAGTTGCTACTACACGACCTATAAACAATTAATTGCCAAAAATAAAAGGTAAAATAGGTTCTGGATTTACCTTTTGTTTTGGAAGTGTTAAGCAGCAGCAATTATGATAGAAAAATTAGAAGAATTAAATAAGCTCTTTAAATGTAAATAACAGAGTATTAGAACAAGTATAATAAAAAGCTATTTGTACTTGTTCTGTTATGTTTGTTTTTATTATATATTTTAAATTAACTACGTCTGCTGAAAGTTTATAAATGAGTAATATCAATATACTATGGAAAGGATATAAGAAAAGGATTATATATATTATCTTTATATTATGTAGCTTTTCAATTTTTGGGTATATAAAATGGATGGGGAATGGAAAATCTAGATATGAAATAGATAATAATGAAAAAGAATCAATAATAATTAAACAATTACCAGATATTCTTAAGCCATATTCATTTAATAAAGAACAAGTAATGATAACTAAAAATGGTTCAACAACGACAATTTATGTGATATTTAAACTAAAGTATGATGATTTTGAAAATAGAAAAAAAATTTCTAATACTGTTGATAAGAATAGTGCAAAACTAGGTTTTGAACATAACTGTCGCGGAGAAGAGATGATTATTACTTCTAATTTGGATGATTATTATGATTATGAAAAAGATCCAACAGTAACTGAAATACCGCTTCAAAGATATGCTGTTATATGGCAGTATCCTAGTTATGCATGTATTTATCAAAATCAAAAGCATCAGTAATACTCAAAAAAAATAAATATTTATTGAATAATGTAATTAATCGTATTGATTAAAGTATGGGATTTTAAAACCTAGCATCCATACTGATATCAGCAGCGAAGATTATGCTGATAAGGCCGGATATCTGCATAATAACTTTGATAAAGATAAGGTACAGAAAGAGCTGGATTTACAGCGTGAAATCAGTCAGGAATTCAGCGATAACATGCAGACAGCCTCTGCCATAATAAACAGTAAAAAAGATGCCCCCAAAGAAAAACTGAAAAATACAGCACTGAGTCCGGAAGAACGTGAAAAATATGAAAAAGAACTGTCGCAGTGGAATGCAGGCGGATTACTGTTAAATGTGATAGGAGCAGGTCTGTCCGCACCGACTAACAGCATAGGAGGGATAGTGGCAGCCACAGCCAGCCCGATAGTTTCATATCAGATAGGGCAGTACTTTAAAGGAAAAGATGCAGAAGGCAGCACTGCGCATCTGGTGGCGCACGCAGTAGTAGGAGCAGCAGTAGCGGCAGCAGGAGGAAATAATGCACTGGCTGGCGGACTGGCTGCGGCAGGAACAGAAGCTCTGGCGCCGGTAGTATCGAAATGGCTGTATGGCAAGGAATCAAAAGATTTAACTGCAGATGAAAAAGCCACGGTTTCATCAATCATAGGGTTGGCTGGAGCAGCAACAGGAGCGGCAGTAGGCGGCAGCATGGCTGATGTGGCACAGGGGAATCAGGCCGGGCATACGGCGGTTGATAATAATGCACTTCGTAACAGTAAGGGGGAAAGTAAACTTAACACTCAGGAAAAAATATTAAATGAAAAACTGAAAAAAGCAGGTGTACAAAGTGCGGATGATTATCAAAGAAAATATGATGCATGCAAAACAGATCAGTGCAGGATTCAGGTTGAAAAAGAATATTTAAAGGTCTCTGATGAAGCAAATAAAATCATATTGAATTTGTATATGACAGGACAAATAACAGAAGAAGAATCCAAAATATTATTGACAAGCTATGCTAATAAAATGATGAGGGGGGCTGGAGAAAGTCAGCGTAGGTTTGGTTCACGCATATTTGATTTAAATGCAAATGAATGGATACCAGCGAGCGTAATCGGCAATGCAGATTTCAACCAAATTACAATGTTAAATCTAGTCAAAAAAATGAAACGCTCTGGAGCTTCTGACGAACAGATAGCCATAAGAGTATTCCAATATCAAATTGCTGGGAGCTACATAGGGTCAGTTAGTATAATGCAACAGCAAGTTGATACATTACTCAACTCAGGAGTTAGTGTTGAAACAGTTATACGTGCACTGAGCATGAAAAAAGGAAGGAGACTAACCAATGACGAAATAGGTTTGATAAAAAATAGATATTCTGTAATGATGCAAAAGCAGGGTTCTAAAGCAAAAGCTGGAAAGGGGACGGTAAATCAACAATATCTGGAAGAAATGTCTAAGAATGGCGTTAAATTCTCACCTGAAAATATTTTGAAAGTTGAAAAATTAGCTGATGGTAAAATAGTTTTTCTTGAGACAGGTAATTCATCGGCAGGGCTCCAACATATTGTAGAACGTCATGCCAGTGATTTTGCAAAAATAGGGGTTTCAGAATCACAAATACCTAATGTAGTTATAGACACTGTATCCAAAGGAAAGATTATTGGTTATCAAGGAAAAGGAACAGGACGACCAATTTATGAAATTACGATTAATGGACAAAAACAAAGAATAGCTGTTACAACTGGAAGTAATGGTTTTATTGTTGGAGCAAATCCTGCGGGGAGTAAGTAAATGAAGAAAATAAAATTAATGGCTGATTATGAATGTTATCCATTGTGGATTGATTCGGATAATGAAGTTGGAAATATTGATCCTGATTCCTTACTAATCAGTGATTCTCTCAAAAATGAGTTAAATAAGTGGTCAGATGACTATGATAAAACGTTGAATTCAGATAACCCGTTAGAATCTGGATTTAAAACTATTAATGAAGAAATAGCCTTTAAAGAAAAAGGGAAATGTTTACAAGAAAAATTACAAATAGAATTAGGTAATAATTACGACGTAATATATCAATCCTAGCAACTAGATCCCTTTACATTACTGGGATCTAATATTTTCCTAGAATGTACAAGAAATAAACATGAGTTTCAGTTTCAAAACTGGGTGTGTAGCTTATCTGGGTTACTGAGGAAGATATAAGAAAATAATATGTTATTAATGATATCCGTCATCTTTTTGCTAAGTATGATTTTTTTAATTAAAAATCCCATATTGAATCAGTTAGTAATTTGCTCTACATTAAACCTCTTGAACAAACCCATTCAGACGAAGGGCGATATATCTACTTCTGACGATGGTCTTACTCATGTGGGCAGAGAGTTAGCCGTAGCAGGAGACAAAATAATACGTATGGGTGACAGTAGTTATAATTTCCACCATAAGATATGTTTGTCTCAATACATCAACCATCAACAAAGTGGTCAGAGTATCACCGCATAGGTCAGATTAACCAGTTTTCAGGAAATCGAATGCTGGAAAGGGAACGGCGGGACCTACACAGGTTGCAAGGGAAGGGATTGGAGTGCCAGTAACTCAATCTAAAAATCCACTTAGTCCAGTACAACAATATGATGCTTATGGAAATGAAATTGTTTATAGAACTATGTCACCAGAACAGTTTAAGCAATTTGAGCGAACAGGTATAATGCCAGCAACGACTGAAACTTCTGTTTCACTAGTATTAAAATATTCATCAAAGTATAACGGCATTACGGTTAAAATAGTAGTTAAACCAGGGACGTTTTCTCAGCTTGAAAAAATTGGGATTTCAGCAAACAAACCAGCAAGTACACAATTCCCTAATATGTCTACTCAAACAAGAAAATGGATGAATACGAATACTCGATTCAAAGTGGAAGGAGGGCAAATGACAACCCAACTTGGGCAAGGTAAAGGCATAGAGATTTTTAATAAAAATATTGTCCATTTTGAAAAAGTAAAATAAAAGGTAAGAAATATGTTATTAAAGTTAGAAAATTCAAAAGTTCCTATGAAATTAGTTTATCTTTTATCTGAAGAGTTAAAAGATAATCCTGAGCAAATTGTAATGACACAGTCACTCACGCTCGATAAGTCGAGACCAAATATGGGTTTAAAAGGTACAAATGGCCTTTTTGGTTCTAAAGAATGGTGGAATAGTATTAAACAAGGAAAAATGCCTTTACTGCACGTGTCGGGAGTAATAACTAGAACCTATGTGGCAGGTCAAGATCCTTCTTCTGTAGATAATGCTTTTAGTTTACTATTAGATGATGGTTCCGAAGTTGAAGAAAGCATTTATAACTATATTAATTACAAGGATAAAAAGCTTTTTCAAAAAGGGGCTAAAGTTGAAATTATTTACGCATATGATGAACTGAAACGGCGAAATCATAATGGCGAAAAAGCTTACTTAGATATAGTATTAGAAATGGCTGTTTCATTAGAGCCCGTTGAATAAGTATCAATCACCACCTAATTTGTGTGAGGATCTTTTATTGTTTTTTAAAACTTGCTTGTTAGTTTAATAATAAGTTTATTTTGCTTAACTTTAATGATAACTGTACAACCAACATAAAAGCCTATCTGTTCCAACCATCTACCCTTAATGGCCAGTTGTGGTCTGGGGTTGCGATTTGCGCCTTGTGGCACATAACCGACGGTATAAAATCACTCAGTGGGTTGTAGTGCAGGTGCTTTTCCTGTGGTTAATTTTAGCTTAGAATGTGTCTTAGCCATAGTTAACTCCTCGATAGTTAGTTGTGGTTAGCAGTGTTAAGGTGTTCACCTTAATGCTGCGCTATTGTTTACTGCATTAGCTTTTACTTCTTCTTTAGCCGCCCTGTTTTAACCAATCAACTGCCGGAAAGGGAACGAGTGCAAATTCTCTTGCCGGTGAATTAACGGGAATAACGCAAAAGCAACTAGATAAGAAGTTTAAGCATGCGGCTGATTTTGGAATAACAACAACAAAGAAAAACCCGGAAACTCTTGGTCAATATGAAACTGCAATCAAAAATCATATGGGAGACTCGGCAACCAAACCCCAAGGTACTTATGGCTTTGTAAAAGACTCAAAAGTATTTTTTAACTCAAGTACTAATAATGCAGTTGTTCTTGATAGCTCTGGTAATTTTGTTACAGGATTTAAGCTTACGCCAGGAACCGCACAGTATGATAATTATATGAAAAATGGAGTATTACGATGAGCCTTATAGCATTAGAATTTGCTAAATCGTTTGTTAATGGAAGAATAACAGCTCAAGTTTTTGCTGAGGCTTACATTGAGCTCTATCGAATAGAGCGAGATAACGGTTTACTTCTCAAAGATGAAGACAGTGTTAGCGAATGTTTATCAACTATTTTTTGTCTAGCCGATCTTTATAATCCAGATTCTGATAAAGAAGAATATGAATTAAATGATAAACAACTTATTGAGCAAATTGAGCAAGAGTTGAAAAAACTAAATTAAAAAGCTCCCCCGCCTTAACCAGCGGGGAGCTTTTATTGCTTTTTAGACCTGCATCGCAAGTTCAATAATTAACTTATGCTGGAAAAGGAACGACCGTAATAAATCCTGATGAAATCAGATTTTCACAGAATACGGTTTCTTATAACAAAACTGAACGAGGAACTACTTTAAAATACACTTATGATGATCTTGTCTCTAGCATGAAAAAAGATGGTTGGAAGGGCGATCCTGTTGATGTCATAAAAATGCCAGATGGCAAATTAACAAGTATGGATAACACTCGAATTCTTGCCGCAAGAGAAGCAGGTATTAATGTTAAAGCAAAAGTTCATGATTTTAATGAAAAATTAACTCCGGAGATTAAAAAGGTTCGAGGTTGGGAAAAATATAATACATGGGGAGAAGCAATTAAAGGGCACATAAACAAACAATCTTGAGGCTTTGGAAAACAAAATCCAAATGGCTCGAATCAATCTCCAAAAATACAAGCTAAAAAATGATGTCTAATATATTTTTATATAATACCCCAATACTTCCTGATGGTTTTGTTTTTCCTCAAAGTTATATTGACACAGTAAAATCTAATAACATTATTGATTTAGAACCATGGGATTTTTTATGCAAAGATATCGGAAAATCTTTAAGTTATTATGGAGCACTACTCATTGAATATAGAGATCAACCTTTAATACCTTTTGCTATTGCTAGTGATGAATCAGGTTTTTTTAATGATGGATATGTTGTTTTAGCCTGTTTTGATGGAAGTGATAAAAGTGGGGATCCAAAAGTTTATTTTCATGATTATGGCTATAGTTATAGTGGTGAAGATCCGGTTAGGGGTAAACAATATTATTTAGAAAATTTTTCAGCATGGCTCGAATCAGCCAAAGAAGAGTCAGCACAATATAAAGCAGATACAGCTGAACCTGAATAAAGTTATTTAATTATTAAAAACTGAGATGGAACTTGTTTTGTTAATCAAACCCCATTATCAGATAAATAAAATTTAAAGCCTTGTTGAAAAATCAGTAAGGCTTTTACTTTAATTACAATAGGTTTACCATGTCGTTGTCTGACTGATATGGCAGTTTGTTCATCAACGGATAAATGAACATAATGACGATTACCTGAAATTAATCCTCGTTCTTTAATTGAATCGATAAATCGAATAACACTGCCATATCACGCAGATGCCGATTCATGAAATTCATAGCAAATGCTATTTTGAATTTGAAGGAAAGAAATATTATGCAGATCCGAACCGCTAAAATTGGCTTACTTATTCTGACAAGTATCGGAATATTTCTGAATGGCTGTAGCATATCCGACTGGTACAATGGCTATTATGCTGAAAGATCAGCAATTTCCCAATCACAAAGGGATGAAAATAATTATTACAATTCAGAATCGCCAGAAATGCAAAAGTTGAGAAAGCAGAATCAAACATATTGTTTAGATTTAGCACATAAGCCAGAAAACCGGGTTGCAAGAGATGGTTATCCAAATGGAGTATGGAATCAAGGTATGTTTGAAAATTGTATGGAAGACAGAGGAACACCAACATATGAAACCTGGGCGGGAATGCAGAAAAAAAAACGTGATGAAGAGCAAAGAGCAAAAGGTAAAAGAGTCATGTAAGTGTTACTAGCCTGATATATTAGCCCTGTGCTTAATTTGATAATAGTAATATTAAAAGATTGAATACAGGGCTGTATCAATATCTAAAAGATGATTTTTGCATACTAGTTCAACTGAAATAAAAGAAACTTGTCTATTCTGGTAAGGCCAACGAAACCTCAGGAAGGAGTGCATTATCATGAAACACCGCATTAAAATTATATTTTTGTTAAATGTGTGTTTGTGCTTGGAGGGTTGTATGGAGGCAGCTATAAGATTCTGGAATGGTCCGGGCTGGTCATCACCAGCAAGAGAGAAAGCTGATCAGGAATGTTTTGATGAGCTTCAATTAACTGTACCTAAGCCAAATGCCCCCCGGGGTTCTGAAGCGAGGACTGAATGGCTTATTAACGTTTATACACCTGCATCAATAGAATGTATGAAGAGAAAAGGTTTTTAAAAATTGTTGAGTATCATATTAGAATTAAGTTTCTGATAGATATGAATTTGTGCTTGGATAATTGAATGGACTCAGCTATAAGTTTCTAAAACGCCTCTAGCTGAATATTAGCAGCAATGATGAAGCTGAAAATAAGCGGTTGGCTAACGTTTATACACCTGCCTCAATAGCATGTATGAGAAGAAAGTATATTAGTCTCAGACAATTTTTAAATAGACAAAAATGGAGTATAAAGTGGCAAGTAATATTAAGAAATTTAGCTTAGTTGGATTTATTATATTGTGTATATTATGTGGATGTAGTACAGATGCTTCACGATTTGAGAAACTGCTAGCATTAAACGGATATGAGGGTAGTCGGGTAGTAGTATATCCTTCTGGCTGGTATGCTGAGCCACCTGCACAATATTTGGTAGATGAACGTGGACATTATATTGATGCGAATGGAAATTATACTGATCATCCCGTAGAAAATCCCTATTACAGAGATTATATAAAACGTTTTAAGAAATAATAAATTTGTATAAGCATTAATTATAATAAATGACATTGTCATTATCGGTTTATTTTATAATAGAAATAAACTTTGGGAAAAAAGTAAAAGTGAGGGTAGCGGGTACTTGTTGGAAATTTATATAAAATAAAGTAATGAATGCATTGATATTATTGATAAAACCAATAACTATTTCGTTTGATATTATCAATGATAAATATTAGTATAAAAAGGAGGTTCATTAACACCGAATGTCATTAATATCAATATTCTTGATAAAAAATAAAGGATTAATATGATGGATATGCGCTATTTTAAAAATAATATTGCCCCTCAATTAAGTAACTATAAATTGACTTACAGCTCATATCCGAAGGGAGACTTTGGAAGTTTAGAAAGAGTTGTAATTGAAGGAAATGGAAAAATTGCAGGTATTGATATCTGGTCAAAAGGCTGGCTAGATATTGACATTTATGATCTACTTATTGATAAGCAAGTAATGAATGTACTTTTAGAACCAATCGAAATTCAAAAACAAGAAGATTCAATTAAGCAATTTTTGGAAATATTATTAAATGAAAAATAAAATAGAAATTATTCAGGGTGATATTACTAAAATTCCTGTTGATACGATTGTAAATGCAGCAAATAGTTCTTTATTAGGAGGAAGTGGTGTTGATGGTGCAATTCATCGTGCTGGAGGAAAAAAATTCTAGATGAATGTCAAAAAATACGAGCTAAGCAAGGAGGTTGTAAAGTGGGGGAAGCTGTAATTACTACTGCAGGTAATCTACCCGCTAAATATGTCATCCATACCGTAGGCCCTCGTTGGAATGATGGTAGTCATAAAGAAGTTGAATTATTAATAAATTGTTACATAAACTGTTTTAAACTTGCTTATGAAAATGGTGTCACAACCATTTCATTTCCTAATATAAGTACTGGTATTTATAAATTTCCAAAAGATAAAGCGGCAGAAATCGCCTTACAAACGATCAAAGCTAATCTATCTAATTACCCATGTATAGAAAAAGTAAATATTGTTTGTTATGAGGTTGAAAACTATGACATATACCGTTTTATTTTGATGAATTAATTAGCAAATTTATACATATTAATTAAAATACTTACTATTGTATTTTAAACATACAGAAAAATAACGATGATATAATTAGTGATACTTACATTACTTTTAAACTTCTTATATTTGGTTTCTGGTGATGTAAAATCTGATAGATATTTTTCGATTAAAAAGCAAATTCGTAATATCATTAATATTTATAAAGTCAATGTGTTAATAATCGACGGTAATGTTTTTTATACCCTAGATAATTTTATATTAAACAGAAGCAATAGTACCAATAATGCAGTGCATGACATCAATACTTTTTCAATTTATCAATTGCAAATAATCCATTCGCATTCTATCAATCTAGGGAGATTTTAACCTTTTTTTCAGTAACACTAATCCTGAACAAGGAAAGGGAACGATTGAAACGACTTATGTAGAAGAACAAGCTATTAGTATTCCTGCAAAGAAGTCTAAAATTTCATTAAATCCGGTTAATAATATGATGTATATGGAAATGAGATTGTTTATCGAGCTAAGTCGCAAAAACAATATGAGAGTATTTTTAAAATACCAATATAATACCATCCATAACAGTAACCTCTGTTTAACTAGTATTAAATTATTCATCACAAAATACTATGGAGTAACAATAAAATTGATTGTTAAATAATGCACATTTTCTGAGTTTGAAAAAATAGGTTTTGTAGCGAATTCAGCTACTGCAAAAGCATTATCTTACATGTCGACACAAATTGGTAGGAAAGAAATATTATGCAGATTCGAACAGTTAAACTTCGCTTATTTATCCTGACAAGTATTGCATTATTCCTGAGCAGCTGCAGTATCTCCGACTGGTACAATGGTTATTATGTTGAAAAATCAGCGATTAAAGAAGGACAGAGAAATAGAGATAATTATTACAATTCTGAATCGCCGCAAATGCAAGAGCTGAGAAAGCATAATGACAAATATTGTTCAGATTTAGCATCTAGGCCAGAAAACCGGGTTACAAGGGACGGTTATCCAAATGGTGTTGTCAATCAAGCTATGTTTATTGGGTGTATGGAAAATCATGGCACACCTACATATGAATCTTATGCCTCAATGCAGAAAAAAAAACATGATGAAGAGCGAAGAGCAAAAGGTAAGAGAGTAATGTAAGTAATTTCAATCTTTTATATCTTATTTTGTTTTATATTGTAATATTTGTGTTAATATCTATAAAATAAAATTGTATTTATATCCGAAATAAATTTATCAGGTATGAATGCAGTTATTAACGGTCTGAAATGATGTATTTTGCATAAATTAAAACTGTATAAAGCAGGCTAATACTTATGGTTATAAAAACTGCAGTTACTGATTTATGAGATTAATGGTAAACGCTATTTTGCATTTGGAGGAAAGAAAAATATGCAGAACCGAGTCGTAAATATTCGCTTACTGATTCTGACCAGTGTCGGTATATTATTAAGCGGATGCAGTCTGTCCAACAAATATATTACTTATAATGGTGCTTATTACCTTGATGAGACTTTGCAGGATTCAGCTGGCAATGTTGCTATTGATAAAAATACCGGCAGACCTATTCCAAATCCTGAGTTCGCAATCGTTGCAATGACTGTAGGTAAACCTAAGCTGAATCAAGATGGACGGTATATTAATCCGTCATTACCAAAGGCTTATGTAATTGGCGCAGATGGAAATATTAATATGGTTGATCGCGATGGAAATATGACAACAATTGATCGGAAAACGAAAAAAATAATTAAAATCACGCAGATACCGATTCACGAAATCCATGGCAGACGCTATTTTGAATTTGAAGGAAAGAAATATTATGCAGATCCGAATAACTAAAATCCATTTCCTCATTGTTGTCGGTATCGGTGTATGTTTAAGTGGTTGCAGTTTACCTGATTGGTACAATGGTGAATATGCAGAAAGAGATGCAATAAAAAAATATTTAAAAGCTGACGATGATTACTATAATGCCGAGTCGCCGCCAATGAAGGAGTTGAGAAAACAAAATCAATCATATTGCGTTGATTTAGCATCAAAGCCGGAAAACCGGATTAAATTGAGAGGTTCTGATAAACTTTTTTTTAATGAGCCTATGTTTGTTCTGTGTATGAAAAATCGCGGAACACCTACATATGCAACTTACTCTTCAATGCAACAGGAACAATTGGGGTCTGAGTTCAAAACAAAAGGTAAAAATTAATAATGTAAGTATTGATAGTCTGATATATCGCCGTGTATTTAATTTGTTTAATAACATTTAATACACGGCTGTGTATATTTATGTCTGACATTAATCTGTTTCGAATATGAGTTAAATTAGTGACAGAAAGCTGATTATATTTATCACAAAATAGTGAACTGACTAAATTAATAAATAGATAAAAAGTATATATATCCATACTTATAACTGATTTTATTTGAAGTATTTTATAACTGATTTTATTTGAAGTATTTTAATTTAACTATCTATTTAGAGAATAGTTGAAATTTTATAATTAATTGATAGTTTTACAGAATAATATTTTGATCAGTATTAAAAATAGCTGAGAATAATAGTTGAATGATTAGAATAGGTTAAAAAAAATACTATTAAAATAAAAATTTTTTTCTTAAATATAAGATTGATATTATTATAGATAGGAATATTTTTAGATCATGGACAATAGAAAATAAGCTAAATTGACACAGTTTAATCTATATAAATATTTCGGTAAATTTTAAAAATAAATAAGTTATTCGGCAATTTTTTTTAGTAATTTATTCAATCGTCCTGTGGCATTTTTATAAGGGGAGGAGGTATTAAACTGAATCATGCGTCCGCGTGTGTATTTTTCATGCCAGGGCGAGCCATACAGCTCTTCATTACTAAAGCTATCAATAAGTGAAATCAGATTCTTTTTGTTGGTCTCCAGAAGAGAGAGTAGCTGTTTGAAGTCGGTGATGTACTGATAATCACGATAGAATTTCTGTGCCAGTAATCCCAGTTGATTCCATTTATATCCTGCTTCCGGAAAGGCAATTTTCTGCCCTGACTGTTCCTGTTTATGCCATGACAGCACCAGTTCTCCCCAGCCAATTAAATAAGACACAAGCTGTGCAGCACTCATCATTGTACCTTTAGCATGGCCTTCCATCAGAGGCAGATAGGCTTTCTGTTCAGGTACAGCAGCCAGCTTTTTGATCAGTAGTGTATAGTTTTTATTAATTGCTTCAATTAGTTCCTGTTTGGATTCTGGTATTGCCATTTGGTTCTCCCTACCTTCAGACATTAACTATATGAACTATGCGTTACAGCATAACATATTTTGTGGTAGATAAATGGAAGTGTTATGGTGATTCAGAAAATAAAACAACGGCAAAAGGTAGCTTATTTAGACAATCATTCTTATGTTTAATGTTATTTTTATTAAATTTTTTATTTGATTATGTATATGTTAGTTAAATAAATATTAAATATATTTTGATTTAATTTTTGCTTGTTTATTGTCAATAAATTCGATTGTATTAAATGTTTTAATCCTGCGTTTGTGCAGGTATTGATACCTGCTGATTGATGTTTTTATTTATGGGGTTGGTGAAAACAGATGAGTAGGAAAATACCTGAATTGGTGTGCCCGGCAGGTAATTTACCGGCGCTGAAAATGGCAGTAGACCATGGAGCGGATACGGTTTATATGGGGCTGAAGGATGCAACTAATGCACGTAATTTTGCCGGTCTGAATTTTGACTATAAGTCAGCCGCTGAGGGAATTGCTTATGCACATCAGTACGGGCGTAAGGTGCTGATGGCAATTAATACGTATGCACAGGCCGGCGATGTACTGAAATGGCAGCAGGCTGTGGATACAGCGGCTGAGCTGGGCGTGGATGCGGTTATTCTGGCTGATCTGGGGATGCTGGCTTATGCGCGAAAAACACATCCTCAGCTGGCATTGCATATGTCGGTACAGGGGTCGGCTACGAATTATGAGGCGATTAATCTGGCTCAGGAGCTGTTTGGTATTAAACGGGTGGTATTGCCGCGGGTGCTGACTTTACCTCAGGTGGAACAGGTAATTAAACATACTTCTGTGGAAATTGAGGTGTTCGGGTTTGGCAGTTTGTGTGTGATGGTAGAGGGACGCTGTCTGCTTTCAAGTTATGTAACGGGAGAGTCGCCTAATACCTTCGGTGTGTGTTCACCGGCAAAATATGTTCGCTGGGAGCAGCATAACAACGGGATGGATGCGCGGCTGAATAATATTCTGATTGACCGGTATGATGTGGATGAGCCGGCCGGTTATCCGACTTTGTGCAAAGGGCGGTTTCAGGTAAATCAGGAAACGTATTATGCACTGGAAGAACCAACCAGCCTGAATGTTATAGAAATTTTGCCGCAATTGCTGGAAATCGGTGTGGCGGCGATTAAGGTGGAAGGCAGGCAGCGCAGTCCGGCCTATACAGCTCAGGTCACTAAGGTATTACGGCAGGCTCTGGATATGGCAATACAAAATCCGGAACAGTTCAGTGTTAATCCGTTGTGGCAGCAAGCACTGGCCAAAGTCTCAGAAGGCCAGCAGGTAACGCTGGGTGCTTATAACCGGCCGTGGAAATGATAAGGGAATGTGAATGATGCAACAGGGTAAACTGGCTTTATCGTTAGGGCCGATTCTGTTTTTCTGGCATAAGCAGCAGATTGTGGATTTTTACCGGCAGATGGCTGAGCAGCCACTAAAAACGGTTTATATGGGTGAGACGGTATGTTCCCGCCGGCAGGAGCTGAAAGTAGCCGACTGGATTGATTTGGCTCATGATGTGGCTACCAGCGGGCATGAGGTGATTTTATCATCACAGGTGCTGCTGGAGAGTGAATCTGATTTAAAGCGGCTGCGTAAACTGACAGAACAAGCTGATTTTCAGGTAGAGGCTAATGATCTTGCTGCGGTGAGGTTGCTGCATGCAAAGGGAATTCCTTTTGTTGCGGGGCAGGCACTGAATATTTATAACGAGCAGACGCTGGCATTGATGCAGTCGCTGGGGGCTTATCGCTGGATTGCTCCGGTTGAGCTGGGCGCAGACCGGCTGGCCAAGATGATTGCGGCAGTGCCGGATATGACCTGTGAGGTATTTGGCTGGGGAAAATTGCCATTGGCTTATTCTTCACGCTGTTTTACCGCACGGCATTACAATCTGAAAAAAGACAGTTGCGAATTCAAATGTCTGGAACATGCTGATGGTCTGCTGCTGAATACACGCGAAAAGCAGGCTTTTCTGACTATTAACGGGATTCAGACAATGTCTGCCGGCTATCATTCTTTACTTGCCAGTTATCAGCAGCTGATGGCTATTGGTGTGAAATATTTAAGAATTTCTCCGCAAAAAGAGTATATGGCGGAAGTGATTGAATTGCATCAGCAGGTTTTGGACGGAGCAAAAAAGGCAACTTCTGCTTTATCTGAGCTTAAAATGCATGCAGGTGATGTACTGGTGGATGGTTACTGGCATGGTAAAGCCGGAATTAATCAATGCGAAGGGATGATACATGCAGGTGCCTGATAAAGTAATGCCGGTATTTTTGAAAAAGATAATTTCAGTACTGCCGGCAAAACCACCGGCATGGGTATTGGTTAATACCTTAAATCAGTTACTTAGAAGAGAGATATTACTGGCAGATATGTCTTTGCTGGCCGGACGTCATTTCCGGATTGTGGTATCAGATTTGGGGCTGGATTTATGTTTTAGTGCCAGTAACGAACGGTTTATGGTTGCTGATGCTGTTGGTGTGGTGGATTTGTGTCTGAGTGCCAATACCGCCGATTTTATGAAGATGCTGTTGCGGCAGGAAGATCCGGATACGCTGTTTTTCAATCGCCGGCTGAAAATCGAGGGTGATACAGAGCTGGGATTGGTGGTAAAAAATCTGCTCGACAGTATTGACTGGTCGACTGTTCCTGTTATGAAGTCACTGGTAGGGCAGTAGCTACAGGCGGTGATTCAGGAACAGTTACAGCAGCCGGTATCTGGTTATGATACCGGCTTTTTACATAGGCAGTTATTAATCTAAAGGACGGCGGCAGGCAATCATGTAATTGACATCCAGACTGTCGGTAAGGTGATAGCGTCTGGTCAACGGGTTGTAGGTAAAGCCACTGCTACCCAGCCATTCCAGACCAGCCTGACGACACAGGCGTGCCAGTTCTGCCGGCGTGATGAATTTGCGATGATCATGGGTGCCATGCGGCATCAGTTGCAAGATGTATTCTGCAGCAATGATGGCTTGCATGTATGATTTGATATTGCGGTTGATAGTGGAAAAACAAACTACGCCGCCAGGTTGGACTAATTGTGCACAGGCATGCACTACACTGCCCGGATCAGGTACATGTTCCAGCATCTCCATACAGGTAACTGCTCCGAAGCCGGCCGGCATTTCTGCGGCTAAATCTTCTACACTGACCATACGGTAGCTTACGTTGCCGACATGTTCCTGCATAGCGTGTAACTGGGCGATTTTCAGGGATTTTTTGGCTAAATCGATACCAGTAACGCTGCTGGCACCGGCTTTTGCCATGGCTTCGCTCAGAATTCCGCCGCCGCAGCCTACATCCAGTACATCTTTACTGGCCAGCCGGGCATAACTATCAATAAAACTGAGCCGCAAGGGATTAATGTCATGTAGAGGTTTAAACTCGCTCTCTTTATCCCACCACTTATGTGCCAGCTGGCTGAATTTGTCGATTTCGCCGGCATCGACGTTGGTGGGTGTGGCCGGCAGACTGGTTTGTTGCTCTACTGGAGTATTCATAATTGTTATTCCTTTGTTGCAGTGGATTTAACCCACAAGGCGATGATGTTGTTTTTTTCACGCGGACGGGCGCCAGACCAGATTTCATGCCATTCAGGCGGCGGAGTGGTTTTGGAGTCTCTGCTGATTAGACGATAGTTACAGTGCGGATTATCCGGCAGCAGAGGAATCCAGCTATATTGCTGCCATGCAATACGCATGCTAAAGCTATTCTGGTTAACGCTGATGCAGTCATGCATATTAATAAAAGCCTGTTGTTGTTCTTCGCTCAGACTGTTTTGCATTTGCTGGACAACTGGCCGGGCGGATTTGGCTGCATCCAGCCATGGTAAGAACAGAGTAAGCAGCAGTGACCACACCAGTAATACGCCGGCAGCCCAGTTAGTGACTGCCTGTCTGCCGCGGATATGCTGGCGGGTAATGGCCCATAGCCATAATGGTGTCAGTACGCAGGCAACAATTACCGGAAAGTAGTTTACATCGTAGCGGTAGTAAGGGCTGAAATAAACTGCCCGTTCGGCCAGTTTGGCCGGCCAGCCGTAATTCATGGCAATAAAGCCCAGCCAGAGAAATACAGCCAGAAAGCCGAAAGCCATAATGCCGAACCAGTTGAGAAATGCTATGGCGTTGCGACGCAGGGCATCCAGCTGTGCTGCTCCTAATACAGCCAGCGGTGGCAGGAGAAATACTAATAAATCCTGATATTGCTGTGGCAGCAGAGCAAATACAAGCAGAGACAGGCTCAGCCAGATAATACCGAGAATACCCCAACGCAGATTGTTCAGTTTGCAGCGTGTGGCTGTCCAGATGGCTAATGGCCATGCAGGAAAAGCAAACCAGATTAGATTTTTCAGGTAATACCCAAGTGAGAAATGTGCCTCAAAATGGCGGAAACCGCCGAATGGTGCGAGGGCATGGTATTGCCACCACAAATTGAATATATTGGCAGCAGTCTGATGTAAGGCCAGTGGCCAGATCAGCATCAGCGGTAAAGCACAGAGCAGGGAGATGAGTAATACCAGATGGTAGCGCCGGCTTTGCCATTTCGAATGCAGCAGCAGACTGAATGCGATCAAAATCAGCAATAGCGGCCAGAGTAAACTGCCGGTTAAAGACAGAACGGCCAGACCGCCGCCGAGCATCATGCTGGCCATCATAATACGCCGTTCCGCCAGCGCAAAACCATACCAGCACATGGATGCACCAAGACAGAGAATCATGCTGTCGTTAATAAAGTGTGCCGGTATCAGCAGACCGGTACATCCTAATAAAATCAGTACCGCAATCCGGCCGTAGCCTCGCCCGAGAAATTCGCGCGCAGAACCGCCAATACAGGAAAACGTGAGTACTATGAGGATAACATTGGTAAGACGGGTGGTTTCATAGACATCCATCCGTTTCGGGCTGAATAAATGCTGACATAAGGCAGCCAGCCATGTATATAAGGGAGAAGCTTCCCAGTTTATGTCACCAAAAATAGTCGGAACTGCCCAGTTTGAAGTTTGCCACTGACTGACGGTAGTAAACAGATAGGGTTCACCCGGTGTCCATAAATCATGATGCAGTACACCCGGCCACAGCCACACAAATACCAGTAACAGCAGCAGCCATGAACGTTTTTTGTTCATGTGAGGTGAACTGCCGGATTTTGCGGGGGTATAGGTAAGCATGAGATTCTGACTGCAATAAATGATAAATCAACGGGCTTAATGTTAGCTGAAAATGCAGCAGGCAGCCAGTTGTGGCTGCCTGTAGTCTGTATGATTAATGTAAATACCGGTTTTAATCGATATGTTTGCTGAGATTCACCTGGTCGAGGGGTACTTTACGAGTATGGTAGCGCAACTTGTGATACAGATAGAATGCTGCGAATACCGGCAGCCCCATATAGGTGATGGCAAAGCGCTGCCATTTAAAATCACCATGCAATAGTAACTGGCTGTCCTGTCCGATTATCACCAGAATACACAGTAAAAGCGCCAAAATGGGGCCGAACGGAAACCATTTGGCACGATAAACCAGAGAATTCACATCATTACCCTGCCGCACAAAAGCACGCCGGAAACGATAGTGGCTGATGGCAATACCCAGCCAGGCAATAAAACCGGTAAGACCGGATGCCGCAACAATGTATTCGTATGCACCTTCATCGACACTTTCCAGCAGGAAAATAGCCAGTACGACAATTGCTGTTGCCAGCAGTGCCAGTACAGGTACACCGCGACGGTTTACTTCAGCAAAAGTGCGGTGAGCCATGCCGTCTTTACCCATTGCATACAACATACGGGTAGATGCATAAAGACCAGAATTGCCGGCAGAAAGAATAGAAGTCAGAATCACAGTGTTCATTATGGCTGCGGCAAAAGCCAGACCGGCACGCTCAAATACCAGTGTAAAGGGCGATTTTGCAACCTGATCCACATCTGCACCAAGCAGAGCATCGCTGTTATAAGGAATAAGCAGACCAATTACCAGCATGGCCAGAATATAAAAAATCAGAATGCGCCAGAATACCTGTTTGATTGCTTTGGGAATACTTTCCTGCGGGTTTTCTGACTCACCGGCAGTAATACCGATAAGTTCTGTTCCCTGAAATGAGAAACCGGCAATCAGAAATACACCGAGTACGGTAAAAAATCCGCCCGACCAGCCATGTCCGAGAATCGGTGCATCGCCGATAGTGAAATTACTTAAGCCTATATACTGGCCGCCAAGAATACCAAAAATAGTCAGTACACCCACGCCCAGAAACACAATTACCGTAACTACTTTAATCAGAGCAAACCAGTATTCTGATTCGCCGTAGGCTCGTACAGATAAAATATTCAGCAGAAACACGAGAGCAAAAAACAGCAGGCTCCAGCTCCATGCCGGCATAAAGCGCAATGGTTCCCAGTAGGTAATGACCAGTGAAGCTATGGAAATATCGGCTGCAACGGTAATCACCCAGTTAAACCAGTAGTTCCAGCCCAGTGCAAATCCCAGTGACGGATCCACAAAACGGGCGGCATAGGTAGAGAATGAACCGGAGGTAGGCAGATAAGTTGCCATTTCCCCGAGCGAGGTCATCAGGAAATACACCATAATCCCGATAGCCATATACGCCAGCAGTGCTCCTCCCGGCCCGGCATCGTGAATGGCACTGCCGCTGGCCATGAATAATCCCGTACCAATACTGCCGCCAATGGCAATCATTGACAGATGGCGGGTTTTCAGATGGCGTTTAACTTGATTGGAAGAGGAGTTGGCGTCTGTCATTCTGGTATTGAGTAAATAATCTCTGGTATACATGAATGCATGGCAGTATCCGGCATACATTCATTACTCTGATACCGGCATAATGATGCAACGGCATCATCTGAAACAATGTCCAGTGTGCTATACCAAAGTGGATTGCAGATTAATGTATAAACAGCATTTGCCGGAGTTATTATCCTTTTTGCATATACTGTTTTGCTGTAAAAACGTTCATTATAACAAATGTATTGTTAACTGGCAGGATTATTCAGCGATTGCGTTCAGCAGGGCAGTATTTACCACTATTTAACATGATGAGATTTTCCGGCCAGCGCAATGCGGCCAGATGCATCCGGCTGTCTGCCGGTAAGATGGCATTTTTGCGCTCACGCCAGCGGGCACCTATGGAAAAATCCACACAGAATACCTGTTGCTGCTTACCCAGCCAGTGAGTTGGTGGTTCCGGAAACAGATCTTTGCGATGTTCGGCCACGCCTGCTGTGCCATACCAGCTGCGCCAGTAATGTCCGATAATTACCGCCACTGGATCAGTATATTGCTGCCACCACGGTTTTCTTACTGTAAATCGCCAGCGGCCGTTTATATAAAATGGTTGCTGAGTTAAAGCCTGAATACCGCTGGTCAGTGCACGTATGGGATTATGGCAGCTACGTAATAAATCATAATGAGCAACACCGGGCTGAAATGGCATGGTGTAGTTTTCATCTTCCAGTTCTGTTTTTAGCTGCTGTGTTTCTTGTATATAAGATTCGTACCATTCAGTCTGGCGGAAATCATCAAAAAAACGGTTCTCCCAGTAGTGATACTGTTTAATCAGAGATTTTTCGCCACAATGAATCAGTTTATCAATGCTTTCCGGCAGCCATGCGGCATGTACAATGCGTAAATCGTCGCGTTGTAGAATCAATGGCCATTGTGCCATGGTTTCCTGTAGTTGCCTGCGCTTGTCTTTCGGATAATGCTGCCATGGTGCAAAACGTGTTTCATCCTGCGGACGGTTGTCAAAATACCAGCCCGAACCGTCTTTAGGATCATCAATCAATAAATTCAGTTCATGATTGCCAATGATAGTAAATGCATTTTCAGCTGCGACTGCTTGAATTACCCAGTCGAGTACAGCCGGACTATCCGGTCCGCGATCACATAAATCGCCGACAAATACCAGTTTTCTGCCATGTTTATGCCGTCCGTTCTCATCATAACCGAGAAAGTGCAATAATTGCTGTAAAGCTTCCCACTCGCCATGCACATCACCAATAACATCCAGTGCAGTACTGGCAGGAAGAGGACGGATAAATGAACATGAATCAGAATACATATATGTGGCCTGTTAAACAGACCTGACAGCTGTCTGTAGGGATATTTCTTTGTTATAAAACAAAATTTAATGCACCAAAGTTATTAAACATAGCACAAAAATTTTACGTATGCCAAATTTACTGCAATTAATCTCTCATTTTGTGTGATTATTACCAGTATGAATAAAAATATGAATAAAATATTTAATTTCATATGGTTGCTTTTTAGAAATAGGCGGAGGATAATTTTTATGTTATATGGATATAAATTGCTTTTGCCAAACTGTCTGATTTGGGCTAAAATCTGCCACTCTTAATATTTATCAGCATCCATAGCTCAGTTGGAAGAGTGTCGGTTTCCGAAGCCGGAGGTCACAGGTTCGATCCCTGTTGGGTGCACCAGAATTTTTTAAGGGCTTTTAGTTTTGCTAAAAGCCCTTAAATTTTATACATATTTTAAATTATATATTCATGATATCTATTTAGGTAATATATCTGACATTAAATCTATTAGTTGTTGGTTTCGTCTGTTATTGAGTTCAGCTATACAGGCAAAAAGGCGCATTTCAAGTGCATTTTCGATTGCACCTCCTCCCAGAGAATAATTAAATTTACATTGGGCATCACGGTACTTAATAAATTCTTTGTTTGCTGTAGTCAAATTTGCTTTTGCTATATTAATATTGCTGGGATCTTCATCCCATTCAGAAAGTATTTTAATCATTTTTTTTTCAGTATTTTGTAATTCTTTCTGACTTTTTAATGCTTTAGCTTTAAGGCATCTTGTCATTTCTGCTTCGGATGGAGTACTGTTACTGCATTCCATACGTAAGTCCCACTCGCTTGCTATAGAACTTGTTTGAGCTGCTAATGCCGATAATGGTAAATAAGCTAATAAACATATTCCAAAATATTTAATAATATTCACTTTTATTTATCCTTTCGTAAAAGCTGCAATACATAATTAAGTCTTGCACAGTATGTGGGATCTCCGTTGCCATTATAGTTCTTGGCTATCGACATGGTAGATATGTCTTTCCAGCCTGTAATTACACGTTTTCTGGCTCCTTTTCTATATTTGAGTTTCATATTAGGTTTTAAATTCAGAGGATTAACCACTTCGGGATTCATGTTTTTTAATATTTCAATATCGGTATTGTTGGCTTTTGCGATTTTAGCAAGAGTATCACCCTGTTTTACTGTAATAAAATAAGTGGTTGGATCAGGATCATATATTAACTTAAAGTCGAAGTTCGCTAGTTTTTTGAATAGATAAGCAACACCCTGGTGGATATTATGAGCACCTGTATCTAGATTTGTTCTATACTTTTTTGGCACAATTAACTCATACTCTATTTTTTTTATTGGATCTGGTGAAAGCAATTCAACTTTTCCTTTATCTCCTCTATTACCAAATTGCATTGGCCTGCTATCCCACGCCTTATCTTTTGCACCAGATTCAGTCCATAGCATAGCTTTGATATATCGCCAGTCAAGACTTCTGAAGTTAGGTGTAGTAGCGGATAGATAATCGTTAAAAGCATTGACAGTTGTTCTTATTTCCTCATCCCATTTATTCCATGCGTCTACCTGACATCCTCCAGATTTGTTTTTAGCACATTTTTGAGCTGTGGCTTTAACACTCTCATAGGCTTTGTTAATCCCATCTTTCCATTGTTCATTAGGAGATAGATTACAATTAATGTTGGGACTTGGCATAATTACTCCTTCATTGATAATTGATTATTAAAAATAATATTTTGAATTATTTACTAAGATATAGTATATGAAATATACTTACAAAATCAACGAATAAACATGGTATTTTTTACTATTTGTTACATCATTTTATGTAAATAAATATTTCTTTGAATATTATTAAAAATAATAATTATTTTTTCTAATTTGTGCTTTCTTTACTCTTTCAGAAAATAAAAATTTAAATTGTATTCGATTTGTGTAAGTAATGAGGTTGGTCATGCTAGTGTCAAAAAAAGCCCAGGGACATTTGATTGCGTTGTTTACGATATTTATCTGGGGAACAACCTATATTTCCACCAAGGTTTTACTAGCAGAATTCAAACCTATAGAAATTCTATTTTTCCGATTTATGCTGGGTTACTTTACTCTGTGGATTCTTGCTCCTCATTTTTTGAGCTGGCAGGGCATCAGGAAAGAGCTTTTGTTTATGGCTGCCGGTTTTTGTGGAGTCACCTGCTATTTTTTGTGTGAGAATATTGCATTAACTTATACAACAGCTTCTAATGTGGGGGTAATCGCCAGTCTGGCTCCGGTATTTACCGCCATTTTAGCGATGTTCTTTTTAAAAGCAGAAACACCTTCTCTGCGTTTTTATATTGGCTGTCTGCTGGCAGTTTTTGGTGTGGTCTTAATTAGTTTTAATGGTAAGTTTGTTCTTTCTCTGAATCCGCTCGGTGATTTTCTGGCAGTTGTAGCCTGTCTGTTCTGGGCTGGCTATTCGATTTTAACCAAAAAAAGCAGCAGTTTTGATTGCAATATTATTTTACTTACCAGACGCTTCTTTTTTTATGGTTTGATTCTGATGTTGCCTGCATTGTATTTATTTAATTTTGAATGGGGACTGGTACGTTTTTATAAGCCGGTTAATATGCTTAATATCCTGTTTCTAGGAGTAGGTGCTTCTGCAATCTGCTTTGTTTCATGGAATTATGCAGTTAAGTTAGTCGGGGCTGTTAAAATCAGTATTTATATTTATTTGGTCCCTATTATTACAATAATCAGTGCGGTAATTATTTTGAAAGAACCATTTAACTTAATTGCTGCTGTGGGTACATTGCTGACACTAAGTGGTGTGGTATTGTCACAGGGTAAGAGAAGTAAAAAGCAGTAATACTATATATTCTGATAATAATTAGAATTTTACTGTGCCAAAAAAAGCTCCATGAATTAAGGAGCTTTTCAATTTAAATTGTCAATGCTGATAATTAATAGGTTGGTACACTTGCATCTACTTCATGTGACCATGCATTGATACCGCCGTTGAGATTATAGAGATTTTCAAAGCCGGCTTCCTGCAGATATAAAGCTACCTGCATGCTGCGCATACCAAGGTGGCAATATAAGACGATGGGTTTATCATCCGGTAATTCATTCTGGCGTAACGGAATCATATTCATCGGAATATGTATAGAGCTGGATATGGCTGCATACTGAACTTCATTATCTTCCCGAACGTCGAGTAAGACAAAATCCTGATTTTGCTGTTGCCATTGCTGTAATTGAATAGCGTTCAATGTTTGGATACTCATATTATAAACTGATGTATGTAATGTCATTTATGGTTTAAATTATAGAAACTGATTTATTTCTCAGATTCTATTCGTACGTATTCAACCATAAAATTGGATAAGTTATCTACCTTAATATATTCTCTTACTATAGTAAGAGTAATTTAAGCTTTTAGATTATTACGATTATATTGCTTAATCAAAAATCTTCCGTTTGTTTTTTGTCTTAAACTGAGTCAGCATTCATAATTTAAAGCTCTTGCTAAAATGGTGATAAAAATCTTCATTTGAAAGTTTCTGACAAACCATCTTGAAACTCTATCATGGTTTTATCTCTTTTCAGTTTATTCTGTCTGACTTTTTAGTATGTCTTATTTCTAATAAGAAATTCACTGTCTCAGTATGTGGTTTTAGAGGACAGTAATGCCTATACGGCGCTAATTACGACAATGTTTTGTTAAATGGCATATATATAATCACTATACTTTGTTCTAGTGATGGTTGATAGTAATCAATCAGACGATAACTGAAAGAGGATAAAACCAAAGCAGGTTTTGGTTTGATACATAAAATGTAATATTGATTAGTGCCCCATCTAGCAGGAAAAAGTCTGGCGGGCAGGATGGTAAAAGAAATGTGCTCTCATAATTATCATTTGAAATACACACTATGCTTTGGAAAAGAGGCTTACACCTGCATCCCCACAGTGTAATTAAAATAGAGTCAATAAATTGATTGCCTTAAATACAGTTTTGCGCTGCTTTTTTGTCGTTTATTCTTGCAGATTATTGCTGGTGGTATTAAGGCAATCTCAAAGATTATTTGGGCTGCCACTTGCCATCTTTACCTTTATGGTAAGTTTTTTCTACTGCTGCCCACGCAACTTTATATGCAATGGTTTCGGCATCGCTGTTATCGCGGCGTTTTTTCGGATCCTGATATTCCTGAATTGCGTGATTAAAAGCTTCTTTGAAAATATCCTGTGCATGTTCAGGTAATGCCTGTTTTACTGCTGCCGGTAAGTCAGCTCGGGTTTGATAAGGCATGATTCTGCTCCTGAAGATAAAATTATTTTAAATATTACCAGAGCAATGAGATAAGTATTCGAAATTTCGGAATATCTTTTTTATTTTACAGTTTTTAAAACAATGTGTTGCTGTTTTTCAATATACCGGCTTATGGTTGCTAAGATTGCTATTCAAAGTAGTATCAGACAAAAAAATAAAAAATAAATTTATCTGTTAAATACTGATATTAATTAAAGTTTGCGGATGGTTATTGAAAACTTGTCAGGTGTATATTGTCTTAAAAAAAAGAATTTTACTGATAGCAGCACAATTTTCAAAATGATAAATTGTGCTGCTTATTTTGAATTAAAGTTTGTTCAGAATTTAAACTGACTTGGTGCAGGTATTTCTAAGCTATGAAGAGCCGGTGCTACAGTTTCAAATAATACAGTTTCTCTAAGTTGATTATTCTGGCGTTCAAATAAAATAGCACGCATTACCGGCGCTTCACCGATAATAGCAACCATGCGACCATCCTCTGCCAGCTGATCCAGTAATAAATCAGGTAGTTTGGGTAATGAACCGCCAACATAAATGGCACTGAATGGTGCGCCGGGGAGTTTGTCTGCCAATCCATCACAGGTTTTATAGCTGATATTGGTATAGTCCATATCGCTAAGTATTAACTGGGCGCGCTGTTGTTGTTCAGCATCAATATCAACACTGATTACTTTACCGGCCATTTTTGCCAGTATGGCTGTAGCATAGCCGGAGCCTGTACCGATTTCTACTACGGTATCGGTCAGATTAAGTTTCAGTGCCTGAATCATTCTGGCTACGACTTTGGGTTCAAGCATTTTGCCACCGTTAGCCAGCCCGAGTGCCTGATCTGTGTAGGCTACTTCCTGTTGCTGAGGCAGGACAAAACGTTCACGCGGAATGTCGGACAGGACATCCAGTAAATCAAAATCTAATACGTCCCAAGGACGGATTTGCTGCTCAACCATGTTATAGCGGGCGGTATTGAAATCCATGTCTGCTCCGAAATGCTGATACCCGCCGGGCGGGTGGGTAGTAAGTGGGTTCAGAAAAGCAATATGCTCTGTTATTAGACTATTGTATACGAATATCGTTTAAGTTGATTATAAAACTATTTACGATGCGACAATAGAGTATTGTTAATCAATTCTGTTATTCAGATAATGAGTAATCAGACAGAATCGTGGCCAGTGCTTTTTCAGGCATGATAAAAAATAACATAACTTTATTTCACACATACACCCCCACAATTGTTCTACTCTAGTGCAGTTTATTATAGATAATCTCACACAAATATTTACCGGTGCCGCCGTCAGCCAAACAGGCAGGTAAATATAAAGATAGATGGCTCCTCTTTAGTTTATGGGTATGATTTGATTAAGTAAGGTAGTGGTAATTGGTTGAAAGCGGAGTATAAATAAAAATAAACTAAATATACTGATTGTAATGCTAACCAGATTTAAACTAAGTCTAATAGTGATAACACTGACACATAATAAGCAGATAATTATTTATATATTATTTTTGATGTGCCGGGGTGGTTTTCCTGTAATAAGATACTGATTGCAGCACTTCTGTCGGAGCAATTTAATAATCCTGATTTTATTGAGAAAAGATAGAATTTTGCTCCTTTTAAATAAAATGTTAAAAATATAGATAAACAATGAAATTGCATAACAGATTAAAAACAAATCTGGCTTTCAGAATGGCTGTTTTTAAACTCTGTGAGATTTTCTGGAAGATAAGCTAACTGATATAAACAGATTCGACTAAAAGTATCTTAAGCACAACGGATACAATTAACTTAAAAATGTTGGGGAAGAGGCTTTAAATTGCCTAATTAGCTTAAATACATATATGCATTGTGTGTATTACTCAGACTCGAACTTATAGTTTTCTTTGCCAGAATGTAATCAATCAGGAGTTTGCTATGAGTATGCTGAAAAAGAAAGCTATACTGATCCGGATCATCATTCGGGATTTTTTATTCAGGAGGGGAGTATGTCATTATCAAGACATTTTAAATGGTGCAGTACTGTCGCACTAATCGTTACTCTGCTGGGCGGATGTATTCCTTATCCACGGGAAAGACAAGGTTATATCGACCTTTGTCAAAGTGATTATACATTTAATGTCGACAGCCCAAGCGGAAAGCAAAAAATTGTTTTTAAAACTTATCTCTATGACCATGCGATTCCTGTTATTAATATGTCTAGAAAACGAAGCCCTCAATCTTATGAAACAGGACCTGAGGCGATATCGGAATTTTATGTTCAATTGATTGCTTATAATCAGGGGCGGCAGCGTCCTTCACGGCCCGGGAGCAAAGGGCTGCCACCTGTATCCATTATGCTTGATACTCGTAAAGCCTATATTGACCAGGGTGACGGCAAGCTCATTAGCGCACGCCCCGAAGTTTTTCTTGGGACAAAAACACGTCCTTACGATTTCCCCGGGCGTGATGGGGAACACCCTAGAAGAGCTTCACCTTATAACATCAATAGTGATGAAGTACACCGCAATGTGCCCAGGATTACCAATAATCATGACTATGGTTCAGTATATGAGGTCTTTAAAATTTCCGACAAATATGCAAATACTCAATGGACCATCTATCTTGGTGAGTTTGATATTGAAGGGCAGAAAGTCACTGTTCCGCCATTGAAGCTTTGCTATCATCCGAAAAAAAATGGATTGGTATTGAACCTCTGATGCGATGATAAGTATCAGCATCAATACGCAACCTGTTCTGTTCATGTTTTTATTTGTATAAACTAAGCTCTGTTAATTAATAATATTGATATTAATGACAATATACAGATAGCCGAAGTGTAAAACTATTTGTTTTGTAATATGAAATTCATTTCAAAGGAGATCTGAAACAAAAGCAACTCAGATTGATAAATAAATCTATGCATAATTTAAAATGGAGAGTGTCTGCTGACATATAAAAATATTCTTTAGGTATGTATGATTAATTCTGAGTAATCGTAGGGCAAAGATGGTGATTTTCCGTTACAATGCCGCCATTTTGAAGCTGAAGCTAATTTGTGGCGTAAAATAGTAGATTCTTGTCATAACTATATGGTTCAGTTTGGCAGGTTATTTGTCATAAGGGAAAATATATGTGGCAGCAAAAGTGGGTAATAGGCAATTGGAAAATGAACGGCAGTAATGCGGCTAACCGCACGTTGCTGCAAGGATTGCTTCAACCAGTAAACGCAGCTGCGGAACGGGTATATTGTGGTGTTGCCGCCCCGAATGTTTATCTTGCCGGTATCAAAGAATTTGCTGCCAATACAGCACTGGCAGTAGGGGCGGAAGATGTCAGCCAGTTTGCAGTCAATGGTGCTTTTACCGGTGAAGTAAGTGCACAGATGCTGGCTGATGTCGGAGCACAGTTTGTGCTGGTCGGACACTCGGAGCGCAGACAGTATTTTCAGGAAGATAATACTATTCTGCTGGAAAAGATGCAGAACAGTATTGCAGCAGGATTGCTGCCTATTTTGTGTGTCGGCGAAACACTTGCCGAACGGGAAGCCGGACAGGAAGAGCAGGTAGTAGCTGCACAGTTGTCATTGCTGGCAGAGGCAGGTCTGAGTGAAGTAGCGGTGGCATATGAGCCGGTATGGGCTATAGGGACGGGGAAAGTTCCGGTTACAGAACAGATTGCCGCCATGCATGAGTTAATTTACCGGCAAATCTTGTCTTTATGTGGTAAAGATGTTAAAATCCGCGTCCTTTATGGCGGTAGTGTCAATGCGGGCAACGCGGCTGAAATTCTGGCTGTGTCACATGTTGACGGTGCTCTGGTTGGCGGTGCCTCATTGCAGGCTGACAGTTTTGCCGCTGTTATTCAGGCTGCATATGCGCCTGCTTGATAAAAGTTGATATCATGGAAGCATTTAAAACCCTTATTTTAATCGTGAATATTTTCGCGGCGCTGAGTGTCATTGTGCTGGTGCTGATGCAGCAGGGCAAAGGTGCTGATGCGGGTGCCGCATTTGGTTCCGGTAGTGCTCAGGGTGTTTTTGGTGCAGCTGGCAATGCAAATTTTCTTAGCCGCAGCACCGCGATTGCAGCCACTGTATTTTTTGCTACCTGTCTGGCATTAGGTTATATTTCCACACACCGGCATAGCGGGCTGGATTTTAGTGATGTGAAGCCTCAGCAACAGGTAGTGGTTCCGTCTGCTACACCGGCCAGTACGCCGGTAGTACCAGCAAAACCGGCACAAAAACCGCTGATACCGGAATAAGCAGTTTTTACAAGTTAATTGCCGACATGGTGAAATTGGTAGACACGCCATCTTGAGGGGGTGGTGACCTCAGGTCGTACGAGTTCGATTCTCGTTGTCGGCACCATATGAAAAATTAACAATATGGCGGATCTATGCTATTAATAAATAGAAGCATAATGAAATTATATTGTTGATATTATTTGAATAATAGGGCAGCCTGTCTTGGCTGCCCTATTTATTTATATCTGTATCGTATCCGGCGCGTCTGGTTAGAAAATGCTGTATGAGACATTGTTAAAGAAATGTATGTAACCGACTCAATAATGGATGATATCGAATATTGGAAATAATGAAAATGATGGATGCTGATCCTTTTGTGCATTTTGAAGACCTTGCCAGTGAACAGACTCAGACTTTTATTCAGCAGGCAGATGCTACTACTCAGGCTGAGTTTGCTGCGGATGATGAATATACAGAAATGCATGATGATATTGTGAAATTGTTGCAGGATGAGCAGCAAATTCCTTTTTGTCAGGAACACCGTGCACGTATGTATCATTTTTATCAGTCAGCTGAATTTCCAAAGGGCGTGTACAGAGTGTGTTCTGCGGCCAGTTATCGTGCAGGCTTACCTGACTGGGAAATTTTGTTTTCAGTAGCTGATTTTGATTCTCTGCTGAATGATGATGTGTACCTGCAGGGCGTGGCTCATTATGTGCAGGCACCGGAGCATGTACTAATCAGTCTGAGTGCAGGCGGGTCTGATGCTGCTTATACAATTGAATTTAATCTGGCTGAGTGTAAAGTTGTCGAAGGCGGCTTTCATTTTCCGCTCAGTAAAAGCATTATTAGCTGGCGTGATACTGAAAGCGTATGGGTATGTCCGGCTTGGGATGAGCGGCAGTTGACGCAAGCAGGCTATCCGAGGCAGGTGTGGCTGATGCGCCGCGGACAATCTTTTGCAGAAGCACTGCCGATAATGGAAATGGCAGCAGAAGGCATGATGGTTAATGCCTGGCGTTATCTGGATAGCCAGGGTGCACCGATTGATTTGCTTGAAGCAGCAGAAGGGTTTTATCACAAACAGTATTATCAGGTACTGGCTGATTTTAGTGTTAAACCGCTGGGATTGCCGGATGATTGTGAATTAATGGGTTATCTATACGGGCAATTGCTGGTGCAGTTACGCAGTGACTGGCAGCGGGCAAATAAATCCTATCCGGCAGGCAGTCTGGTGGCAGTGAAGTTGCATAAAGGTGAGCTTGGTGCGGCTGAGCTGATTTTTTTACCAACTGAAACTCAGGCTATTGAAAATATTGAAACGACACGACGGTTTGTGCTGATATCCATACTGGATAATGTGCATAGCCGTTTGCTGGCGTGGCATTTCGCAGATAGCCACTGGCAGGAAGTTGCTTTGCCAAATTTGCCGGAGGGTGCACTGGAAATTACCGATCAGCCGTGGGGTGGTGATGTGGTATATCTGGCTATCAGCAGTTTTCTTGAGCCTCTGACTCTATATACGCTGGATATACATCTGAGTGAGTTGTGTGTTATGCGTCGCCAGCCACGGCAATTTAATCCGCAAGGAATGCAGGTGCAGCAGTTTAGTGCAGTTGCATCTGATGGTACATTTATTCCTTATTTCCATGTTGGCAGAAACATTAGTGAGGATACGCCAACGATTGTTTATGTATATGGTGGCTTTGCTATGCCGCAACTGCCGTATTATTTGGGCAGTATAGGGCGGTACTGGCTGGCCAGAGGCTATGCTTTCGTACTGGCAAATGTCCGTGGCGGAGGTGAATTCGGACCATTATGGCATCAGGCTGCCTGCGGAATTCACAAACATATCAGTGTTGATGATTTGCTGGCAGTGCTGCATGATTTATATACTCATCATCGTGCCAGTGCTGCACATACGGCAATACAGGGCGGTAGTAATGGCGGGCTGATAGTGGCATCCGCTTTCTGCCGGCAGCCGCAGAGTATGGGGGCAATGGTGTGCGAAGTGCCGTTAACCGATATGTTGCGATATCCTTATCTTTCGGCTGGTTCTTCCTGGATTGATGAATATGGCAACCCAGATGATTCTGAGGAAAAACAGGCATTAGAGCTGCTTTCTCCTTATCATAATTTGGGTGATTTGCAACACTATCCGCCGGTATTGATTACCACTAACCGGCACGATGATCGTGTGCATCCGGCACATGCGCTGAAATTCTATGCGCGTCTGCGGCAGCTGAAACAGCAGGTATGGCTGGCAGCCCCCGATACTGGCGGGCATACCGGTGGCGGAACACAGGAAAATACCGCAGCAGAGCTGGCTCTGATTATGAATTTTTTATATAAAACTATTGTTAATAATGATTCAATATAAATCATATTGCTTGTCGCAAAAAATCAGGCTGTGCTAATATGGCTGCCGCTTGCTGTTAAATTTGCATTGGGTGATAAGTAAAAATGCAGTGAAAATCACTGAAAACCATGGAAAAGACGGCAAAAAACAATTTGAATGGAAAACTCTATTTTTATTAGGTACAATAATATCAACAACTAAAAAAGTTGATTTATTCAATTAACCCTGTCCGCACTTACTGCCGGGCAAAGAAAAGAAAGATCAGTCAATGGATAACAATATCGAACAACGTGTGAAAAAGATTGTTGCAGAACAATTAGGCGTGAGTGAAGCTGAAGTAAAAAATGAATCTTCTTTCCAGGAAGATCTGGGTGCTGACTCACTGGACACCGTTGAATTGGTAATGGCCCTGGAAGAAGCTTTTGGTTGCGAAATTCCGGACGAAGAAGCTGAAAAAATTACTACCGTACAACAAGCTATCGACTTTGTTGGCGCTCACTTGAATTAATTCTGTGTAGTGTTGATTAAATTCAAATTCAAATTCCTCTGTCGAAATAGGGTGTATCCTTTCACCATATTCGGTAGAGGTTTTTTTCTTACGAGCAAAATATGAGTAAAAAAAGAGTAGTCATTACCGGCCTGGGTCAGGTATCTCCTGTGGGTAATGATGTAACCACAGCATGGCAAAATCTACTTGCAGGTAAAAGCGGCATTGGCACTATTACCCATTTTGATGCTTCGTCTTTAGTTTGCCAGATTGCCGGTGAAGTTAAGAATTTTGATGTGACTCAGTACATCAGTGCTAAAGAAGCGCGAAGAATGGATTCATTTATCCATTTTGGAGTAGCCGCAGCGATGCAGGCAATTGCAGATGCCGGACTGGATGATATAGCGGGGCTGGATAAAACCCGGGTAGGGGTAAATATAGGTGCCGGTATCGGAGGATTGCCATCGATTGAAGCAACAGCACAGACTGTAGCGGAACACGGGGCACGGAAAATTAATCCGTTTTTCATTCCCAGCTCCCTAATTAATCTGATTTCCGGTCATGTTACTATTCTTAAAGGCTATCAGGGACCGAGCTACGGCATGGTTTCAGCCTGTACTACCGGTGCACACAGTATTGGTGATTCTGCACGTCTGATTAAGTATGGTGATGCGGATATTATGATAGCCGGCGGTGCAGAAGCGGCTATTTGTGAGCTGGGTGTAGGTGGTTTTGCTGCAATGAAAGCATTATCAACCCGCAATGATGATCCGGCTACAGCATCCAGGCCATGGGACAAACAGCGTGACGGCTTCGTTATGGGTGAAGGTGCCGGGGTAATGGTGCTGGAGGAATATGAGCATGCACGTAAACGCGGCGCCAGAATCTATGCTGAACTGGTAGGTTTTGGTATGAGTTCGGATGCTTATCATATTACTGCCCCCAATACTGAAGGGCCGGCACTGGGTGTGACCCGTGCTCTGAAAGACGGTGGTTTAAACCCTGAAGATATTGATTATGTAAATGCTCATGGTACATCGACCCCGTTGGGTGATGTAAATGAAACCAATGCATTAAAACTGGCTTTGGGTGAGCATGCTAAAAAACTGGTTGTGAATTCAACTAAATCCATGACCGGCCATCTGCTGGGCGGTGCTGGTGGTGTGGAAGCGGTATATACAGTAATGGCTATTCATACCCAAAAATCTCCGCCAACAATCAATATCTTTGAACAGGATACTGAAGCGGGATGTGATCTGGATTATTGCGCCAATGAGGCGCGTGATTTGCCGATTCGTGCAGCTATTTCCAATTCGTTTGGTTTTGGTGGTACGAATGGTTCACTGGCGTTTAAACGCTTTGAGGATTAATCATTTTTAAATGTATTTTATGAGCACAGGTTGTCTGACGACAGGCAGCCTGTGTTTTTCTATTCATGCAGCTATGATTGAATTGAGCGGATTAATGCCCGGAGCGCTCTTTGCAGACTGGTGCATGATGTGACTCAGCTGTATTCTGCTAATTTGGTATGGTATTTCAGGCAGCCTGAGTCTGAGTTTTTGGATACAATATGTTTCGTTAAAGCTGTTTGTGCCGGTAATGAATGAAATGCCGTATTTGTAAGTTATCTGGCTTCTGAAAGTATTGAGAAACAGGGCAGTTATTTGCTGATAGTTTGTTAAAGGGAATATTTGACATGAATATTGGTGTGCTGGGTGCAGGAGCGTGGGGAACGGCTCTTGCCATTCACTTTTCTCTGCATGCACACAAGGTCTGGTTATGGACACACAATATCCGGCATGTGCAGCAATTACAGCAGGAGCGGGTAAACAAACGGTATCTGCCTGATTTTGTTCTGCCAGAAAACCTTTCTGCTGTTGATGCGTTTGCGCCGGCAGATTTAATCATTATTGCCACACCGGTATCTGCTTTGCGGGAAAGTGCCCGGAAGCTGGTTGAGGCCGGTATGGGTAAAGTACCTGTTATTGCAGCCTGTAAAGGATTTGAGCAGCAAACCGGCTTGTTACCGCAACAGGTACTGGCAGAGGTTATGCCGGAGAATAATAACTGCATCGGTGTGCTGTCCGGACCAAGTTTTGCACAGGAACTGGCTCAGCAGTTACCTTGTGCTGTTACGCTGGCATCGGAAAATTTTGCCTGGATTCAGTCTCTGGCGGCTACGCTGAATAATACTGTTCTGCGCTTATATGCGAATGCTGATGTGATTGGGGCGGCAGTAGGCGGGGCAGTAAAGAATGTCATGGCTATTGCAACGGGGATTGCTGACGGTCTGCACTACGGGATTAATGCCAGAGTGGCATTAATGACACGGGGTATGGCAGAAATATCGCGCCTGAATCATGCTCTGGGTGGTCAGGTTACAACGTTAATGGGTTTGTCCGGTATGGGGGATTTGATTCTTACCTGTACGGGATCACTGTCGCGTAATCGCCGGGTAGGTTTATTGCTGGCAGAGGGTAAATCACTGCCTGAAGCATTAACTGAACTTGGACATGTCGCCGAAGGTGTATATACTGTAGAAGAGGTTTGCAGGCAGGCGGATTCACTGGGGGTTGATATGCCGATTGCCAATATCCTGAAACAGCTGTTTCATGGTCGTACTGAGGTACAGGCAATGGCAGAAATTCTGATGGAAAGAGCGCCTAAAGCGGAATAATAATTATTTGTTATAACGAAAAAAACCGGATTAGCAGTACTGAGAAATCAGGTAATTCATGCTGCATTAATTAAGGACGGAAGCGGGTAGGGAATGGAAAATCAATTAGAACAACTGGAAGATAGTGTTAAGCGGCTGGTAATACAATTCAATTCTCTTTTGGCAGAAAAACATCAGCTGACTCAGCAGCTGGCAACTGCAAAAGAACAGTTACACAAACAAAATGAAGATTTTCAGTTAGAACGTGAACGGATACGTAGTCAGCATGAGAAGGAAAAATTTCATTTACAGGAAAGCATGCAAACTACTATTGACGGGCTGATTGCTGAAAAGAACCGCACTACTTCGGTAGTGAAAGCATCCAGTGATGAGCTGCTGCGGCTGCTGCAACGGCTACCTCAAATGCAGGAGGATTTAAATGGATGAAATTCAACAGGTTCGTGTGGAAATTCTTGGTCGTCCTTTTAATATAGGCACGCCCAGAAGTGAACACGAAACGTTGATGCAGGCAGTAAAAATGCTGAATGAAAAAATTACTGCTATTCAGAGTTCCGGAAGAATTGTTGAAACAGATAAAATTGTAATTATGGCTGCGCTCAATCTGGCTCACGATCTGCTCAAACTGACCGTGCACGGAAATTTGGCAATTGGCGATTATGAGCGTAAAATGCAGGATATGATACAGTTGTGTGAAAGTACACTCACACTTGTGGTAAAATAAAGTTTTCTTCCCCTGCGGTGTTCGTAAGGACATATATTCCTTTGAACCAATAATTCGCTTTTTTGGCGGTTGGGTAATGGTGGGCGTGAGCATTCCCTGTGAATGAACCCGAAGCCATTCGATACTGCCAGCCTTGTCCTCAAGGTTCAAGCGGATGGCGTCCAAACCGGCACCTGCGGGGGAAACTTTCATAAACAGGCTGTCTGATGATTCAGGCAGCCTGTTTTCATTAGCCGATTTGCCGTATGTATCGGTTAGCTGCGTAGCACTTGCTGAATTTCCAAGTTCTGGCGGCTCAGTTAAATGACAAAGGTTTTATGGGTAGTTTGGTGGCCGGATATATTTCTTTCAACTGTAGAAGTATGAATTAATGCTTTTTGGTCTGTATATTTATATTACTACCCGCTTTACTGCTGCTGAATAATCAACTAGCCAGTTTTTAACCCAGATTATTGCTGTTCACTTGAACAAATCAGGTAAAATTAACGCTGTAATAATGTGCTTGTGCACTGGCCGACACACTGGATGCTGTTATTTGTAATTTTCAGTATATTGCTTAGAAAGCTGAAAGTTCAGCCGGCCGGTTTTCTCTCTTTTTATTTCGGATAAACCAGATAACAATTGTTCTGGTATGAAAAGTACTATGTCCAAAAATTTTTCCTATGTTCCATTGCGTCTGCATACCGAATTTTCTATTGAAGACGGTATTGTACGGATAAAAGAGGCAGTTAAACGCGCCAGTACTTTGGGAATACCTGCATTAGGTATCAGCGACCTGATGAATGTATTTGGCATGGTGAAATTTTATAAGGCATGCCGTAATGCGGGAATCAAGCCGATTATGGCGGTAGATGTGCGTCTGGAGAATCCGGAACAGCCGGACAAGCCTTTTCGCCTGATGCTTGTGGTCAAAAATCATGCAGGTTATTTACGTCTGAATGAGTTACTGACAAATGCTTATGTGGGTGAAGACCGCAATCCGCATCAGGCAATAGTACGTCAGCAGTGGCTGGCAGAAGGAGACAATACTGGCTTAATCTGTTTATCCGGAGCACAGTATGGTGAAATTGGTCAGGCTTTACTGTCACAGAAACCTGAGCAGGCTGCACAAGCTTTAATTAAATACCGGCAATGGTTTGGTGATGGTTTTTATCTCGAAGTGCAGCGTTTGCCTGAGCGGCCGGAATGGGAGGCAGTAGTAGCCGGTAGTGTGGCGCTGGCGGCTGAGCATCAGATAGCCGTGGTGGCAACCCATCCGGTACAGTTTATGGATACTGATGATTTTCAGGCACATGAAGCCCGGGTCTGCATTGCTAGCGGATATGTACTGGCTGATAAACGCCGTCCGCATGATTTTGTACCCAGTCAGTATTTTGTTACGCCTGAAGAGATGGCGGCACGTTTTGCCGACATACCAGAAGCTTTATCCAATACGGTAGCTATAGCTCAACGCTGTAATCTGACGCTGACACTGGGGAAAAACTATTTGCCGCTTTTTCCGACACCGGAAGGGATGACGCTGGACGATCTGCTGGTTCAGCTGAGTAATGAAGGATTACGTGAGCGCATGGCATTTCTGTATCCGGATGAAGCTGAACGGGCACAGAAAATGCCGGAATATCAGCAGCGACTGGATTATGAGCTGGGAATTATTATTCAGATGCAGTTTCCCGGTTATTTTCTGATTGTGCAGGACTTTATTAACTGGGCTAAGCAAAATGGCTGTCCGGTAGGTCCGGGACGTGGTTCCGGTGCCGGTTCGCTAGTGGCGTATTCATTGAAAATTACTGATTTGGATCCGTTGCGTTATAACCTGCTGTTCGAACGTTTTCTGAACCCGGAACGGGTATCAATGCCGGACTTCGATATTGACTTTTGTCAGGAAAACCGTGGTCGGGTTATTCAGTATGTACGCCATAAATATGGTGTGCCTGCGGTCAGTCAGATTGTTACTTTCGGTACGATGTCGTCGAAATCTGTGGTACGCGATGTCGGGCGTGTGCTGGATTTACCGTTTGGTTTGTGTGACCGTTTGTCTAAACTGATACCGGTTGAAGCAAATAAACCACTCAGTCTGACAAAAGCAATGGAAGCAGAACCGCAAATCCGGCAACTATTGCAGGAAGAAGAAGCTGAAGAGCTAATGACGCTGGCACTGAAACTGGAAGATCTGACGCGCGGTCTGGGTATGCACGCAGGCGGGGTGCTGATGGCTCCGGGAAAAATTGCCGATTTTTGCCCGATTTATCAGGCAAGCGGTGATGATGCGTCTCCGGTTTCGATGTTTGATAAGGATGATGTTGAGCAGATTGGTTTGGTGAAATTCGACTTTCTCGGACTGCGCAACTTAACCATCATCGAAATGACGCAAAAATTTATTCTGGAAACCACTGGTCAGAAGGTTGATGTTAATCATATTCCGCTGGACGATGCAGAGACGTATGCCAGTATTTTTGCCAGAGGTAATACAACAGCAGTATTCCAGTTTGAGTCGGTGGGTATGAAAAAGATGCTGGTGACAGCACGTCCGACCAAATTTGAAGAAATTATTGCGTTTGTGGCTCTGTATCGTCCGGGGCCGATGGATCTGATTCCGGATTTTATCCGGCGTATGCATGGTGAGGAAAAAGTAGAGTATCTGCATCCCAATCTTGAACCAGTATTAAATTCTACTTACGGGGTGATGGTTTATCAGGAACAGGTAATGCAGGCGGCACAGGTTTGCGGCGGCTATACACTGGGTGGTGCCGATTTGCTGCGTCGTGCCATGGGTAAGAAAAAAGTTGAGGAAATGGTGAAGCATCGCGCCATTTTTGAGGCTGGTGCCGCTGAAAAAGGCATAGATAAGCAAACGGCCAATGAAATTTTCAATTATATGGAAAAGTTTGCAGGCTATGGTTTCAATAAATCGCATGCTGCAGCTTATGCTCTGGTGTCTTATCAAACTGCATGGCTCAAATGTCATTATCTGGCTGAGTATCTGGCCGGTACGATGTCCAGTGAATTGACTAATACGGATCAGCTGAAAATTTTTGTTGATGATGGTATTGAAAACGGGATTACTTTCCTGCCACCGAGTATTAATGAATCCTTTTACCGGTTTACCCCGAATAATAAAAAGCAGATTCGTTATGCACTTGGAGCAATTAAGGGAACGGGCGAAGGTGCTGTAGAGGCCATTGTTCGTGCGCGCGAAACAGGTGGCGCATTTACAGATTTATTCGATTTTTGTCAGCGAGTAGATCGCCAATATCTGAATCGCCGTACGATTGAAGCTTTGGTGCGCGCCGGTGCCTTTGATGAATTGAATCCGAATCGGGCTCAGTTGCTGACCAATATCGGTCTGGCGATGGAGAATGCTGAGCAGGTGGCCGCCAATGCGAATCAGGGCGGGCTGTTCGATATGGTTGAAGATGCTATAGAGCCTTTACAAATGGAAAAGGTGGCACCATGGTCACTGGCGGTAAAGCTGGCCGAAGAGAAGCAGGCAATGGGTTTTTATTTTTCCGGCCATCCGTTCGAACCATATGCTGATAAAGTACGTGCACTGGTTAGCAGCAAACTGGCAACACTGAAACCATCTAATAATAAGCAGAAAGTAGCCGGTTTTGTTACCGGTGTCCGCTATATTATGGGAAAACGCGGTAAATTTGCTGTGGTGCAGCTTGAGGATGGTACCGCTAAACAGGAAGTTGTAGTAGCGGGGCAGGCACTGGAAGAATACGGAGCCAGCCTGAAAGCAGATCAGGTATTGATTATGGAATGTAAGGTTGCTGTTGATGAATACAATGGCGGTGACGGATTACGTATCACTGCTGATGATGCATTCACGCTGGCGCAAGCCAGCGCCCGCTATGCACGCAGTCTGCATTTACACATTACTGCGGATACTCCTGTCGGACAACTGGTCAGATTACTGGAGCCATATCGTGAACAGCAGGCCCATGTGCCGCTGAAATTTTGCTGCCGGCATCAGCAGGCATATGGTGAATTGCGTGCAGATAAAAGCTGGCTCGTCAAACCTGAAGCAGCTCTATTCGATGATTTGTATACATTACTGGGTGATGAAGCGGTACAAGTGAGTTTTTGATTCTAATTTCATGCAGCAGTAAACACCTATCTATAAAGGTGGTTACTGCACTACACTAGTAATTGCCAGACAAATAAACTAATAATGATATTATTTCTGGGCAGAGTTATTTTTCATGGCATTATCCAGCTCCTGTTGCCGGGTTTTAACTGTGTCCTCCAGCCCTTTGATACGTTCCAGATAGCGGGCATAATTGCGCTCATTACCCATACGTACTTTTTTCCCGTCTTCCAGCGCTTTCTGAGCTTCGGCAAGATTCTGACGGGCAGTTGCAATAGCAGCCTGATTAGATTTGGTGTTGCTGGCAGCTGTGTCTGCTTTATTTGAAGCTGATTCAATGTTATCAGTTAAAGCAGGTTTATAAGAGGAGGAAGTAGAGAAGTTAACCCCAAGATTACTGGGTGTACGGCAATTTTTACCATTGGGAACTTCACTATAGCTGTGATTACCACGGCTGTCGACACACTCATAAACCTTAGCTAGCGCAGAAGTGCTGATCAGTGTAATCAGTGCTGTAAACAGTAATGTTTTTTTCATGACTTATCCTTTATCCGGATTTACATACGACTAAGTTCCCTTTGTATAGCCTGAATGTTCTGCTGCCGGTCAAGTACTGCACTTTGCAGTTCTGTAATATTACCGCCTTTGCCGGTACGGCTGCGGTTCAGTGCCTGCTGTGCCTGTGCAAGAGCATTACGTTCATTGGTCAGCTCCTGCTGCAAAATGGCACGACGAGTATTGTCGCTGCCTTTAGGAATGATATTAACTGTAGGTTGCAGGCCGCTATAGGCTGTTGCTACCTTGGTTGGAGGCCGCGGGCGGCTGCGTATTGCGGCCGAAGCACTACTGTTTCGGTAGCTGGGGCGGCTGTCGCTGTAGCTACCGATAGCCGGTAAGTTGGCTACGGCACAATTTCCCTTTGGTTTTGAGGTATAGACAACTTCGCCGTTTTCAAGACAGGTATATACTTTTGCAACGGCACTCTGTCCTATAAACAGGCCACTGGTAAATATTAGTATGGAAATAATTTTTTTGTATGTCATTATTGAGCCTTATACTGCAATAATTCAAGTAGTCTGATTAATGTTTTCGACTTCTTGCTGCCATTCAAGCCATTTTTCTTCAGTCTGAGTTAATTTTACTTTGAGTTCGGCCAATTGGGTAAGGGTTTGTTGTAATTTTGTCTGATTTTCGTCAAGATATGCTTCTTCACTGGCAAGAAATGCTTCATGTTGTTTGCGTTGCTGCTGCCAGTTTCCCATATCCCGTTCGGCTTTTTCGATATTTTTCAATAACGGTTTAATCAGACGGGCACGCTGCTGACGTTGTTGTGCTTCAATGCGTTTCTGCTCTTTGCGATTGTGGTTATCACGCGAATCCTGCGGCTGTTCACCGTTATGCTGATCCTGAGTTAAACGCCACTGGCGGTAATTGCTGAGGTCACCATCAAAGTGTTTCAGTTCGCCATCACTGAGATAAATTAAGGCATCAGTAGTGGATTCAAGCAGACTGCGGTCGTGAGAGACTACGATCAGTGCGCCTTTAAACGTCTGTAATGCTACAGTTAATGCATGGCGCATGTCCAGATCAAGATGGTTTGTCGGTTCATCCAGTAGCAGCAGGTTTGGTTTTTGCCAGACTATCATTGCCAGTGCCAGACGGGCTTTTTCACCGCCGGAAAAGGGGGCGATTGGTTGTAAAGCCATATCTCCGATGAAGGCAAAGCTACCGAGGAAGTTGCGGATTTCCTGTTCGCGTACGGCCGGTGACAGCTGCTGGATATGCCAGACCGGACTTTGGTCTGCACGCAGTGTTTCGAGCTGATGCTGGGCGAAATAACCGATTTTGAGTTTTTCCGCACGGATAATCTGACCGCTTAGTGGTTTCAGGCTGCCGGAAATGGCTTTGATAAGAGTGGATTTACCGCTGCCGTTTACCCCGAGCAGACCGTAACGTGCTCCGGATTCAACTGAGAGGTCGATATCGTGCAGAACGGTTTTGTCGCCATAGCCGAGATTAATGTGTTCCAGTTTCAGCAACGGATTGGGCAGATGGTCAGGCTGCGCAAACTGAAACGAAAACTCACTGTCCAGATGTGCCGGGGCAATGCGTTCAAGCCGTGCCAATGCTTTGATTCGGCTTTGTGCCTGTACTGCTTTGGTGGCTTTGGCTTTAAAGCGGTCGATAAAGGATTGCAAGTGCTGAATATGAGCCTGCTGTTTAAGATAGGCAGCCTGCTGCTGAGTCAGCCGCTGTGCACGTTCCTGCTGATAAAAATCATAGTTCCCGCCATAGAGAATAAGCTGCTGTTGTGTCAGTTCAACTGTCTGAGTGGTGGTGGCATTCAGAAAATCACGGTCATGCGAAATGATTATCTGGGTAGTATCCAGACCGGCTAGATGCTGTTCCAGCCACAATACTGTTTCCAGATCCAGATGGTTGGTAGGTTCATCCAGCAGGAGTAAATCCGTACGGCACATCAGTGCCTGAGCCAGATTCAGGCGCATACGCCAGCCGCCGCTGAATGATTTTACCGGTTGCTGTTGTTCCTGCTGTGAGAAACCAAGACCGTTGAGCAGTTTGGCTGCACGTGCCGGTGCACTGTATGCGCCGATTTCATCCAGCCTTGCATGATATTCTGCCTGTTTGAAGCCGTCGTCTTCATCTTCGGCCTGTTGCAGTAGCTGTTGCAGTTGCTGCAATTCGCTGTCGCCCTGCAAAACATAGTCCAGGGCGGGAATATCCAGTGCCGGTGTTTCCTGTTTGACAGTGGCCAGTTGCCAGTGTTTGGGTAAACGGATATCACCGCTGTCATGGCTGATTTTATCTTCAATCAGAGCGAACAGGCTGGATTTGCCGGTGCCGTTTTTACCAATCAGGCCGATACGCTGACCCGGATAGATTGTCAGGCTGGCATTATTCAAAAGTTGTTTATTACCACGTTGTAAACTAAGGTTTTTAATTTCAATCATATTAATCTGTGCGGTTAACCGTGCGAGGGTGCACGGTATTACTGAACAATCTGGCTGAGTGGCCAGCGCGGCTTTACATTAAAACTGGCAGCAGGCTGTGCGTTGCTCAGGTGCATGGCACCGGCAAAAGCAATCATGGCGCCATTATCTGTGCAGTAGGCCATTGGCGGAAAGAATGTTTGTATTCCCGGCAAGTTGCTGAGGCTCTGGCGTAACTGCCAGTTTGCGCCGACACCGCCGGCAACAACCAGCTGCTGATAACCGGTTTGTTTTAATGCCTGTCTGGCTTTGCTGGTGAGTACATCTACTACGGCGTTCTGAAATTCGCGGCAAATATCATTGCGAATTTGCTCAGGAAGCTGTTCTTTACAGCCTGTTTCTGTGCGGATTTTGTTTACTGCGGTCAATACTGCGGTTTTTAAACCGGAAAAACTCATGTTTAAGTCGTGTGAATGCAGCATGGGGCGGGGAAAATGCAGGCTGCCCGGTTGTCCCAGTCTGGCCAGTTCTGACAGTTTGGCACCGCCAGGATAAGGCAGGCCAAGCAGTTTGGCGGTTTTATCGAAAGCTTCTCCGGCAGCGTCATCGATGCTTTCACCCAGAAGGGTATAGTCGCCAATCCCTTTTACGGCCATAAACTGGGTATGGCCGCCGGAAACCAGTAAGGCGACGAAGGGAAAGGCAGGTTTGTCTTCGCTCAGTAATGGCGAGAGCATGTGTCCTTCAAGGTGATGTACCGGAATAACCGGTTTGTTCAGGGCAAATGCCAGAGCATTGGCAAAGCTTGCACCGGCCAAAAGTGCACCGCCTAGACCCGGTCCCTGAGTATAGGCAATAGCGTCGATATCACTGTATGTTTTATCTGCCTCTTGCAGACAGGCCTGAGTAAGCGGTGTCAGCCGGCGGATATGATCGCGGCTGGCCAGTTCGGGCACAACACCGCCATATTCTGCATGCATGGCAATTTGTGTATGCAGTTGATGAGCCAGCAGACCGAGCGTGCTGTCGTACAGGGCGACGCCGGTTTCATCACAAGAAGATTCTATTCCCAGTACCAACATGTTTGTGTATTTGAAATATCAGCAATAAAGCCGGTTATTTTACCTGTTTTACACGCTTTCGTGACCAAACTGTCAGTATAAGAGGGCAAATGTTTTATAATTTGTAATAAATGACTGCGTGGTTCGCAAACCTCCCACGTCAGACGGCCGGAAAGAGGGCTTTCCGGCTGGTTCTGAAATCAAAACTAAGGAATCTGGATAATGAAACAATATTCTAAGGCTCTGGTAATTTTTTCCGGCGGTCAGGACTCAACTACCTGTCTGTTGCAGGCTATTGCTGCTTACGGGCGTGAGAATGTGCAGACGATTACGTTTCAGTATGGTCAGCGTCATGCGATTGAGCTAGAAAAAGCACGCTGGATTGCACAGGATCAGGGTGTAGCACAGACAGTAATGGATTTGTCGCTGTTGCAAAGCATTACCCATAATGCGCTGATGGATAAACAGCAGACGATTGAGGCACCGGCTGAAGGGTTGCCCAATACTTTTGTCGACGGACGGAATGCGCTGTTTTTACTGTATGCAGCTATTTTCGCTAAGGGTCAGGGTATTCATGATGTTATTGCCGGTGTCTGTGAAACAGATTTTTCCGGCTATCCTGATTGCCGTAATGTGTTTGTCCAGTCTATGAATGTGACGCTGAATCTGGCTATGGATTATGAATTCAGGCTGATAACGCCGCTGATGTATCTGGATAAGGCGCAAACATGGGCATTGGCGGATGAGCTGGGCTATCTGGAATATGTACGGAAACACACACATACCTGTTATGATGGTATAGAGGGCGGTTGTGGTAAATGCCCGAGCTGTGTGTTGCGTGAACGGGGATTACAGGCCTATCTGGCACAAAAAACAGGTGTTTAGTCTGGCTGTGCAGCTGTTCTTAGCTTTGGATTAAAAAAATTTACGTGAATAAGCCTGTTTTGCATGGGATTTACATGGTACAAACGTGAGCAGACAGGAAAGGTACAGAAATGAGTGATAATCTGAAAACCAGTATTATTGAATTTCCGCTGGATTTCCCGATTAAGGTAATGGGTGCACAGCATCCGGAATTTGAGGCTAAAGTGCTGGAGGTGGTGCAGCAGCATGCACCGGATACAGCGGCAGAAAATATTAATACCCGTCCGAGCAGTAAGGGCAATTATATTAGTGCAACGGTGGTGGTTCGTGCTGAAAATCAGGAACAGCTGGATAATATTTATCGTGCTTTAAGCAGCCATCCGATGGTGAAAGTTGTACTATGAAAGTGGTGCAGCTGGGTTTGCGCACCTATCAGCCGGTTTTTGCGGCTATGCAGGAATTTACTGCACAGCGTACGGCTGATACTGAAGATGAATTATGGGTGGTTGAACATCCGCCGGTGTTTACTCTGGGTATGGCTGGTAAGCCCGAACATATACTGGTGCATGATGATATCGAGGTTGTGCAGATTGACCGTGGCGGACAGGTTACCTATCACGGTCCTGGGCAACTGGTGGTATATACGCTGATTGATTTCAAGCGCCGGCATATTACTGTGCGCGAGCTGGTCAGCCGGCTGGAAAACAGTATTATTGCTACGCTGGCTGATTATGGAATTACAGCGGTAAATGATCCGAAACGTCCCGGTGTTTATGTGAACGGGCAGAAAATTGCTTCGCTTGGTCTGCGTATTAAACAAGGCGCGGTGTATCACGGGCTGGCACTGAATGTGAATATGGATCTGACTCCGTTTACACATATTAATCCGTGCGGTTATGCCGGTTTGCATATGACCCAGATAGCGGATTTTGTTAAGCCCTGTCCTGAGCTGGCCGATGTGGCTGAGCGTTTAACCGGCTACCTGACTTTAGAATTGAATGCACCGCCGCCTGAGCGGAAATCTACACAGAAAGTTGTACTATGAATCAAGATAACAGCCAAGGGGTAAAACATAAAGGTGCGGAAAAAACTGCGCGCATTCCGATTAAGGTTGTGCCGCTGGAAGAAAAACTGAAAAAGCCGGAATGGATACGGGCACGGCTGCCAAGCAGCCAGAAGTTTTTTGAAATTAAAAGCATTGTGCGTGAGCAGAAGCTGCATACTGTATGCGAAGAAGCCAGCTGTCCGAATATTGGTGAATGTTTCAGCAAAGGTACGGCAACATTTATGATTATGGGTGATATCTGCACCCGCCGCTGTCCGTTCTGTGATGTGGGGCATGGCCGTCCTAATCCGCTTGATCCGCAGGAACCAAAGCATCTGGCTGCTTCAGTGAAAGCAATGAATTTACGTTATGTGGTGATTACTTCGGTTGACCGTGATGACTTACGCGATGGCGGGGCACAGCATTTTGCCGACTGCATTACTGCCATCCGCGAGTCCAGCCCGCATACACAGATTGAGGTGCTGGTGCCTGATTTTCGCGGCCGTCTGGATACTGCGCTGGATATTCTGGCACAGACACCGCCGGATGTACTGAATCACAATCTGGAAACCGCACCGCGCCTGTATAAGCAGGCTCGCCCCGGAGCCGATTATCAGCATTCACTGAAACTGCTGAAACAGTACAAGGCATTAAGGCCGGAAGTGGCGACCAAATCCGGTCTGATGGTAGGGCTGGGAGAGAGTGATGAGGAAATTCTGGAAGTTATGCAGGATTTACGTGCTCATGATGTGGAAATGATTACCATCGGCCAGTATTTACAGCCAAGTAACAGCCATTTGCCGGTATTGCGTTATGTTACGCCGCAGCAGTTTAAGGAATTTGAAAAGCGTGCTTACGAGATGGGCTTTAAGCATGGTGCCATTGGTGCCATGGTACGCTCCAGTTATCATGCTGATGTTCAGGCTGAACATGCGGGTGTCGTTAATGAGTAATATTTATCAGGGAGATGCCGGCATCTCCCTTTTTTATTCATTACAGCGGAAAAGTATAAAAACAGGATGCGCCTGTTTTTTTATATTTAAAGCCGGAAATAATTAAATCAGATAATTTTATATTGTTGAATTAGAATAATAATTGATTATTATTCTCAATTAAAATAATTTGCCAATAGCATAATTTGTGCTTTTGGCAATTTTTTTAGCCTTTTAGACAGTTATTATTAATTATCTCTAAATTGGTGAAAAATAGCAGATATTGTACTCAATTCCATTTTTATACGCAGTAAAACGGATTATCGTAGTGATTTAATCTAAATTTAAATGAAATCACAGAGTTTTTTTTGCGGTGCCGGAGAAAAAAGGTTTTGACGCTTATAGGTAAATTTTTGTATGTTTGTTACCTTGTCTAATTAATTTGTGCTTTGCAGTTAGTGCAGCAAATGAGGTTTCCCGATGTCCAGCTTATATGACCACTCTCTGGTAAAAGAAAACTGCGGTTTTGGATTAATTGCCAATATTGAAGGCGAAGCCAGCCACAAGGTGGTGCGTACCGCAATTCTTGGGCTGTCACGCATGCAGCATCGCGGTGCGATTTTATCGGATGGCAAAACAGGTGATGGTTGTGGCCTGTTACTGCAAATGCCGAAAAAATTCTTTCAGGCTGTTGCCGAAGAAGAAGGAATTACGCTGGCCAAAAACTTTGCCGTAGGGATGATTTTCTTTCCCCGTGATGAGGCTTTGCTAGAAGAATATAAAGCAATAATTGAGGAAGAACTGACGCGTGAAACGCTGAATATTTCATTCTGGCGGCCTGTTCCCACCAATCCGAAAATGCTTGGTTCCATTGCTCTGGCGGATATGCCTTATATTCAGCAGGTGTTTGTTAATGCGCCTGCCGGCTGGCTGCCGCGTGATTTGGAACGGCGGCTGTTTATGACTCGCCGGCGTGTTGAAAAACGGATTAATCATCGTGATTTTTATATTTGCAGCTTATCCAATCAGACGATGATTTATAAAGGGCTGTGTATGCCCAAGGATTTACCACGGTTTTATCCTGATCTGGCTGATTTGCGCATGCAAAGTGCTATTTGTCTGTTTCACCAGCGCTTTTCAACCAATACATTGCCACGCTGGCAGCTGGCTCAGCCATTCCGTTATCTGGCACACAATGGTGAAATTAATACTATTTCAGGGAATCGTGCCTGGGCGCGCGCACGCTCGTATAAATACCATACTCCGCTGATTCCCGATTTGCAGACTGCTGCGCCGTTTGTAAATGAAACCGGTTCGGATTCCAGCTCTCTGGATAATATGCTGGAGCTGTTTGTGAATGGCGGTATGGATTTGTTTCGGGCTATGCGTCTGCTGGTACCGCCGGCATGGCAGCACAATCCGGATATGGATGAGGATTTGCGTGCATTTTACGATTTTAATTCCATGCATATGGAACCGTGGGACGGACCGGCCGGTATTGTACTGAGTGACGGCCGCTATGCGGCCTGTACGCTGGACAGAAATGGTTTACGGCCGGCGCGCTATGTTATTACTCAGGATAAACTGATTACGATTGCTTCTGAAGTGGGGATCTGGGATTACGCACCGGATGAAGTACTGGAAAAAGGCCGTGTCGGACCGGGTGAGTTGCTGGTGATTGATACGCGTGAAGGCCGGCTGATGCATTCAGCGGATATCAATACTGAGCTGAAAACCCGGCATCCGTATAAAGAATGGCTGGATAAAAATGTATTATCGCTGATTCCGTTTGAAAAACTGCCGGATGAAGAGGCCGGTACCTCCAGTTTGTCAGCAGACCAGTTGCTGGTTTACCAGAAACTGTTCGGTTATGACATGGAAGAGCTGGAAAATGTGGTGCGGATACTGGGAGAAAACGGACAGGAACCGGTAGGATCAATGGGTGACGATACGCCATTTGCGGTGTTGTCACAACGGCCGCGGGTACTGTACGACTATTTCCGTCAGTATTTTGCTCAGGTAACCAATCCACCGATTGACCCCTTGCGCGAAAAACATGTGATGAGCCTGAATACTTGTATCGGGCGCGAAATGAGTGTGTTTTTTGAAGCTGAGGGAATGTCACACCGGGTGAATTTTAAATCGCCGGTATTACTGTACTCTGATATGCAGCAGTTATTGCAGTTATCAGCTGAGCATTATCAGCATCATCATCTGGATGCTGTCTATAACCCGAATGAAACCAGTTTGCAGGAAGCGCTGGTACATTTATGCGATGAAGCTGTGGCTGCTGTGAGAAACGGTGCTGTTCTGCTGGTGATATCAGACCGCAATGTCAGCCGGAATGCTATTGCTATTCCTGCTGTTTTCAGTGTCGGTGCCATTCAGCAGCGTCTGGTCGAAACCAATTTGCGCTGTGATGCCAATATTATTGTTGAAACTGCCTCGGCACGTAATCCGCACCATTTTGCGGTACTGATTGGTCTGGGTGCCACGGCAGTATATCCGTATCTGGCGTATGAAAGTCTGGCCAGAATGGTTAGCATTGGTGCAATTACCAAACCATTACGGCAGGTAATGCTGAATTTCCGCAACGGTATTAACAAGGGGCTGTATAAAATCATCTCCAAAATGGGTATTTCAACGATTTCTTCCTATCGTTGTGCCTGTTTGTTCGAAGCTGTGGGCTTTCATCACGAAGTGATGCAGTTATGCTTTAAGAATATGATTAACCGGATTGAAGGTGCAACATTTGCCCAGCTGGATGATGAGCTCAGATGGCTTCACAAGCGGGCATGGCAGAAAAGCCGCGGACTGGAAATCGGCGGTTATCTGAAATACAAGCCGCAGGGTGAATATCATGCCTATAATCCTGAGGTGGTGAATACATTGCAGGCGGCCATAAATACCGGAGACTATAGCCGTTACCGTCGCTATGCAGATGCAGTTAACCACCGTCCGCCTGCTATGCTGCGAGATTTGCTGCGTCTGAAAACTGATAATGCAACGCCGGTTAAACTGGAACAGGTAGAAGCAGCAGAAAATCTGTATAAGCGCTTTGACAGTGCGGCAATGTCTATCGGTGCACTGAGTCCGGAAGCGCATGAAGCGCTGGCTACTGCGATGAACCGTCTGGGCGGTTTCTCTAATTCAGGAGAGGGTGGCGAAGATCCGAACCGCTACGGCACTGAACGGGTATCACGGATTAAACAGGTGGCTTCCGGCCGTTTTGGTGTAACACCGGCTTATCTGATGAGTGCTGATGTTATTCAGATTAAAGTGGCACAGGGTGCCAAGCCGGGCGAAGGTGGTCAGTTACCCGGCGATAAGGTGACTCCGTATATTGCTCAGCTGCGCTTTGCCGTACCCGGGTCTACGCTGATTTCGCCGCCACCGCATCATGATATTTATTCAATTGAAGATTTGGCACAGCTGATTTTTGACTTGAAACAGATTAATCCGCGTGCGCTGATTTCAGTTAAGCTGGTGTCTTTACCGGGTGTGGGGACGATTGCTACCGGTGTGGCTAAGGCATATGCCGATCTGATTACTATTTCCGGCTATGACGGCGGTACCGGTGCCAGTCCGATAACCAGTGTGAAATATGCCGGCAGCCCGTGGGAACTGGGTCTGGCTGAAACTCAGCAGGCTCTGGTAGAAAATAATCTGCGCCATAAAGTGCGCTTACAGGTTGACGGTGGTCTGAAAACCGGGCTGGATATTGTGAAGGCAGCTATTCTGGGGGCTGAAAGTTTTGGTTTTGGTACCGGACCGATGATTGCACTGGGCTGCCGCTATCTGCGCATTTGCCATCTGAATAACTGTGCTACCGGTGTAGCGACACAGGATGATACTCTGCGCCATGAACATTTCCACGGCCTGCCTGAAAAAGCAATGAATTATTTCAAATTCATCGCACAGGATGTCCGCGAAATTATGGCGCAGCTCGGCGTAACTCAGTTAACTGATTTAATCGGCCGTACTGAGTTACTGGAAATTGTTTCCGGAATTACGCCCAAACAAGGTACGCTGGATTTGAGCAAGCTGCTGTATTCCCCGAAAGTACCGGATGGCAGCTCACGCTACTGTACGCAGACCAATCCTCCGTTTGATCCGGGACGCCTTAACCGTACCATCATGGAGGATATTGGCGATGCGATACAAAGCGGTGAGGATGTTGAATTAAATTATGATATTAATAATACCGACCGTTCAGTAGGTGCCTCATTGTCCGGCCGGATTGCGGAAACTTACGGTAATCGCGGTCACGTGCCTCAGCGTTTTGATATCTATCTGACCGGAACAGCCGGACAAAGTTTTGGCGTATGGCTGGCCGGAACAGTGAATTTATATCTCACCGGGGATGCCAACGATTATGTGGGTAAAGGTATGGCCGGCGGCAAAATTGTGATTCATCCGCACGGCGGCACAGCTTTCCGTCCTGAAGACACGACAATTATCGGCAATACCTGTCTGTATGGTGCTACCGGTGGCAAGCTTTTTGCTTCCGGTAAGGCCGGAGAGCGTTTTGCCGTGCGCAATTCCGGCGCTACGGTGGTCGTAGAAGGCATTGGTGACAATGGCTGTGAATATATGACTGGTGGTGTGGTATGCGTACTCGGTAAAACCGGAATTAATTTTGGTGCCGGTATGACCGGTGGCTTTGCCTATGTACTGGATGTAGACGGCTGCTTTAAACAGCGGATCAATCCGGAGCTGGTGGAAGGGCTGGATATCAGTGAATTAACTATGCATCAGGAAAATCTGCGCGGGTTAATTGCCGAGCATGTAGAGAATACCCACAGTCCGTTAGGGGAGCGCATTCTGGCAGAATGGGATAATTATGTCAGCCGTTTTGTGCTGGTTAAACCGAAAGCCAATGATGTTGATGCGTTACTGGGACATAAGCCGCGTACAGTTACAGAACTGCGTGCAGTGACCCAGTAAGCCCGCCGGATAATGCAGAAATAATTAGAAATATTGCAAGGAACACCAGATGAGTCAACGCGAAAATGTTTATCAGTTTATTGATGTGCCGCGTGTGGATCCCCCGAAAGAACCGCTGACTGTACGTCGGCATGAGTTTGCGGAAATTTATCAGCCGTTTACTACTGCACAGGCTATTGCCCAGGCAGACCGCTGTCTGGCCTGTGGTAATCCGTACTGTCAGAATAAATGTCCTTTACACAATAATATTCCCAACTGGTTGCGACTGGCCAATGAAGGAAGAATTATCGAAGCAGTTGAACTGGCACACTCTACCAACAGTCTGCCGGAAGTCTGCGGACGGGTTTGCCCGCAAGACCGCTTGTGTGAAGGTGATTGCACGCTGAATGCTGAATTCGGAGCTGTTACGATTGGAGCCATTGAAAAATACATTACTGAACAGGCTTTTGCACAGGGATGGCATCCTGATATCAGTAAGGTGGAAAAAGTAGGCAAAAAAGTGGCGGTAGTCGGTGCCGGTCCGGCCGGGCTGGGCTGTGCCGATGTACTGATTCGCAATGGTGTGGATGTTACAGTTTACGAACGGGCGACAGAAATCGGCGGTTTACTGACTTTCGGTATTCCGGCTTTTAAACTGGAAAAAGAAGTGATGATGCGCCGCCGTCATGTACTGACTGATATGGGTATTGAGTTCAGACTGGGGGTAACAGTAGGTGAAGATGTTACCCTGCAGGAATTGGAACAGCAGTATGATGCGGTATTTCTGGGTGTAGGTACTTATCAGGGGCTGCGTGCAGGTATTGAAAATGAAGATGCCGCTGGTGTTTATCTGGCATTACCTTATTTAATCGGCAATACCGAACATTTGCTGAATATTCCCAGTAAAGATTATGTTTCTATGGCCGATAAACGCGTAGTGGTTCTTGGCGGTGGTGATACTGCCATGGATTGTGTGCGTACAGCTTTACGTCAGCAGGCAAAAGAGGTTATCTGTGCCTATCGCCGCGATGCGGCCAATATGCCCGGATCAAAAAAAGAATTCAATAATGCGCGTGAAGAAGGTGTTCAGTTCAAATTCAATGTGCAGCCACAGGCAGTAGTGACTGATGCTGATGGTACAGTAAGCGGTATTCAGGTAGTAAAAACCATAATGGGCGCGCCGGATGAACGCGGGCGCCGGCGTGCTGAAATTGTTGCCGGCAGTGAAGAAGTGATTGCCTGCGATGCGGTGATTGTGGCGTTTGGTTTTGCTCCGCACAGTATGCCTTGGTTAAACAGTGTTGGTGTTACTGTGGATGAACGCGGCCGGATTCAGACCTGTGGTGAATATAAACAGCAGACAGCCAACCCCAGAATTTTTGCCGGTGGTGATATTACCCGTGGTTCTGATCTGGTGGTTACTGCTATTGCCGAGGGTCGTGATGCGGCACAAAGTATTATGGATTATCTTGAAGTTTAGAAACTTTGTTATCTGAATCAAACAGCCTGCTGCCATATTTCTGGCAGCAGGCTGTTTGTTTGTTCTGATACCGCATATTAGTGTTGTGCCAGTATCTGAACTGCCGCACGTTTACCCCAGTAGCAGGCTTCTTCAAAAATCGAATAACCGGATAAATCACTGTGTGCAAACTGTAAGCGACCGGTATAAGTACGCAGTGACTGTAAACCCTGATTGGACAGATAGCCCGGTTGCGGTACAGCCATGGCATGGCCACGTAAACTTAAACGCGCCTGCAACATACGCCGGCGTAGTTTAACTCCATAGATTTGCTCGAGTTCTGCGGCCGCACATTGATAAATTTCATCGGTTGAGGCAGACAGCATCCAGCGGCGCACATTAGCAGGGGTATCATGATTCAGCGCAGTATAGGCGGTAAATGAGGTATAGGCCGGTGGACCCTGCCGGATTTGCTGGTGGGTTGCCACCACATAACCCAGTCCTTTCCCCTGATAGAGGATATTATCCCAGGCAAGTTTGCTGCCCTTGCGTTCTGCCGGAAAACCACGCAGCAGAAAGTTTGCCACTATCCATGGTGCATATTGCGGCATATGGATATCCGGTTTGAATCCGTACTGCTGAATATCTTTAACCACATGGGCTGCAATATAAAGTGGCATGGCACATACAGCATGCTGAGCCTCGAGCCAGTAATATTGTTGCCGCTCTGTACAGATAAGCAGGCGAACACCCTGATCATGCTCTTCAATTGAAACAGCAAAGGCATTGATGCTATATGGCTGAGTGCGCGGCAAACTAATATTCGCCAGACCGGTTGCCGGATGCAGGCGGCAGAATGTGCGTATCCGTTGTGACAGTTCATTCAAACCATCAGGCCATGTCATTATTGTGCCATGCTCATTTTGCTGATTACCGCGCGCGCAAAAATAGTGCAAACCTGCCCAGGCACTGATTTGTCTGATACTTTGTCCGTAATCATCACGGCAGCAATAGTCCAGATACCATAAAAATGTCGGCGAACGATAGTTTTGCTGCTCAAGCCAGTCAGCAAATGTTATTTTTTCCAGACGGCGCCATTGGCTATCCATGCTGGCTAAATCAAGCGGAATAGTGAATAAACGCTTACCATCCGTACCACGCTGACTACTGAGCCTGTGTACAAACTGAAAAAAGCGTTTACTGTCGGCATCTGTATGCGGCAGTAAATCGTTCTGCCATTGCTGCTGATAAAACAGACGCTCATTGGGTACTTGAAGTAAAGCCCGCTCATCATAGACACCATGCTGATAGAGCTGTAAATCACTAAGTAGTTCGTGAATATGTTCTGATTCAGGCGAAGGCAGGGGCAGATAATGGGCTCCGGTCGGATAGTTTACGCCAAACTGCTGTTCGCCGCGGTTATTGCCATTGCGTTCAGCCCCGTCAAGTAAAATATAATCCTGCATGCCTTGTCTGGATAATTGCCACGCCGCAGCCAGAGCTGCCGCCCCGCTGCCGACAATCGCAGTATTCACACTGAATCTGGGTATCTCTGCCGGGACATTTATACGGGCATCACGAATAGCATGGCCGGTTGCCTTACCGGGAAAATCTATACTGACTGGCGGTTGCCCTGGTCTGAAATAGCGCCATGCCTCATAGCCGGTTAGACCTACCATACTGGCACCGAGCACATGGTTGAGAAAACGGCGGCGACTGATTTTCATTTCTGCTATTCCTTTAGCGCATGACAGCGCGCCAGTCAGCTTCAAAATACTCTACCAGCTTTTGTGTATTCAGATGATTAGGCTCAACAGAGCGGCGTTGCATATCTTTCGGAAAAATAAACATTTCTCTTGTACTATCGGCATCCAGATAGCGTGTTGGTACCTGATAATGATCAGGAATCAGAAATTCACCGCTCTGATTTGCCATTACATAACCCCATTCACCGAATGACGGAACATAAACATGATAAGGCAGAGTCTTTAAGCCGGCCGTTTCCAGCGTGTTTACAATACACCAGAACGCATTCGGGGCAAAATAAGGTGAAGTGGACTGCACTACGATATTGCCCTGCGGATTTAAATGCTGTGCAACCATCCGGTACATTGGAACTGAATACAGCTTGCCCAGAGAAAAATTAGACGGGTCGGGAAAATCGATAATGATTGCATCGAATTTCTGCTGATTGTGTTCCAGCCATTGTGCCGCATCCGCATTGATAATATGCATTTTCGGATTATTCAATGAATTCTGGTTAAGCTGGCGCAAATGAGTAGAGTTACGGAATACTTTAGTCATGCTGGCATCCAGATCGACCAGAGTAACCTGCTTAACCTGAGGGTATTTCAGTACTTCACGTGCGGCCAGTCCGTCACCGCCGCCCAGTATTAGAACGCTGGCAGTTTGAGGATTCTGTTCCATTACCGGCAAGACCAGTGCTTCGTGATAACGGGCTTCATCCATTGAAGAAAATTGTAAATTGCCGTTAATAAATAAACGGGTATCATTATGCCATTTTGTAATGACCAGACGCTGATAAGGAGAGGCTGTGCTGTATACGACCGGATCGCCGAAATAATGCTGTTCTGCCTTATCGGTAATTTTATTGGCATAGCAGAAAAGAAGAATCAGAATAAGCAGAACCACATTACCGCGCAGATACAGGCTGCGGTAGCGGCGTAAGTTTTTTTTAAACAACCGTGCAGTTAATAATGCAACAACCGTATTCAGAATACCGAACAGCAGAGCGCTTCTGGCCATACCGAGTTTGGGTGCCAGAATCAAAGGAAAGAGCAGAGAAACAGCCAGTGCACCCAGATAATCAAAAGTCAGCACCCGGCTAACGACTTCTTTAAATTCAACTTCCCGTAAATTGAGTACCCGCATGACCAGCGGCAGTTCCATTCCGGTAACAATACCAATGGTCAGTACCATTCCGTACAGTATCGAACGAAAAGGTGTCTCAGAGAAGCCAAACAGAACAAACAGCAGCAGCGCAGAAATACCGCCAACGATACCCACCAGAATTTCGATATCAATAAAACGGTTTAATGCATCTTTGTCCTTAATATAGCGTGTCATATGTGCACCGATACCCATCGCAAACATGTACACGCCGATAATTGAAGAAAACTGAAGTATCGAATCACCAAGCAGATAACTGGCCAGAGCAGCAATAATCAGTTCATATGCCAGACCGCAGCTGGCTACCACAAATACCGATACAATTAAAGCAGGATTCACCGTTTATCCTTTTATTCATTTTGTCTGCTTCAGGCACAGGCAGCTGTGAGGCATCCTGTCTGACTAAACTGTATATACTGATAAGGCAATAATTATATTCATATGTTAAATTTTTGCATATTAAAGTAAATTCAATACTATACAAAATAATTATTATACGGTATGTTTAACATCAGAAATAATCGGGATAATAAATAATGACAATTCCTCTATTGCAATATCTCCAATATTTAAAATACTTTGCGGTGGCACTATCCATGCTAATCGCGTTTGTTTTATTATATATGCGTATTACTCCTGTAGCTGAGCTGAAATTAATTAAACAGGGGAATATCGCCTGTGCTGTTTCTCTGAGCGGTTCAATGATTGGTTTTTGCATCACTCTGACTTCCAGTATGCTGCAATCAGTTAATCTGGTCAGTTTTATTATCTGGGGCATAGCAGCTATGATTATTCAGATTCTGGTGTATTTGATTGCTACACTGCTGATACCTAAAGCTAATCAGGAATTGGAAAATAATAATATTGCAGTCGGAATTCTGCTTTTTGGTCTGTCTGTGGCTATCGGTATTCTCAATGCTGCAGCATTAAGTTAATTATTAACTTTATTTAAACTGGATACGAACAATGGTAATGAATTCAATTTTTGGCAGTAATGGTCTGGGTGGCTTCATTAAGAAACAATTTATTGACGTTATCCAGTGGGAAAATCCAGACCCCGAAGTGTTAATGTGGCGGTTTCCCTTACAGGATCAGGAAATTCAGAATGGTGCTGCTCTGGTGGTGCGTGAAGCACAGTCTGCTCTTTTTGTGGATGAAGGTCAGATTGCAGATCAGTTTGGTACAGGCACATTTACCCTTAATACCCAGAATCTGCCTTTACTCACTAGTCTGAAAAACTGGGGTAAATTATTTCAGTCTCCATTTAAATCGGATGTGTATTTTTTCAATCTGCGTCAGCAATTATCCAGACGCTGGGGGACTGCACAGCCGGTTACTATTCGCGACAGTGATTTTGGTGCCATCGCTGTACGCTCGTTTGGTATGTACTCTTTTCGCATTGCCCAGCCGGCAGTTTTCTTTCGTGAAGTAAGCGGTGTCTGTGAAGAATACCGAACTGAAACACTGGAAGAGCAGCTGCGTAATCTAGTCATTACCCAGATGGCCACTGCTTTTGGCAATTCTTCTATTCCTTTTCTGGATATGGCTGCTAACCAGCTAATGCTGTCACAGCAAATGATAACATTACTGAAACCGGCTTTTGCAGAGCTCGGACTGGAGCTGGAAAAGTTTACTGTGGAAAGCATTACTCTGCCGGAAAATCTGCAAAAGCGTCTGGATGAGCGTATCGGCATGGGTATTGTCGGTGATATAACACGTTATACCCAGTATCAGACTGCACAGGCCATTCCGCTGGCTGCGGAAAATGAAGGCGGTATTGCCGGAATTGGTGCCGGACTGGCTGCGGGTATGAATATAGCCACTGTGATGACTTCAGGTCTGACCGGAACGGTGGCTGCACAGACTGCACCGGCCGTTAGTACTGAAAACGGATCTTCAGATTTAACTGCGCGGCTCGCGCAACTGAAAACATTGCTGGAGCAAAATCTGATTAGTCAGAATGATTATGATACTGCCAAAGCTGAGATTATCAAAAAAATCACCGGTTAATTCGCAGTATGAATAGTTCGTCCTCTTATCTGCTGCACACAAGCTGTCCCAGCTGCGGGGCTGAAATCGGAATCCGTTCAGCGACCGCTGTCACTGCGGTTTGCGGCTATTGTCATTCTGTTTTATTAGTTAATCAGAATAAACTGCTTCAGTCAGGGCGCCATTCTGCAGTACTGAATGATTTATCTCCGCTGCAAATCGGTACTACCGGGGAGTGGCAGGGTAAGTCATTTATTCTGATCGGGCGTATACAAGTACATTATGAAGCAGGTTTATGGAATGAGTGGCATGCACTGTTAGCCGATGGCAGCAGTGCATGGCTGTCTGAAACTAATGACCGGTTTGCTTTTACCCGTTTGCAGCCGGCATCTGCCTGTCAGGAAAAATTACCCGAATTCAGTAGTCTGGAAATCGGCAAAACATTTTTTAAGTATCAGTCACGTCGGTATGCTGTAGCTGATATTCACAAAACCAGCCGCGGTCAGTATGTGGCTGAGGGTGAGTTACCTGTATCGCTGCCAAATTCTGAAACAGCACTGGTAGCTGATTGCCGTAATGGTTTGTCATTTATTACGCTGGATTATTCATCCGGTCAGCAACAGCCTGAAGTATTCGCAGGTCGGGGAGTAACCCTGAAATCACTGAAACTGCAAAACACTCGCAGAAAAGAGCAGATACGCAGCCAGGCCGGTTATGTAAAAGGCAGTACTAAAAGAGGTAAATGCCCGAGTTGCGGAGGTGAAATTCTCTGGGTAAGCGGGGTAACCGATTACGTACTATGCCAGTATTGCCGCAGTCAGATGGATATGAGTGAAGACGCGGCATTACAGAAAAACATCAGTGAAAATCGTGAATGGTATGAGCGTCAGTTAACCATTAAAATTGGCAGTAAAGCACGTATCAACAATGAAGACTGGTGGGTACTGGGTGCAATGATACTTGTGGAATTACCAGTACAGATAGCTTTTCCGGATGTACCTTTGTATGTGCAGGTTATGCGTGAAGAGACAGAGGAAGAAGACAGTCTTGGCTGGACTGAATATCTGCTTTACTCACCCCAAAAAGGCTTTTTATGGCTGCTGGAGCTGGAAAATAATCAATGGGCAATGGCTTCAACACTGGACGATTGGCCTATTTTAAACGGACCATTACAACCTGTTGATTTGAAAAGAAAAGATATTCCGTTTTTATATGATTATGCTGCCCATGTAATGTATGCTGCCGGTGCATTTTACTGGCAGGTTGCTCCAGGCGATAGAATGTACTATATCGATTATGGTTGCAAGGCGCATAAACTATCTACAACGCTCACAGACAACGAACAATCATGGTCTGTGGTCAGCACTATCCCTGCATCTCTGGTGGCTACATGGTTTCAAAATGATAAAAATATCAGTATTAAAGCAAAACCCCTTGAGCGGGATAAAGCTGTTGAAATTGTGCGTGAACATCAAGGCATTAAAGCAAAAGATTTTAATGCCGACAATATCAGAAAATGGTCCCGGCAAACCTTTATAAATTCTCTGTTTGATATTTATAACCCTAATTTCTGGTTAGCTTTATTTGTTGTTTTAAATTTACCGGTAATTTTTATAATATTGATCGGCGGACCGGCTAATTATGACTATGGATTTGATGCACTAGGAATGTTTTTGTTAGCTTTTGGTTGTCTGATAAATCTGCCCAAACCAGAAAATCGTCAATTAAATAAAACCAAGAAATACAATATCTATTATGCTGCAATGATATTAATTGCACTCACATGGACAAATTATGGCATACATGAAACAGATACAAACTCTTCGGGCGGGCATTATTATAGTAGCAGCGGGCGATGGCACAAATAAAACAGCTTAATCGTAGCATAGGACAGCACTGCTTACTGGATGTTTATCAAATAAATGGTTACTGGTTGCAGGATGCTGTTGCCATCGAAGAATTATTGCGTCAGGCTGCGCAGGCAGCACAGGCACATATCCTTACCAGTCATTTTCATACTTTCGGCGGCAGCGGTGGTGTTACGGGTGTATTGTTATTGGCGGAATCACATATCAGTATACATACATGGCCTGAGCATCACTATGCTGCTATTGATATATTCATGTGCGGACAGTTACTGACAGAAGCGGCTGTGGCAAAATTACAAAAATCATTACCGGATGCACAGATGCAGATTCAATGGTTAGTACGCGAATATTTACCAAAAATATAAAAAATTTTTCTGATATGAAATCAGGATAATAATAATCAGAACATACTTTTCAATTTCAGAAACGATACCTGCAGAAATTCCGAACATAAATTATTTAAAAGGAAAGCATGGAGAAATAGTTTATGCAGGTAGTCAATAAAGTAATATGAAAAATAAAATCGGTATAAATAATTCAGTAAAATCATCAAAATAAGTTTACAAAAATCCTTCAATAAATTGCTGACTCCTATTTGAAAAATCGACATCAATTTTATCTGTTGCTTGTTGAATGAGTATTTGCTGTATGAAATGAATACAGATTACTTGATGTGTAAAGCCCTGCATCATAGATAAAGATTTTATAAAACAGAATAATTATTAGTCTTAGTAATTTAGGATACAAGCATCAATAGCAGAACAATGAAGCCATTTTTTAATTTTCCTATTTTTTTCTGTTGTATATTCAATTTCATAAAAATCATTTTTATAATTTAATAATTCTACCTTATCCTCTCTAATTAAATATATTTTTGTTTTATTTTTTAAATTTGGAGAATCATATAGATAACTCTTATCCACTGTAAGCTTAAATCCATATTCTTCGGGCTGATATTGAGTTAAAAGGAAACGATTTATACAATCATTAATATCTGTTGAAGTATAAAATGTGTTGCAAAATTTTGAAGCATATTTCTCTGTTAATAGATTGAAATAAATATTATATTGTTTTTGCTCTGGAATTTTAGTGATGTATTTTTGTAATTTAATATTTACTGGTATCTTATTATGATATATCAATAAAATTAATTCATTAATAAAAGAATTTTGTTCTCTACGTAAACATAATGGATAACTAAATTTATCCTCCTGACCAAAGCGGTAAACATCAATATTATTACTTACCCACTCGCATTTTTTATTCACCTCACCTTCCCATTCCTTCTGAAAAATATCAATATTTTTTTTTAAAAGAATTTTAGATAATTTATCTATTATAGTTGAATTATGTTTTATAGTATTATCCATATCAATGAACATCCTCTCTATTGGACTAACATAACTAAAAACATTGTTACTCATAAAAATTAATATAAATAGTAAAATCTTCTTCATTATCATCATTCGCTTTGGAAGATTTAGCAGCATCATCTCTTCTTTTCAATCATTGATTTGAATTCTATCCATCTCTAATTATTCCGTAATTTTATTTGAATGTCTTGCATTTTCTTCACTAATACCATTGCCTGCCACATAAACTTGATTATGAATTCCTTTTCGTCTCATTATTACTTTGATCTATATTCCTACTTTTTCCTTGCCTGCTGATTGAATTAAATCAGAAAGTTATCAGGTTTTTGACACATCTTACTAAAATAATTCTGCAAACCTGCTAAGCCCTCCCCAAACAGGCAACATATCTTGCTGCATTCATTTACATAAAAATAGGCAATAGACTATCATTAACAATAAAATAATTTTTAACTAATAAACAGCCATTACAACTCTTTTATCTCTTAGCAGGTCTAGTTAATTTCATGATATTTTCCAAACAAATTCATTGTATAAATATGAAAAAATCAGACCAATACAAAGAATTGGCCTGATTAAGAAGTGTAGCTTGTCTGAGACAGATTGTCATATTAATGTGGCGGTTATTTCCAGTAACGCCACCATGGAATGGCATTATGATCCTGCCATGGTTTTTGTAAATACGGGCTATTCGGAAAATTTTGCGCCAGTACACGTTTGGTATCGTCGCTAAGCTTCTGTTCTCCCAGATTGGTATATGCAGAAATCATTATTGCCAGAGCTTCTTCTACATTTGGCGTATTCTGGTATTGAGAAATTACAGTCTGTGCCCGTCCGGCAGCGGCAAGCCATGCACCGCGCTTCATATAGTAACGTGCAACCGCTAGTTCGTTCCCGCTCAGAGCATCCAGCAGTTTCTGCATTTTATCACGGGCGTCGGCAGCATATTTGCTCTGTGGAAAATATTGTACGAGCTGAGCAAAAGTGGCATAAGCTTCACGGTTCGCTTTAGGATCACGGTCAGACCAGTCCTGTTTTGCCAGTTTGCTGACAAAGGATTTATCTTCATTGAGCTGAATCAGTGCTTTTAAATATAGTGCATAATCCATATTGGGATGTTGCGGGTACAGACGCTGGAACTGCTCAATTGCAACCAGTGCTTTGTCGTTCTCATCATCCTTATAATAAGCATAAGCCGTATCCAGCTGTGCCTGTTCAGCATAAGAACCATATGGGAAACGCGCCTGCAGAATTTCGTATAATTTCTCTGCATGAGTATAATTACGGTGCATCAGCTCATCATGTGCTTCATTGTACAGACGCTGAACTGACCAGTCCTGGGTAATCTGGGAATCTTTATCTACAGTACTTTTGCTGGCACAGGCACTCAGTAACAGGCCTAAGCCCACCGCCAAAAACAAATTTTTCATGAAAGACACTTCTTTGTTAGAGAATGATGACGATTATAACGATGATTTGCCCTTTACGGCAGATGATAGTACACAAAGTTATAAAAATTGGACAGTACCTAATGAGCTGGCCGGCCTGCGTCTGGATGCCGCACTGGCAAAACTGGCACCGGAATTTTCCCGCAGCCGGCTGACTGCGTGGATAAAAGACGGCCATGTCACAGTCAATGGCAGCGTAGTCCCGCCCAAGTATAAACTGATAGGCGGCGAAGCCATACAGGCAGCCATCCAGCAGGATGAAAGCCAGCTGGCTTTCATACCACAGGCTATGTCACTGGATATTATATATGAAGATGATAGTGTGCTGGTACTGAATAAAACGGCTGGACTGGTTGTACATCCGGCAGCAGGAAACTGGCAGGGCACATTACTCAATGGTTTGCTCGCGTATTGCCCGGCACTGACACAGGTACCACGAGCCGGTATCGTGCACCGTCTGGATAAAGATACCAGCGGATTAATGGTTGTCGCCAAAACCATAGTCGCACAAACTCATCTGGTTCGTCAGTTACAGGCACGGACAGTCAAACGTACTTATCGTGCAGTTGCTGACGGGGTAGTGCCGTTTGACGGTAAAATTGAAACACTGATCGGACGTGATCCGCATAATCGTACCCGTATGGCTGTTGTCCCTTTTGGCGGCAAAGAGGCCATTACGCATGTAAAAGTACTCGAATGTTATGCTGATTTCAGCTATATCGAATGTCAGCTGGAAACCGGACGTACTCATCAGATTCGCGTGCATATGAAAGCTGCCGGACATCCGCTTGCCGGAGATGCTGTTTATGGTAATCCGCGCCATCACGCCACAACAGAAGTCAGAGACGCTATTAAAATGCTGGCACGCCAGGCACTGCATGCCTATCGGCTGAGTTTTATTCATCCGCAAACTCAGGAGAATATGCAATTTGAAGCTCCGTTACCGGCTGATATTTATCATTTACTGTCTGTACTGCGTTTACAGGCAGGCAGGGACTCTTCCATTAAAACCGAAGACCAATGGCAGCAGCGACTGAGTGCGGAAGCAGCAGAAGATGATGACTGGGACGACGATGATTATGATGTGGATGTTATTTATGTACGCGAATAGGACAGAGGAATGAATCAATGGGACATGAATCAGGCACTCGGTCTGAATCAGAATAAAAATGTCTTTTTTAATGCACAATGGCCGGCACCAGCCAGTGTGCATACCCTGTTTACAACGCGTCAGGGCGGTGTGAGCCAGCCACCGTTCAATTCATTGAATGTCGGAGCACATGTCGGTGATAACGCAGATGCCGTGCAGCATAATCGTGCATTAGTACAACAACAGGTAGCAAAACCTCTGGCTTATCTGAATCAGGTGCACAGCGCAGATGTTATTAATGCTGTGTCTGCGTTAACTGCATTGCAGTCAGGTACACCGGCCAATGCTGATGCAAGCTTTTGTCACCGCGGTGAATCGGCAGCCTGTGCGATTATGACAGCCGATTGTTTGCCAGTATTATTGTGTGACCGTGCTGGAACTGTAGTTGCCGCTGCACATGCGGGCTGGCGCGGCCTGGCAAACGGAGTATTGCAGAATACGGTAGAGGCTATGCAGGTTAACCCTCTAGAAATATTAGCTTACCTTGGTCCTGCAATCGGGCCGGAGGCTTTTGAAGTCGGTGCTGAGGTATGGGAGGTGTTTTGTCTGAAACAGCCAAAGGCGCAGACTGCATTTACGGATATTGGTAATGAGCACTATCTGGCTGATATTTATGCTCTGGCACGGCTGGCTCTTGCAGATGCCGGTGTGCATCAGGTATATGGTGGAACGGAATGTACTGTATTGCAGCGGGAGCGTTATTTTTCTTATCGTCGTGACGGGAAAACCGGACGTATGCTCAGTGCAGTCTGGCTCGAATAAAACCAGCAATGGATTAAATTGTTTACAAATCAAATTCATTTTTCAGCCAGAGCATCAATGTTTTTAGGAAATAATCAATTTAAAAATTAAATCATTGATGCTTATGCTGAAATTTAATCTGATTTGCATACTGATAGAGTGGTAAGTACTTGAAGATAAATGATAAATAAATATAATAATATTGTGAATAAATATATGTTATATTTATTTAATTATATAAAATGGTTTAGAGATTAATAATTATTATGATCTAGTTCAATTATTTGTATTAATCAATATATTAAATAATTTTTTCTTAACCAGTGTTATAAACAGGGGATAGAACATGGGTAATTTCTTAAAAAAACTTTTTGGCGGAAAAGAAAAAAATACTGATCAGCATACAACAGAACTTTCCGAGCCAGAGCTTACCATTGCACGCGCAAATAACGAAATACAATTACGCACACAGATAGCGGTAGATACTTGGGGTCTTGATACTGCCGAATGGAGTTCAGACCTTAATACCGGTACGATTACTTTTGTCAATGATGAAAAAAAACTGATGGTAACTGCCCCAGTACAAATAGTTGGTACATACAATACTGAAGACAATACCTGGTTATGGGGGTGGGATCACCCGTCAGTCAGTGAATCGCTCCGTGTAGCTGCACAAAAAGTACGAGATTTTGGTACAGAATATAATCTGGAAAAACTCACCACTCGCAAACTTGAGATTTCTATGGATGATGCCTGGGAATTTGCCGCACTTGCGTGTTATCTCAGCGACGGTGAAGGCTGTTATACCGGTTCGGCAGACTCAACGAAAATATTCATGGTATATGGTACAGTGACAGTAAGTAATAAAGATTAAGCCACTGTTTGGTAGTACTATAGAATATTAAGTATCCGCAGATTAAGAGATTTTAGTATTGTCATAAAAGCATATCTGGCAAATCATAATCATATCCGGTTACCAGATAACCGCCGTTTATCGAAAGATAAACCGGCGGTTTTTATCAAAAGTATAAGCTCAAAAATAATTATCTCTTTTTTATCCAAAATGTCTAAATAAAATTATTCTATTAAGAAAAATATAAATTTAACTTGCTTTAATGTCTAATTTTACGTATATTAGCTTAACGGAATATATTGTAGCACAATAAAATGAGTAAATTGGACAAAAGGTCAGTTATGCAATTGAATATAGACCGCTTAATTGCCTATTTTGGTGGCGTCAATGCTTTGGCAGAAGCACTCAAACAACATTATCCGGATAATGCTGCTTCTACAGCTGCTATTTATAAATGGCGTAAGCGTGGTTCATTACCATTAAATCAGTTACAAAAAATTATTCTAATGGCTGAGAAACAAAATAAGCCGCTGGATATCAATGCATTTATGCAACACAATAACACTACCTTGGAGAGACCAAGAATGACCAGTACCAATAATCGAGTCATTATATTTGACACCACTCTGCGCGATGGAGAACAGTCGCCGGGTGCAGCCATGACCAAAGAAGAAAAAATCCGCATCGCACGCCAGTTGGAGAAGTTAGGTGTAGATGTCATTGAGGCAGGATTTGCTGCTGCCAGTCCGGGTGATTTCGATGCTATTCACAGTATTGCCGAAATTATTCAGAATGCCACGGTATGTTCACTGTCACGGGCTAATGAACGAGATGTACGTAAGGCCGGCGAAGCCATTGCACCGGCAAAGCGCAAACGCATTCATACTTTTATTGCTACCAGCCCGTTGCATATGGAACATAAACTGCGCATGAAACCGCAACAGGTTAAAGAAACCGCAGTTAAAGCAGTAAAAATTGCACGTGAATATACTGATGATGTGGAATTTTCCTGCGAAGATGCATTGCGCAGTGATATCAATTTTCTTGCCGAGATTTGTCAGGCAGTTATTGAAGCAGGTGCTACTACCATCAATATTCCGGATACAGTCGGTTATGCCATTCCTTTTCAGACTGAAGCATTTTTCCGTGAATTGATTCAGAAAACACCCGGCAGTGATAAGGTTATCTGGTCGGCACACTGTCATAATGATCTCGGGCTGGCCGTAGGAAACTCACTGGCCGCAGTAAGTGGTGGTGCACGACAGGTAGAGTGTACTATTAATGGTCTGGGTGAACGGGCAGGTAATGCCAGTCTGGAAGAAGTAGTAATGGCACTGAAGACCCGTCACGACATTTTTGGTCTGGAAACCAATATTGATACCACACAAATTGTTCCTACCTCAAAAATGGTTTCTACAGTTACCGGTTATCCTGTCCAGCCAAATAAAGCCATTGTAGGTGCAAATGCTTTCGCCCATGAGTCCGGTATTCATCAAGATGGAGTGCTGAAATGCCGCGAAACTTATGAAATTATGTCTGCTGAATCAGTTGGCTGGAGTACAAACCGGCTTACACTGGGTAAACTTTCCGGTCGTAATGCTTTCCGGACTAAATTACAGGAGCTGGGTATCGAGCTGGATAGTGAAGAAGCACTGAATGCAGCCTTTGCCCGCTTTAAAGAGCTTGCAGATAAAAAACGTGAAATTTTCGATGAAGACCTGCATGCGCTGGTTTCAGATGAGCTGGTTAGCCGCGCACCGGATCGTTACAAATATGTATCTCTGAGTATTCACAGTGAAACCGGAGAAGAGCCGGTGGCAGAAATTGTTTTTAATCTGGACGGAAACGAAAAACGGGCCAGCGGTCATGGTTCAGGACCGATAGATGCGGTATTCAAAGCCATTGAGTCTAAAGTTAACAGTTCTGCCGATTTACAGCTTTATTCGGTAAATGCGATTACTGCTGGCCCTGAAAGTCAAGGTGAAGTAACCGTACGTTTATCACGCGAAGGCTATATAGTTAATGGCCAGGGAGCTGATACTGATATTCTCGTCGCCAGTGCCAAAGCTTATTTGTCTGCTTTGAATAAGCTGGATAGTCAGCCGCGGATTAAAGCTCAGGGGGTGATTTAATCAGTGTAAAGCAAGTTAAAAGACTTAAAAATTAAATATTTTAAAATGCCTGCTTCTGTTACGGTATAAGTAATCAGAGCAGGCATTTTTATATAAGGATTTTCGATTTAACTGTACAAACTGTTTTGTTTAAGTTTATTATGTTTTTATAACATTTGTTTAATAAATTTGAGTTTAAATAAGGATTTTGAAAGCTAATTTTTTTATTCAAATTTAATCCGATTATGAAATATATAAAACATTTTCTATGGTCGAGTGCCATATTTACTATTCCTGTAACAAATGCTTTTGCAAATGTGGATAAAAATAGTACCGCCTATAAAACCGGGTTTATCTTAGGCAGAATATCTTTAATTATTTTTCTAAGTCTGATCATTTATAAAATTTATCAATATTACAAAGATAGATAAATCTATCTAAGATATATAATAAAGTCATATTAAAATTAATTCATCAATCCAATAATTTACAGAGAGAAACTATGCACTTAACCAGTCGTGAACAGGAAAAACTGATGCTGTTTCTGGCAGGAGAACTTGCGGCCAGACGCCGGGCGCGGGGAGTAAAACTGAACTATCCGGAAGCGATAGCTTATATCAGCAGCCAGCTGCAGGAAGCTGCGCGGGACGGTATGAGTGTGGCCGAACTCATGCAGTACGGAGCAACACTGCTCACCACTGCTGATGTTATGGAAGGTGTTGCTGATATGGTAGATGAAGTCCAGATTGAAGCTACTTTTCCGGACGGGACAAAGCTGGTTACCGTACATCAGCCTATCCGCTGAAATAAACGTCAGTTATTCTGAGATTAGCTGCAGGCGAATTATTATTAAACAGCAAATAATATCTGCTCAAAACAAATTCAGGAGAAACAGCATGATTCCGGGAGAATATATTCTGGCCGCAGATGACATCATGGCCAATCAGAACCGCCGTACAATGACCATTGTGGTCATCAATCGTGGTGACCGTCCGATACAAGTGGGTTCCCACTATCATTTTTATGAAACCAATCCGGCACTTGATTTTGATCGGGAACAGACACGCGGCATGCATCTGAATGTTCCTTCCGGTAACGCAGTCCGGTTTGAACCCGGAGAATCGAAAACGGTAGAACTGACGGAATTTGGCGGGCACAAAAAAATATTTGGTTTTCATAATGCCATAAATGGCAGCGTAAACAGTGAATAATTTATCCGTCTGAGCAATAACAGATTGATGTATATATTCTGATTAATAGCAAAAATAACTTACCGAAAAATCGATACAAATTATTTAGACAGAGAAACCAGCTATGAGCCTGAAAATTTCCCGCCGGCAATATGTTGCTACCTACGGACCAACAGTAGGCGATAAAGTACGTTTGGGTGATACCGAATTATTTGCAGAAGTAGAGCGTGATTTGCTTACATATGGTGACGAAGGAAAATTCGGTGGTGGTAAATCCATCCGGGACGGAATGGCACAGTCGGCTACAGCAACGCGCAGTAATGAAAATGTGCTTGATATGGTTATCACTAATGTACTGATACTGGACTATTGGGGCATTGTAAAAGCTGATATTGGTATTCGTGACGGCAAAATTGTTGCTGTAGGTCAGTCAGGGAATCCGGATACAATGGACGGAGTGCACCCCAGAATGATTATTGGTGCTGCTACCGAAGTGCATAATGGTGCCAACCTGATTGCGACCGCAGGCGGGATTGATACCCATATTCACTTTATTTCTCCGCAACAGATTACTCATGCCATCGAATCGGGTATTACTACCATGATTGGCGGTGGTACTGGTCCGGCCGATGGTACCAATGCCACCACAGTCACACCGGGCGCATGGCATATTCAGAAAATGTTACAGGCTGCTGAACAAGCGCCGGTTAACCTTGGTTTTTTCGGCAAAGGTAACTGTGGGACTCTGGAGCCGCTGCGTGAACAGATAAATGCCGGAGCACTTGGGTTAAAAATCCATGAAGACTGGGGTGCTACAGCCGCCGTCATCGATGCATCATTACGGGTGGCCGATGAGATGGACGTACAGGTGGCAATTCATACTGATACGCTGAATGAAGGCGGTTTTCTTGAAGATACCATGCGGGCAATTAATGGCCGTGTAATCCATACCTTTCATACTGAAGGTGCAGGTGGCGGGCATGCTCCGGATATTATTAAGGCTGCGATGTATCCGAATGTATTACCGGCTTCCACCAATCCTACCCGTCCGTTTACAGTTAATACCATAGACGAACATCTGGATATGCTGATGGTGTGCCATCATCTGGATAAAAGTGTAGCAGAAGATGTGGCGTTTGCTGATTCACGAATTCGTCCTGAAACCATTGCTGCCGAAGATATTTTGCATGATATGGGTGTATTTTCGATTATGAGTTCAGATTCGCAGGCTATGGGCAGAGTGGCAGAAGTCATTCTGCGAACATGGCAAACTGCCGATAAAATGAAACAGCAGCGCGGACGTCTGACCGAAGAAACAGGTGCGAATGACAATTTCCGTATTAAGCGATATCTGGCGAAATACACCATTAATCCGGCTATTGCTCAAGGCATCAGTGATTATGTTGGCTCAATTGAAGCAGGTAAAATTGCCGATTTGGTTTTGTGGAAACCGGCATTTTTTGGAGTTAAGCCAGAAATTATTATCAAGGGCGGCAGCATCAGTTATGCACGTATGGGTGATCCGAATGCCTCCATTCCGACACCGCAGCCAGTTATTTACCGGCCGATGTTTGGCGCGCTGGGGCGTGCTGTTCAGGATACTGCCGTGTTATTTGTCTCTCAGGCAGGGGTGGATAATGATATTCGCAAAAAATACGGTTTATCTAAACAGACTCTGCCTGTGCATAATTGTCGTGCAATCGGTAAAAAAGACCTGATTCACAATAATGCTATGCCGGAAATCAGCGTAAATCCGGAAACTTATGAAGTGCGGGTGAATGGCGAACATATTACCTGTAAACCAGTAAATAAAGTGGCTTTGGCGCAGCGATATTTTCTGTTTTAATAATTATTAAACTAATTTGGAGTTAAATTTAGATATGAAACTTTGTGCTTATTCGAAATCTGTTAAAGACATTTTAACATTACAAAGAAAATATGTTATCCCGAGGTATCAACGTGAATATTCTTGGGATATTGAACAAGTCGAAGAGTTTTGGAAAGATATTACAGAGCAATTTGATTATGAGAAAGAAATTTTTAATACACGGGATTATTTTATAGGTTCTTTTGTCTTAGTTGGAGATGATGTAAAAGATACCGAATTCATGATTGTTGATGGTCAACAAAGATTAACAACAATTACAATATTACTGGCTGCATTAACTCATATTGGATACGATATCAATAATGATGATTTTGCTAATAGTTGTTATGTATATGTAGAAGGAAAAGATTCGGATTATCAAGACTTTTTTAAATTAGAAAATGAATCTCCTAAACCCTTTTTACAAAAAGCAATTCAATATAAAAAAAATGATACTGAATTAAAATTTAATACTACAGAAGAATTTAAATTATTTAATGCTTATAAATTTTTTAAAGATAATATTTTATCAAAAAAGGGCAGTATTTCAGAATTTCTACTTTTTTTAAAAGCAATAAGAGATCAAATCATTCGTTGTAGTGCTATTTATATTACTGTTGAGGATAAAGAAGATGCACAAACTATTTTTGAAACGTTAAATGCTAAAGGAAAAGATTTATCAACTTTAGATCTGATAAAAAATAAAATTTTTGAAGTCTTAGATGAGTCACATCCTAGTGATTATGCTAAAGAGTCTTGGATAAAGCTAAAATCAATCTTAAACTCAAGAGCCAATATAGTTTCTTTAGATGTTTTTTTCAGGCATTTTTGGATAGCCAATTATACCTTTGCTACTGAAAGTAAAATATATAATCTTTTTCAAAATAAAATTCCTAAAAATAAAAGTAGTTATGAAATTTTTTTAAAAAATCTATTGGCTTTTGCAGAAAATTACATAAAAATAATTTCTCCAAATGTAACAGATTTTAATGAAGAAATAAACATTTACAGTTCATTGAGAGCAATTATAGACTTTAGAGTGAAGCAACCACATCCCCTATTGACAACATTGCTAGGTTATTACAAAGAAAAGTTAATAAATTTGAATCAGCTTGTAAAAATTGTCAAGCAAATTGAGATTTTTCATTTTATGTTTTCGGCTATTACCTCTTCAAGAGCATCTGGATTGGAGAGTATGTATTCAAAACGATCTCAAGAGTTAAAAAGAACTAAAGATAAAAGAGAAATAAAAATAATTTTAGACAGTATATCGGAGCATCTATATCATAAAGTAAGTGATATTCCTTATGAGAATTTTGAGAAGAAATTTATCGAACTAAAGTATTCAAACACCTTCACGAAAGATAAAAAGTTAATACAATATATATTCAAAACTTATGAAAAAATTTTATTAACAACTGATGAATTATCTGTAAATAAATTTACTATTGAGCATATTCAATCGCAAAAAATTGATACGGAGTGGTCTCATAATATTGGTAATCTTTTACCTTTAGATAAAGAATTAAATAATGAGTGTAAAGATGATCAACTTATAAAAAAGATAAAAATATTTAATAGATCGGAATTGCAGCAAGTAAAAGAATTTTGCCGATTTTATCAATTTAATAAAGATTGGTCTAAAAACGATGTAATAGATAGATCAAAGAAATTATCTGAATCTATTTATAAATATTGTATGAATGTGCTTAAAAATGATGATTAAAGTTGAAGCCGTTTTAGATACGAGAAAAAATCTTGAGCAAAAGAAGCAGATTACTACTCAGAAGCTGGACACTGTTTGTCTGCAATGGTTTGAAGCAGACCGGCGCATTATCCGTACTACAACTGCCGGCGGGCGCGAAATTGCTTTTCGCCTGCTGAAAGAGGGGCAGCGACTGCATCATGATGATGTGGTTTATCTGGATAAACAGCTGGTCATTGCAGTGCAAATCGAGCTAAGTGAAGTCATGGTACTTGCTCCGCAAACTTTGCCGGAAATGGCACGTGCCTGCTATGAAATCGGCAATAAACACACACCATTGTTTCTGGATGGTAATGAATTACTGTTGCCGTTTGATAAACCTTTATTTGAGTGGCTGCAGGCTGCCGGATTCGCACCGACACGTCAGCAACGAAGATTAAGTGAACAGTTGCGAGCTAATTCAGCGCCGGGTATCGGTGCAGGACACAGCCATAGCCATGATATAACCGGTCATCACCATCATTAATGAATTGCACTATATGTCCGGCTCAGACCGAAAAATTGATATTGAAACACTGACACGTGCAGGATTATTGCTGCAACTGGCCGACCCGACGCTACCAATCGGTGGTTTTAACCATTCCGGAGGGCTGGAGACTTTTGTTCAGCAGGGCATTATTTATGATGCTGTTACACTGAAAGCATTTGCTGAAACACAGCTAAAGCAAAACTGGTTACATAATGATGGTGCTTACATGTCTCTGGCTTATACTGCTGCTACTGAACATAATCTGAATGCTCTGATATCTTTGGACAGGCAAATAGGGGCGACAAAAATCGCACGTGAATTACGGGAAAGTAGTTATAAGCTCGGCATACGTCTGCTGAAAATTTTTGCACCACATACCAGCGCAGCAATAGTGGCTTCCTATCAGGCTGCTTTAGCAGCACAGCAGGTACGCGGGTTTTACCCGCTGGTATTTGGATTACTTGCTGCGTCCATGCAACTGGATAAAGCGGCAGCATTGCAGGCATTTTATTACAATGCCGTAGTAGGTTTAATTACCAACGGGGTTAAGCTGATACCGCTCAGCCAGATGGCCGGACAGGAAATGTTAATTGAATTGCATGCAGTAATAGCTCATATCGTTATTGCAAGTATGCAACCGCAACAACAGCAACTTGGCGCTACAACACTGACAACGGACATTCGGGCAATGCAGCACGAGCGTTTGTATAGCCGTTTGTATATGAGTTAATGTCTCAACACTGGAGGAAAACATGAAAAAAATATTTGCTTTGTTATTATTAACCCCGGCATTTGCCTTTGCTCATCCCGGACACCTTACCGAAGGCTGGATGGCAGGCGTTCAGCATCCGCTTAGTGGCTGGGATCATCTGCTGGCTATGGTAGCAGTAGGTTTATGGGCGGCAACTTTTCAGGGTAAAGCACGCTGGCTGATTCCCGTTACCTTTGTCAGTGTGATGACTGCCGGATTTGTGATGGGAGCGCAGGATATCCGAATGCCAATGCTGGAGCAGGGGATTGCCGCTTCCGTACTGGTATTGGGGCTGGCTGCGGCCTGGTTGAAAAAAGTACCGGCAGGTGCCGCTATGCTGCTGGTTGGTCTGTTTGCTTTGTTTCATGGTATCGCACATGGTGCCGAAATGGGCTCACATGGTGCATTCAGTTATGCCTGTGGCTTTATTATTGCAACGGCGGTTTTGCATGCCATCGGATTTGTACTGGGTACAGTAATGAGTAAACATCAGTGGGTGTTGCGGTTTACTGGCAGCGTGATTGGTTTGATTGGTTTTGGTATGCTGTTTGCAGGCTGATAACAATACCCGGATAAAATCAGTTCAGACAGAAATGGCTTCTGAACTGATTGTTTAATAAACAAGCTGTTCTGTCTGAATAAAAGCAGCTGAGTTAGTCGTGAAATACTGTATCAATCCGAATAAACGGAATCGATGCAGAAGGAACACCATGCGTGAATACATTAAAATCGGCGTTGCCGGTCCGGTAGGTTCCGGTAAAACTGCACTGATTGAAAAACTTACCCGTCATATGGCTCAGGAATATAGTATTGCGGTGATTACTAATGATATCTATACGCAGGAAGATGCTGAATTTCTGACCAAAAACAGCCTGTTGCCACCAGAACGAATTATGGGCGTAGAAACCGGTGGTTGTCCGCATACTGCTATTCGTGAAGATGCCAGTATGAACCTGGAAGCAGTAGATGAAATGACAGCACGCTTTCCAGATATTCAGATAGTATTTATCGAAAGTGGCGGTGATAATCTTTCAGCTACTTTCAGCCCTGATCTGGCTGATGTTACGCTGTTTGTTATTGATGTGGCGCAAGGAGAAAAAATTCCGCGCAAAGGCGGGCCGGGTATTACCCGTTCTGATTTGCTGGTTATCAATAAAACTGATTTAGCGCCGTATGTGGGTGCCAGCCTTGAAGTGATGCAGCATGATTCACAGCGTATGCGTAAAGGGCAGCCATTTGTATTTACCAATCTGATGGCAGAGGAAGGTATTAACACTGTAATCAAATGGATTAAAAAATACGCCTTACTTGAGAACACAGACGAACCAGCCGGTCTGATACGTTAATGCACAGCCGTTTACATCTATCTACTCAGCTAAACCGGCACGGACAGACTACCTTTGCCAGTTGCTTTTATACACCACCGCTTAAAATTCTGCCTTTACCGCAAATGATATCACCGGTATGGTCGCAGGCTTTGCCGGCGATACAAATGAGTTCATCACCGGGATTACTGGCAGGGGATAGTATTGGAATTGATATAGAGCTGGCGGAACAAACCCAATTGTATTTGTTTACCCAGGCATTTACCCGGGTGCAATCTATGCCGGCTGCTATGGAAGCACAGCAGCATACCCGTATCTACTTGCATGAACACAGCCGGCTATGCTATCTGCCTCATCCTTTGGTATTGCATCGTGATGCAGCTTTAACACAAACCATGCACATTACTCTGGCAGATAACTGTCAGCTCATGCTGGGCGAAATCATAGCCTGCGGTCGCGTGCTTAATCAGGAAAGCTGGGATTTTCGCTATCTGTCTTCACGCATTAACATTGATTACCGACAGCAGACATTGCTTAATGACAATATATGCTGGCAACCGCATCAGCAGCCATTGAATGTACTGGGACAGATGGAGCAATATACCCATCAGGCTTGTCTTTACTATGTCAATACCGCTGCCAGCAAAAACGAAATCCAGCAACTGGTTAACGAAATCTATTCTGCACTACAGCCAGACTGGCCGTTAGAAAATAATCAATATCTGTGGGGGATTACTCAGGCGGCCGATTGTGCTTTATGCATGCGTGCATTAGGGTTGAGCGCAGAAACGTTACAGCAGATATTAGAACAAACGGCACGTTATTTAAGTTAATACAATCTTATACTGATCCGGAAAATGATTAGAATGAGTTGATACTATTGTTAGTTATTTAATATTTTTATGTCAATATCTTTTGTTTTTAGGTAATATAAATAAACAAAATTTTATCTGATATGCATAATTCTCAACTTCACTAATAACTTTAAAGTAATTATTAGCACTAATTTTGATAATTGCTATGGTAATTCCAGTAAGTGAGATATAAATAAAATAGTTATGATGTTTAAAATTGTAAAAGATATAACTTATGACTTACTACATAAATCTTTTTTCACCGGAAACCTATGAAGCTTTTACTCATTCTGATAGAACTGTTAGTGGTTTTCGTATCAAGCATCACGGTTTAGCAGCAAAGCTTAAAACCGGAGATATCCTAGTTTGTTATATTACTCGATTATCTCGCTGGTGTGGTTTGCTTGAAGTGATTGATAATTGTCCATTTCAGGATAATACTCCTATTTTTGTAGAAAATAATGATCCGTTTATTTTGCGTTTTCATGTGCGAACAAAAGTATGGTTATCCTTGCCTGATTCAATCCCTATTCATGACGATAAAATTTGGCAGCATCTTTCTTTTACTCAGTCATATCCTAAAAACAGTGGTATCTGGACTGGTATTCTGCGAAACAGTTTAAATAAACTTAATGATAAAGACGGAGAGTTATTGGCAGAGATGCTATCGATGCAGGCTAATAATCCTTTTCCATATCCTTTAGATGAAAAAGAGCTGAAAAATTTAAAAAAACATACCGTAAATCGTGTTGAAAAAGTTGTTGAAGTTTCTGTACCTGAAAATGAAGAATCTTTAGAAAATAATGAAATATGCATAAATAATGATGTCCGTGAATCAATTAAAATGCAGGCATTACTGGCTCAGATAGGAGCTTGTATGGGACATCGAATTTGGTTACCTAAAGCAGATCGCAGCAGAGTCTTAAAAGAATGGAAAAAAGATACCGAAGCTTTATTGGACAGATTACCGCTTAATTATGATGAGACGACATTAAGTACGATTGAACAAATAGATGTTATTTGGTTAAAAGGGCGTTCAATTATTCGAGCGTTCGAAATAGAGCAAACGACCTCAGTATATTCTGGTTTATTGAGAATGGCCGATTTACTTGCACTGCAACCGAATATGAATATCAAATTACATATTGTTGCACCCGATTACCGGCAGGAAAAAGTTTTTCAGGAAATACTCAGACCAGTGTTTTCTCTATTGGAGAAAGCCCCTTTATCTGAAATTTGTAGCTATATTTCATATAGTAAACTGAAAGAACTGAGTAAACAAAAGCATTTAGACAGAATGAATGATGGGGTATTGGATGATTATGATGAGCAAGCAGAATTGTAATATTTTATTTTAAATTATCAATCCAAAAGAGTTTCATTTTAAAATTTTAGTACAATCGCAATATGCTTAGATTATTGAAGCATTATCACATATGTGATAAATTTTAATCTTTTTCCAGAAAGCGATCTATGGCCACATTCGGAGAACGTCTGGCTAAGCTTCGTGAAAGTAAAAATCTTTCACAAGCTAAATTAGCAAAAATGGCGGGCGTTCCACAAAGTACAATCGCTCAAATAGAAACAGGCAGAAATAAAAGCACAAAAAGGATAATAGAGCTTGCAGAAGCTCTTGATACTACACCAAATTATTTATTAAATGGTGTAAAAGATTTAAGTGTAGTTCCGGTGTCCTCTGAAATTGGTAGTTATTCTGACAAAAATATTAGTAACGATATAGGGGCGTATGTGAAAATTCCGTATTATGATATCAGTTTATCTGCAGGTATTGGTAACGCAACTTGGATAGTTCGTGATACTCCGGATAAATTACTCTTCAGAGAAAGTTGGCTACAGAGAAGAGGTCTTAATGAGTCATCTCTTAAAGCAATGTATGTTCGTGGTGAATCCATGGAGCCCTTACTCTATGACATGGACACGATTTTGCTAGACATAAATGATTTAGAGATTGTAGATGGCAGTGTATATGCAATAATATTTAAAAATAGGTTATATATTAAAGAATTACGTAATTCTGAAGATGGTATTGATATCATTAGCTATCACCGAGATTATGAAACTATGCATGTAACGCAAGAAACATATGACCAGTTTAAAGTACTAGGTAAAATGGTCTGGCGAGGAGGCTAAAACTTCTAACTTGATACCGCTAACAATTAGCGGTTTTTTTTACAACAAATAATCACAAAAGTAATAATTAATTCATTTTAATAATCAAAATATTATCGATTTTAAGTTTAAATAATCACAAAATTGATTGCATATATTTAATTACAATTGTAATATATACCCATCGAACAAGTTAAAGAAACAAATGACTTCGTTATGAAACAGTATCGGTGAAAAGAAGCAAAAAGAATGATTGACCAGATTGCCAGGCTTCATAAGTTTAGGATAAGCAAATACTTGTTTATTATTCTTGAAATTGTTTATCGGTCTTTTTTAAAAATTGCAGCTATAAACGGAAATGCAATGAGTTTAAAAACCACAGTAGATTTATTAAAAATAAGTGTATTTGAGTTTTTAGAGCTCGGTAACAGTGCAACTCTCACTATTTAATCACTTTTAAAAAGGAGCTAATTATGCTGGAAATTGTTAAACCCTCAAAAGAAAGAATTAACTATCCGGTTGCTCGCAGGGATCCGGAATACGGATTTATTGTTCTGTTTTTTTCTGAAAGCCATGGAGTTGTTATTTCTACAACTGATGAAGACGAGTATAACATCGGAGACACCTCACTTAGTTGGTTATCTTGTAAAAATAGTGAAGACTGGGAACCAATAGATATAACAATTTCAGGATAAGAATAACTGGCTCAATAACAGCAGGAGAATGTGATGAAAATCAGCTTAACCAAAATAAAGCGACCTGATCGCGGTTTTGACTGGATGCATAAAGAAAGCGGTTTTGTAATATCCAAATACGCTATTATTAATAACCAACCTATTTTTGCCGTTTATTATGAAGGTAAAGCAGCATTCTTCTCTTCTTTTACAACAGCCAGGTATTTTATCTGCCAGTGTTTTAACTCTCCCCAAGGTAAAAAAAATTTTAAACAAAAGTTAGAATGTATGCATTAATTTATCTGTATAACATAATACACAATAACAGATATTTGCCATAACAAATACGCCGGTCTACAAAGGAGAAGAAATGTGCAAATTATCGACCACCATTTTGGTGGTCTTTTTTACAACTACTATATTTGATATTAAACCTTCTCGGCTTACAAAAATGCAATGTGAAGGACAATGTCTGATGCAGATAAAACAGGAAGAAGCTGATAAGGAAATCAATTACATGAGAAAAATAATGGACAGTAAAGAATATAATCCGATAAATGCTGTTGTACTGGAACCTTAGTTATGATTATAGGTAAATGGTTTAACGAGGAAGCTAAAAACTTATAATTTAATATGACCAAAAAATAGCAATTTTACTATAAGATCACAAAATTAATCATATATATTCAATTACAATTGTAATATATCCTCATCAAGTAAATTAAATAAATTTATGATAATAGCATTAAAAAGAGTTGAGAAAGAAAACAAAGAATGGCTGGTCAGTTTACCGAACTTTTTAAGTTCAGTAGCAGAAGATTGGATTGCTGTACTGCTTGGCTATTATCAGTATAAGACTGAGGCGGGTAGAGTAGCTTTGCGCTATAAATTACCTGTCCAAATTGCGCTTATGAAGCAGCAGATGAGATGTGACTATTTGAAGCAACAATAGAGGTTATATTGGGTGCTTTTTGAGTCTAATTATAATTGTTTTGTTTTTCTATTTTTTGGATATGATCGTCAAGACCATGCGGATCAGAAGCCAAAGCCTGCAATTTTTTATCAATAGAGTGCTTAAAATATTCACACATACGTACTTTTTTGCTTATTTCAATTTTTTGAGCCGAATTTAGCATAATGGCTCGATCATCTTTTTCATATTGCACATAGAAAGCGGGGATATTACTGTTAGATTCCAGCTTTACAATCAATTCATCCCACCGTTTAAATAAATCCTGGCAGCTTTGCGGTAGGTTACTGGTACTGATTCTTTTTCCGCAAGCTGTTAAAGCCAGACAGCAACACATAATAAAAAAAAATTGTTTCATATTAAAATATTCTTTTTTAATTTCATATACAAAAGCATACCATCAAATGCGTCAATTAGACCAGATGCAAGGCGCACTAGCTCAAGCTGCCATCTAGCCGATTGATACACACTCGCGTAATTATTTTGATTATCATAAATTGAATGTTAATCCTCAAAAAATGCGAACAAGCATTGAACACTATCTTATCCCATCAAGAGTGCAGCCACACAGCATAACTAGACTTGTTGGTGACTACCAATAAGAAAATACATCAAACAAAGGCATACGATGATCGACTTATCGGCCAGCCGGGTAGGTAGCATATTCCAAAACCAACAGTGACTTCACAGTGGAACAATTAGATACTTTGATTTTGTACGTACTATTTGCTGTGCTTATTATGGGAAAGGTTGATTAAAACCGCTTATACTTCGGTTGAACACCAAACGGCTAGTCTAGCGAAAAGATGGTAAAAAGATATGCGCACATGAATGTTGATCACTTAAAACAGTACGCGGCAAACTCGGCGCAATTTGACACCAAATTGACACCAGCCAAGCTTCAATAAAAAAAGCCACAGTGCGAATGTGGCTTAAATCATTGAATCTTTAATGTAAATTGGTGGAGGTAAGCGGGATCGAACCGCTGACCTCTTGCATGCCATGCAAGCGCTCTACCAACTGAGCTATACCCCCACTGTGTGCAGCGAATTACTGCTGAATAGGTTGCGCATTTTACCTGAACTACCGAATTTTGCAAGCACTGATTCAATCTTTGCTGAGAATGAGAGAAAATATGATTTTCAACCGGTATGATTTTTGAATATAACACCTATCCCATAATAAACATGGATTGATAAAGTAGTCGCATCTGATAATTAAATTTATACTTACATGCTAACCCAGATTTTTTGTTCTCAAACAGGAAAGCGTTTATGCAACGCAAAAAAAGACAGACTATACTTTTAATATTAACAGGCTTACTAGTATTTGTGCTGGTGTGGGCAACACTTTTATTCCTGCCTAAAAGCAATACAGGCTATCGGTTAAAAGTACCGGCTGGCTACGGCATCAGTGGAGTAAGTCGTAATTTATCTGCTAATGATGTGATTTACAGCCGCTGGGTTTTTGTCGGTACTGCTTATATGCTGGGTATGGGAGATAAAATCCATCGGGGTAATTATCGCATTCCCCGTTCAGTTTCCAGCTGGCAAATTTTACAAAGGTTGCGCAACGGTAAACCAGACAGCATTACGGTGCAGATTATTGAAGGCAGTACATTTGCGCAAATGCGCAGGTTAATTGATAACACACCGGATATTGAGCATATTACGAAAGACTGGCCGGACAGCAAATTGCTACAGCAGCTAAATGCTGAAAGTAATTATACTCAGGCGGAAGGTCTGTTCTTTCCGGCTACTTATGATATTAGTTCAGACAGTAGTGATTTATCTCTTTATCAGCAGGCATTTAATACGATGCAGCGACATTTACAGGCTGCATGGGAAGAGCGTCGCAGTGATTTACCCTATCAGTCTGCCTATGATTTACTAATTATGGCCAGCCTGATTGAAAAAGAAACCGGTCATGCTGAAGACAGAAACAATGTAGCAGCTGTATTTGTTAACCGGCTTAATCAGCATATGAGATTACAAACAGATCCTACTGTCATTTATGGTATGGGTTCCCGTTATAAAGGCAAGATTGGAAAAGCGGATTTACGCCGTGATACACCATACAATACTTATACTCGTTCCGGTTTGCCGCCTACTCCTATTGCTCTGCCGGGTAAAGCAGCGCTCGAAGCTGCGGCACATCCGGCCAGTAACAATTATCTTTACTTTGTAGCGCGAAATGATGGTACAGGACGCAGCCAGTTCAGCCACAATCTGAATGAACATAATGCTGCTGTTCGCCAATATATCTTGAAAAAGCATTAACCGGGTTTACTATTGATGAAAGCAAAATTTATTACTCTGGATGGAATTGACGGTGCCGGTAAATCAACCAACCTCAATACCATACGTAACTGGTTTGAAAAACACCAGCTGCCGGTACTCTTTACCCGGGAACCCGGCGGTACGCCCATTGGTGAGGCATTACGCGAATTATTATTAAACCCGGCTACTCATGCTAATGCCCGTACTGAAACTCTGATGATATTTGCTGCACGTCAGCAGCATCTGGATGAGGTCATTAAACCGGCACTGGAAAAAGGCATACATGTAGTCAGTGATCGTTTTACCGATGCTACATTTGCCTATCAGGGAGGTGGACGTGGTTTACCACTGACAGATATCACTATTCTGGAAAACTGGGTGCAGCAAAGTTTTCAGCCCGATTTAACTTTATTACTGGATGTACCTCTTACAGTTGCACAGCAACGTCTCAGCCAGAATAGTCATCCTGATCGCTTTGAACAACTGGATACTGCGTTTTTTGAGCATACTCGCGCTGTCTACCTGGAACGTGCTGCGGCCACCCCCCGTCGCTATTCTGTTATTGATAGCAGTTTGAATCTTCAGGATGTGGCACAGCAAATTAACCACGGGTTAGCACAGTTGTTTGGATTAGATTCATGATTTATCCATGGCTTGAACCAGTCTGGCAACAGATAGCCCGGCACTGGCAGCAACAACCGCATGCATGGCTGCTTTATGGTCATCCGGGAATTGGTAAACGGGAATTTGCTGAATATCTGGCACAAGCATTATTGTGCGAGTCTCCGGGTACTAATCATCAGCCGTGTGGTGAGTGTACATCCTGTCATTTATACAGTCAGCACAGCCATCCCGATTTTCTGCTGGTTACCCCCGAAGAAACAGATGGCGAAGGCGGAGAGCGTAAACAGCCACTGATTAAGGTAGAAACTATACGTAACGTTCTGGATTTTGCCCATCTGAGTGCTCATCGTGGCGGCAAGCGTGTAGCTCTGATTTATCCGGCAGAAAATATGAATCTGCAAGCAGCTAACGCACTGCTGAAAATTCTGGAAGAACCGCCGCAAGGTATGGTATTTATTCTGGTAAGCCATCAGAAAGACCGTCTGTTACCAACAATTAAAAGCCGTTGCCGGCAAGTGGTGTTAACCATACCTGCGCCTGCACAGGCACTGGCTTATGCACAGCAGCAACACGGAGATAATGCAGCTGAACTGCTAGCCTTTCACGGCGGAGCCCCTTTGTTTAATGAGAACGACAGCCATACCCGGCTGCGTAACGAATTAATTACCTTGCTGGTTAAGCCGCGTCTGATTGCTTTGCTGGATTATGCTGCTACTTTTGATAAACACAAACTGGCTCTAGCTACTTTTCTCGACTGGCTGGCTAAATGGTTACTTGATCTGTCACTGGCTCAGCAAAATATGCAACCTATGTATTATCCTAGATGGACTAAAACATTAAATGAGATTAGCCGGCAAGCAGATACATTAGCGTTGTTTGCCTTAATTGATAAAGTAAACAAGCTTGCCCCTTACGGTAAACATACACTCAATGTTAAAATGCAGCTGGAAGATTTATTAATTGAATATCTGAATATTTGGCAGCAAAAAAACACAAAATCATAAAGGAAATTTATGGCTGAAGCTCCTGCTAATCTGCCGGGCAAAATGCTCAATTTAACAATACCCGATAAACCGGAACTGTATCGCAGTTATATGTCATTTTTGCAGCATGGTGGTTTGTTCGCTCCCACAACTGATACTTTTGAAATGGGAGAAGAATTATTACTCATTGTTAACTTACCGGAATTCAACGAAGCCAAATATTTGCGTACCAAAGTAGTGTGGATAAATACCGCTACTACTTCAAACGGTCAGCCACAGGGAATTGGGCTGGCATTTGGTAAAGATGAAGACAGCATTGCAGTAAAGCAGTCAATTGAAGATATTTTGCCCGGATTACTGCTAAGCGAACGGACTACTTATACTTTATAATCATGCTTATCGATTCACACTGCCATTTAAATATGCCTGATCTGGCAGTCAGATTACCGCAAATACTGGAAAATATGGCTCTGGCAGACATAGGTCAGGCTATTGCTATTAGTGTAGACCGTACCAGTGCTGCTGAAGTACTGGTGCTGGCGGAACAGCATACAAACCTGTTTGCCAGCGTAGGTGTTCATCCTGAATATCAGAATTCAGCAGAAATGAGCGTGGATGAACTGGTTGCAGCTGCCCGACATCCAAAAGTAGTGGGTATCGGAGAAACCGGGCTCGATTATCATTGGTGTAGCGGAGATCTGGCATGGCAGCATCAGCGCTTCAGTACGCATATTCAGGCATCCAATCAGACCGGATTGCCTCTGATTATCCATACTCGGGAAGCTGCCAGCGATACATTGCGCCTATTGCGTGAAAATCAAGCACAACAAGGTGTGATTCACTGTTTTACAGAAGATACTGCATTTGCCAAAGCTATACTGGATTTGGGTTTTTATATTTCCTTTTCCGGAATTGTAACTTTCAAAAATGCCAGACAGATACAGGAAGCCTGTCGCTATGTTCCGTTAGACCGGATACTGGTGGAAACTGATGCTCCCTATCTGGCGCCTGTGCCTAAACGCGGTAAACAAAATGAACCGGCTTACGTACGCTATACTGCCGAATTTGTAGCACAGCTGCGCGGAGACAGCATCACCAGCATTGAAGAAGCTACCACGGCTAATACCTATCGGCTTTTTAATAAAATTCCGCCAGTCTGCAATTAGCTATGACACAGATTACCGTTACTGTACTTGGCTGCGGCAGCTCATCCGGTACACCGGTTATCGGGTGTAACTGTTCTGCATGTATCAGCACAGATCCCAAAAACCGGCGTACCCGTTGCAGTGCTCATGTACAGATTGGTGAACAATACTGGCAAATTGATACTGGTACTGATTTTTATCATCAGGCCTTACAACATAAGCTGCAGCGTATCGATGGGGTGCTTTATACTCATCCGCATGCAGACCACCTTAACGGCATTGATGATTTGCGTGCATTTTGCTACAGACAACGTGCAGCTATTCCTGTTTACGGACACCATGACACCTTGTCCAATATTCAGAACCGTTTCGATTATGCCTTTCTGGAACAGAATAACCATTGGAACCGGCCGGTATTACGTGCATATGAACTGCCATTGAATCAAGGTAAGAATAGCGTTTTGACTATTGAAGGTGTACCTGTATGGCACTTCGGTGTACCGCATGGTAGTTGGACAACCAGTGCCTTTCGTATTGGCAACATCGCCTGGTTTACTGATCTTAACCATATAGATGAATCTATATTTCCGTACTTAAACGGACTGGATTATCTCTTTCTCGATTGCCTGATGGATACCCCATATCCAAGTCATCTGAGTACCGAGCAAGCTTTTACTTATGCTAAGCGTATCAATGCCAGACAAACTTACTTCATTCATATGACTCATAATCAGGAATATTACGCACTTAAGCATCGCTGCCCCAAAAACTGCACACCGGCTTATGATGGTATGGTGGTAAGCAGTCATTATTAATTTTTTTATTAAGAATAGTCTAACTTTTACAAGTAGAAATTTTTTGATTGCAAATAAATTTTTATTATTTATCTTATCACGGATTACTAATTTATTTGTTTTAACAGGCTCAGTATCAAAATATTTTCATTTATACAATTTTTATTGGATTTGCCTTGCAATTAATACTTTCTTTATCACTTGCTAAATACAGTTACCTGTATTCTTAGAAAATAAAATTGATACGGTATTGCTCTGATAAATAAACGGATTATGGTGTATTGTTCTAAGAGCTGAAAAACAGATTTAATACCTGAATAATCAAAACACAAATGTTAATGATTTATCTGAAAATACACTAAAATTATAAACGATAAATTGAACAAATTCGCTCAATATATCTCTGTGCGCTTGATATCAAATGATTGCTCTGTTACAGAATATAATCATTCTGATTAAAAGCTTTATGCATCGGATGTATCTTAAGACATTACCGTACTTTTTTAACAATCATGCTGATACTCATTTTATAGGCAATATCAGTGTCAGAGTAGAGGAGTTGGTGTGAGATATATATGATGTTTCTTCTGATAATAGACAAAACGCACTTTTTTACCGATATAAGTAATATAAAAAACACATTCACAGTGTAATTTGGTGCAGGTCTTTAATTTAACTTCTAAGGTATTAATACAGGATGTATTATCTGTCTAGAATTAATGAACAGGATTGATGGTATGGATTAACACTTGCAAAATATGTTAAAAACAGAGTATAGTAAGAAAAATATTTTAAAATTTAATCGTGTGATACAGATATTTATAAATACATTGTTTCTGAATAATGTGATTTTAGAAATTTACTTTTAAAGTTGTAAATGAATAAAAGAGAAATAACAAGGAAATGGAGTTTAATTTTAAATTATCGGTATAAAAGACTTAAATAAGTTCCGGATGAATTAATAATCATATTTAATATTTGAGTTATTGACACAAAATTATATTTTTATTGAAATCATTTAAATTATCTTGGTCAGATGAATAAATATTTGATTAAGTTTCAAATATTGCTGATATCACTGATTAAAGATAAAGTCAGTATTTAAAAAAGCTTTATATTTAAAGAAATAGATGTCTGTTTAATTTTAATGTATATTTAATATGAATATAGCATTTATTTATTGGTTATTTTAACTTTGAATTAAATAAATAGTATTAGCTTTTATGGTTTGCTGCAGGTATTAATATCATTGTTGAGTTTGAATTAAAAGTATTTGTATTATTATAATACTTGAAATAAATAATATTTTGCTCACATATATTATCTATTTTGCCTGTATTTACTTCATTAATCTGCATAATTTAAACAACTGACGCGCTTTTATTAAGCTTTGGTTGTTATATTTAAATTTTTTTCTGACAGGATGCAACACTGCTGTCAGCGTAGTTAGTTGTTGCTCTTAAATGACAAGTAATTAACTGAATTGCAATAATAGCATTATATAGCTAATGGAATCCGCTTATACTTTAGAATTTATTTGGAATAATTATTTATAAGCATTTATAAGTAATTATCTATCTGAAAATTACAATAAGCATAACTTACTTAAATAATAGAACATACGGATATAAAAATGGAGATTAAGAGAAATTTAAAGATAAATTAAATCTGAATTTAAATAATAGATTAAAGGGAGAGTAAACAGATAATTGGATGGATATATGAAATTATTGAATACAATATCTGTAAATTCAACAAGATAAATAATGATACGTGAAGGTTAAATAATGAAGGCTAACCTATTAAAATACTTTAAAGGGTTTTGCCATATACTGACTCTGCTGGCATTTTTTTTCTGCAGCATAATGCCCGCCAGACCAGTATTTGCGCAAGATGCAGAATGTGCAGAAGTTAAAATAGTAATTGAGCAAAAGTTATCTTTTGAGCGGCAGGCATTTGATGCACGAATGCTAATTAAAAATGGTTTGGATACCAGACTGAAAAATATACGGGTTGAGTTAGTTTTTACTGACAAAGATAATCAGCCGGTTGAGGTAACCCAAAAAACTGAGGATGATGAAGCTAAATTTTTCTATCGGATTAACTCTTTGTCAGGAATAGACAATATTAACGGAACAGGACAGGTAGCTGAAAAATCCAATGCGGATATTCACTGGCTGATTATACCGACCTACGGAGCAGCTAAAGATAAAGATACGCTTTACAACATTGGTGCTAAGCTGACTTATGAGCTTAATGGTCAGGAGACCACAGTAGATGTTGTTCCAGACTATGTGGTAGTGAAACCCCAGCCATTACTGTCACTGGATTACTTTTTACCTGGTGAAGTTTACGGAGATGATCCATTCACGCCAGAAGAAGAACCTCCGGTTCCGTTTGCTTTGGGTGTACGCATAAAAAATGAAGGTAAAGGTATTTCCTATAAAACCATGATTGATTCTGCTCAGCCCAAAATTGTGGAAAATAAAAAGAATCTGCTAGTAGATTTCAGTATTCTGGGCAGTTATATAGGAAATCAGCAGGCAGGTAAAAGTTTGTTACTAAATTTTGGTGATATAGAGGCGGGTGCTGTAGCTGTCGGTCGCTGGAATATGACAGCCAGTCTGTCAGGTACATTTACGGATTTCAAGGCCACATTTACTCATGCCGATACTTTAGGTGGAGCGGTTACCAGTCTGTTAAAAGCTACGAATACACATACACTGATCCATGATGTAAAAGTAGATTTGGCTAGCAGTGATAATATTACCGATTTTCTGGCACGTGATGGCGATGCCTTGCGCCTGTATGAGTCTAATGGTGTGGACACTAATGTAACTGACCAGAGTAATAAGGCTGATTTAAAAGAAATCAGCAACAGTTACCAGCTAACTTTTCCTGCATCTAAAGGGTTTGTTTATGCAAAAGTACCCGATCCTTTTCATGGCAGCCGACAACTGAAAAATGTTGAGCGATCAGATGGTAAGCACTTATTAAATGATAATGTCTGGTTATCCAAATCCCGTAATGAAGATCTGTCCTGGTCTTATTATGTGAATGTATTTGATCATGATTCAACTGGTAAATATAATTTGTTTATAAAAGGTAGCGTTCAGGATCAGGCAGTGATAACCGGTACAGTATATAATGATCTGGATGCAAACGGATTGTTGAATAATGATGAACCGGGATTGAATCATATCAAAGTTGTTCTGTCCGGACAGGATAATGCCGGTAAGCGCATTGATCGGGTTGCTTATACTAATGAGGCAGGTAAATTTATTTTCGAAAAATTACCTGCAGGTGACTATTCTGTCTGGGTTGTCGATGTAGAAGGAATGATTGATGGTCCTGCTGTTGCTGGTAGCGCCGGCGGTAATGCTGTTGCAGGCAAAATTGAGCACATTGTGCTATCAGATGATATGCATGCAGACAATAATCTGTTTGCGAAGCAAAAAATTAGCCAGCCTCCTGCAACCGATAATGCCGACATTTCTATCAGTGCTCAAGCAGTCGAATGGAACAATTCATTACCTGACGATACTGCGCAAGTATTGATCACGATTAGTAATCACGGACCTGAGATTGCAAACAATATTTATATTCAGCATGATTTACCTGAGAATCTTGAAATTACTGATCAGAAAGTTGTGGCAGGAAACTATAATACTCAGGATAAACGTATTGATAAACTTGCTTCAGGTGAAAGTACCGCACTATTATTGACAATTAAGATAACTGGGGATGGTAAGGCAAGCCAGTTCACTACGCATATACTCAGTCAGACTAATGATCCTGATTTAAGTAATAATCAAATCAGTATTCCGGTTTTACCAGGAAAGGCAGATGTTGAGCTTGAAGTTGAAAAATTGGAACGCGTACCAACATTGCCTGCAGACAGCGTACAATTATTATTAACTATCAGTAATAATGGCCCGGCTGATGCTCGTAATGTTTATTTGCAAACTGATTTGAGTTCTGATATAGAAATAACCAGTCAGAAAGTTTTGATGGGAAATTATCATATTAAAGATAAGCGGATAGACAGGCTGGCAGTAAATGATGCAACTATATTGTTATTAACAGTAAAAGTAACTGGTTCCGATGGAAATGGGAATTTTGTTGCCCGGGTAATAAGTCAGCTTACCGATCCGGATAAAAATAATAATACAGTTACATTTCCTGTATCAGTAATAAATCAGGCAAAGCCTGTACATTAAATGATGTATTTTATATATGGTTTCTGATTAAAATAAAAAAAATCGTACTGTAAAGTACGATTTTTTTTTATTTTCCAAATTTAAACAAAAAATATATACAATAAACCAATTATTTAAAATTTGTATTGAAAATTATTTGCCTGTAAAGAATAAGGTATGATAATATTAACCAACAATTTAAATTAATTCTTCTTTTTTAGAAAAGCAACACTGATACATTAATCTGATACTGAAAAGAATATTGAACGCAAAATTCAAAGTTCTGAAATATTCTTATATTTATTTGGCTATTTAGATTAATAATTACATTAGTTAGTAGATTGCTGATTTCTGGTAAATAAATCTACAATTATTCAAATATTTATTGTCGCATTATTTTGTCTGAAAAATAATGCAAAATGGATAATATATAAAATTATCTCCTATAGTATTTATCAGATAAGTAAATTAAACCTGTTAATGATTCCGAAAGCTTATGGAGTACTGAAAATTTTATTTTGAGTTCAGTAGAATTAATATGAACTGATATTGGATGATATTTAAAAAGCTGATAATTACTGTTTAATGTAATTTTGTACTGATATATAAATTAATACCATTAAACTTAATTTGGGTACGAATTTTTATTATATGAAATATGTCAGCAGAAATAAATATTATTGAAATGCTTACTAAAGTGAAACTGGATGATCTTTATTAAATAATTCATATGCAAAATCTTGGATGGAAATATCAGTATTTTGTATTTATAGCATTTTAAATACTGTTGAAAATATAGAGGTTTAGATTTTTATTTATATTTCAATCTTTTGTCTACAAGAGTGGTAAGAAAAAATAATCGAATTGATGGCTGTATGCATTATGAGAAGAAAGCAATATAAGCTCAGAATCAGCTCATAGATTATTAAGACAACTTTTCAGACTAATAACCAGTTTATATCTATATATATATATATATAGATATAAAATTTAAATATTTTATCCAGATAGTAATCGGTGATTAAATAATAAATAAAAAGAATTAGTTATGCTTAGATTTAGTAAATTTTTTATCCTTATGTGCTTATTAGTTATCTATAAAACACTAATATTCGCACAAGATATTTCAGCATGTCAGAGCAATATATCTGATCCCGTAATATCGCCTGAGGCTATCAAATGGCCAGATAACCGGAATAAACAGCAGCTGGATAAAAATTTCTGGCTGACAATGAATGAAATAAGCAAAAAGCAGCCGGATAATATTATTTGGGTGGATGTCAGGTCAGGAATAAAAGAACAAAATTCCGGATTAAATATGCTGACCATCCCACTTAACCAAATATCTGAAGCACGCTTTTTAATGGATAAAAACGTAATTCTGGTTGGCAGCGGCTTTGATCAGATTCCGATAAATCAGACTATTAATTATTTAAGAAAAAAAGGCTTTAAGCGTATTTTTGCTTTAACTGGCGGTATATATGCCTGGGATAACCAGCAAAAATCAGTGTCACTGCACCAGCAGGAAATTTCACCGGAAGATTTTTTATCCGGAGGAAAAACCATACACTGGCAAATCATTTCTATAGGTTTAAATACCGAACAATTGTCTGTACTACCAGAGCAGCCGGTTAAACAATTTGCACTTACCCAAAATACAATTTCAGAATTAAATCAGTTTATACAAAATAATTTTACCAACAAAAATGCTTTTATTCACTATGTATTAATTGGTACAGATGAACAGACTATTAAATCATTACAACAGCAAATTAAACTTAATAATTCAGCCAATATTGTATGGCTGAGAAGCGGAATAATTGCATATCAGCATTATGTACAACAACAAATAAATTTAATTAACCATACTGGAAAAAGTTTATCCAGACCTTGCCGATTAACCATATAGCTTACTTAAGGAGTTCTCTGAATAATGAGGGGTATAAGATGAATATTTATCAATACTGGAAAAACCGGTTTCCCGGTTTAAGCCGAACGGAAAGTTCAAAACTTAAAAACAAACAGAAAAATGCATTTGTAATGATTTTCTGTGCACTATGCACTATTGCATCTGCATCAGGCTATGCCGGAACAGATACCCATTTAAATGGTGATAATATGGTAAGTGGTGCATTGCCTATTGGTTTTGAGTTTAATTATTATGGCAAAAAATATAATAAATTTTATGTCACTACTAATGGCTTGCTGCAATTTGACAAACCTAAGAAAAATTATATCAATGCTTGTTTACCAAAAATTAATAATACGCTGTATGTATTCTGGGATGATTTAGTTACCAATGTTCCCGGTAAGCCTATGGGTAATATCAAATATGAAACTCAAGGGGTGGCTCCAAACAGGCAGCTGATAGTTCAATGGACGAATCAATATTTTAAAAATACGAAGAATCCTCAGCCTATGGGTACATTTCAGGCTATCCTTTATGAAGGTTCAAATCAGATTAAATACCAATATAAGTCTTTAACTGATGAGCGCAGCAGGGGTAACAGTGCAACTATAGGCATACAAGGTACTCGACCAAATACTGTCCAGATCGGTTGTAATAAGGCTGATACTATTCGATCAGAACAGGCAATCTTATTTACGCCCAATGGTAATTCAACAGCATACACTAAGAATGAAAATGCTGAATATGATTTCATTGATATTTCAGATTTAATCCCTCCGTCACCACAGCCTGTTGCCACTTATAGCAATCAGCCTCCGGCCTGGTCATGGAAAAATACTGATACATTTAATACATGGGAAATCGAGATTCAGGATACTGCCGGAAATTCTGTGCATAAAGAAGTGCTGAACCATGTGAATCGGTTTACTTTCGCTGATGGTTTACAGGATGGCAAGTCTTATCGTGCCCGTATAAGAGGGAGTATTAATAATGGCGCTAGCTGGGAAATGTGGTCTCCATTATCTGCTCCAACCACAATTGATACTGTCAACCCAGTTATTGAACTGAATAAATTCAACCGTATTAATAGCAATACTGTTCAAATTAGTTACAGCAGCAACGATAATTTAAGTGGGGTTGCTTCTGTACATTTGCAGATAGCAAATAATCCTGAATTTAATAATCCTTTGATTGATAAAGATATTAATGCTCAGGCTAATAGTGTGCAAATTGATAATGTGCCCTCTGCAGGTATTTTATATGCACGTCTGAATGCATTGGATAAGGCAGGTAACAGCTCTGGTTATACCAAAGCTACTGCTATTATGATTGCACCACCTGTACTTATTAATCCGGTTACTCAGGCAAAGATTAAAACCTCTTTATTAAAAGTTCAGGGTACGGCTGAAGCAGGTAGTAAAGTACAACTATATTTAAATAATCAATCGATTGGGAAGCCTGTTATAACGGATGAACAGGGTAATTTTAATCAGGATATCCGGTTATCTGAAGAAGGTAGCTATCGCTTGCATGCCATTGTGATAAATGGTTCTGCCAGCAGTGAACCTAGTGCTCCTGTAATATTTGATTTCGCTTTACCTGTACCTACAGGAGCAATCACAACACCCGGAGAAAATCAGACTCTTTCTGCCCCTATAGATATTCAGGTAGATGCAGCAGATGAACTGGGGATTGAAAAGGTAGAGCTGTTTATTGATAACAAACAATTTGCAGCCCTGTCCGAGCGTCCTTATCAGGCACACTGGCCGCTTACTATGCAGGATAATGGCAGTCATGAATTATCAGCAAAGATAACCAATACCAGTGGCAAAACCATAACCAGTACACGTACGGTAAATGTTAAAATTGAACCGCCGGCACCACCGCCTATACCTTACAGCGGTAAAATAACAGCAATTAGTCCTGCCGTCAGTTATGGTCCTCAGCCTGTTACAATTTCCGGTCAGGCACTATATCGTGCTGATAATACTGCTGCAGCAAATGTACCATTGAAACTGGTTTTAAATGTAAAAGGTTTTGAGCGAAAAATTGCTGTTGCCACAGATGAAAATGGTAATTTTTCCTATATTTTTACTCCGCAGGATTCTGATTCCGGTACTTATCAGGTTGGTCTCATTCATCCTGATGAAAAAACAGTTATCAGTCAAAGTAGCTTTGCAATTAACCGGATTGCATTCAATATTCAGGGTTATCAGCTTAAGGCACCGCGTACCATTCCAACTCCGATAACCGTAAATGCTACGGCCAGTACAGGCGCTAAAAAATTACGCTGGGTACTTGCTGCAGAGAATCAGCCGGATGGCGTATTGCCGCAAGGTATTAAGATCGAGTCTGAAGCAGTTGATATCGCGCCCGGACAAACCCGTTCTACAACAATTAAATTTACTGCCGATAATAATGCTGCAGAAAAGGGGAGCTTATATCTCGTTGCATTTGCTGAGGATTCAGGAGATTTAGTACGCGGAAAACTGCAGATTAATTATCAGCTTGGTCAGCCAATGCCTGATTTATATGCTTCTCCGACCTATATCCAGACTGGTTTGAAACAGAATACAACAACCACGGCTAATATTCATATCGGTAATAAAGGTTTAGCAAAAGCTGAAAATGTTCAGGTAGAACTGGTAGATGAACAGGGTAATCCGGCACCGGAGTGGGTATTTATTGCCAGTGACAAAAATATTAATGCAATTGCGGTTGATGAAAAAGTACCTGTACAAATCATGGCTCAACCGGACAACAACATAGCTGATGGCATTTACAATTTTATTATCAGAGTTTCCACGGGTGGAAAACTGTCCGGCAAGATTCCGGTAAGCATTTCTGTTACCCAAAGCGGACAGGGTATTGTTTATTTTGATGTGGCTGATATTTACACGGCTACACTGGATGCAGAAGGTCAGCCCATTAAGGGGGTTAAAGGTGCAACCATTAAATTACAGAATGATAATGTTCTAACCGAACAATATACACTCATTACTGATAAAGATGGTATTGCTTCATTAAGTGAATTGCCGGCAGGTATTTATCGCTACCGTGCCAGTGCACCTAACCATATGGATGCCAGTGGCCGGATTGTAATTAATCCTGATAGTACTACTAATCAGCACATTTTTCTTGAATATCAGTTAGTTAATGTAGAGTTTGGTGTAACTGAAACTTCGATTAAAGATGTCTATGACATTAATGTTAATGCCACCTTTAATACACAGGTACCGGCACCGGTAATTTTGCTGGAACCTCTGTCGATTAATCTGGGTGCTATGCAGATAGGTGAAGAAAAAACCGGAGAGATTACAGTAAGTAATTATGGATTAGTTCAGGCAGAAAATGTTGTTTTAAATTTGCCTAAAACCGACTCCAGATTCAAATATGAATTTTTCGGAGAAGTACCCAGTGTGCTGAAACCAAAAGAAAAAGTAGTTATTTCATATAAAGTTACTGCTCTTGATCCGAAGCAGCCGACACTGTTGCGATCCAGAAGTGCTACGTTGCCTGATTTATTGCGCTCAGCACCTGATAATAATGAAGGGGATTGTACGTTTTATGAAGTTAGCTATACAGAAATCCATCAGAGTGAATGTGCCAATGGGGATATCTCCAAATATATGAGTACTGGCCGATTTTTTCAGTATACCGGTAAAAAATGCTCTGCCAATGGTAATGGCGCGGGTTGGGGCAGTGGTGGTTCATCAGGTAGTAACAGCGGAGGATTTGTCAGCAGTGGCAATATTGGTTCACCGGCAGCCGTGCCCATGACGGGGGGGTGTGCACCTGATACTCCGTGTTCGAACGGAGGAGCAGAGAGCGGTGCTAATTAATAATAGTTAATCAATAAATTTATTTTAATACAAAGGGTTAAATCGTGAAGGTGAAAAATACTAAACGACGCCGGAGCAAATTGAGTAATACATTGCTCAGGTTTATTAGCATTATTATGTTATTTATGATAATGCCATTTATAGCTAATGCTAAAGTCAGGTTGCCAAATACAGAATATACGGAAAATACCGTAGATATGCGGGTTAAAGTATTGGGAGGAGAGGTAAAGCTAAACCGCACATGGGAAAACGGACGCTGGTATCTGAATCCGGCGTGGGCAGAGCTGCATTTTAAACTAGATCCATTGGACAGTAGCGTTAAAACTATTGACCGAGCCGGTACTATTTATCAACGTAGCGGCACAGCTGACCTGTACATTTATCAGCAAGCATCTATCCAAAAAACTGATGATGGATGGCGTTGGACTGATAAACAAGGAAACTGGATTAATTATGACAGTAAAGGCAGACCACTTAACTATGGTGATGCCAATAACGTTAAAGTTAACTTTGAACTGGATAAAGATGGTCGGCGTAAAGCTGTAAAAGACAACAATAATGAGTTGGTTTACAGCCTTTATTATGACAAGAAAGAACACTTGGTCAAAGCTACTGACCGTAGTGGCCGTAGTATTAATTATACATGGTCAGGAGATCAATTAACGAAGGTAACTGATGTTCTAGGTAATGTTTGGAAATATGGATACGATAAAAATGGACAGATAAATAGTCGAACTGAACCTGATGGCGGCGTAACTAAAATTGATTATGTTCGCACTGTACCGGCATACGGAATTTATATGATGTACAGTGGAAGAGAAGGGGGTGGTTTTTCACAATCATTCGTAGTTAACACGGATGGATCAGATAATGAAAAACAACTGGCACGTGTAGGTAAAATCACAGCTCAGACTGGTGCAGTAACTGTATATAATTCCGATTATAACCGTGTTAATAAACAGTATACGACTACAGTTATTGATCCGCTTGGTATTAAAACCGTTAGTGTTTTTGATGCAAAAGGCAGACGACTATCTGAAACTGTCAATGGTGAATTGAAAGAAAGTGTCAAAAAAGATACAAGCACAGGCCAGATACAAATAATAAATGAACGTGGCATAGCAACTACCGTTCAGGAAGACGCTGAAGAAAGACCGATTAAAGTTACAGCAGCTGATGGTAGTAGTGAAAGCTTTCAATATAATACCAAAGGAATGCTAACTAATTATATTGATGCTGCTGGTAATATGACCGAACTTCAATATAACGAACAGAATAAGCTGACTCAAACTATTCTGGCTAAAGGTAAGCCAGAGCAAAAAATTGTATCTATAGAATATGATGAGTATGGTCAGGCTATTAGCGTTAGAACAGGTAAAAAACAGCAGATAAAACAGCAACAAACTTATGATCAGTATGGAAATATTAGTAGTTACACTGATGCTAAGGGTAATACCTATCACTTCACTTACAATGTTCAGGGACAGATAACCAGTGTTAAAGATCCTGATAATAATATCTGGCAAAAAATTTATAATGCTGCTGGTATTCTTGAACAAACTATAGATCCGCAGGGACGGATAACAAAATACACCAGTGATGCCCTAGGACGAATTACTCAAAAAATAGATCCAATGGGTAATACCACCAGTTATAGCTATCATTACGATAGTCATGGCTGGCAGGTGAAAGTTACAGATGCTTTAAATCAGACTTATACCTATAACTATGATCTGACTGGGAAACCCCTTAGTGTTATATCACCTTCTGGTTTGGAAAGTAAACAAAATTACGATAAACAAGGAAGACCGATAAGCCAACAGGATACTGCCGGGAATATTATAAGCGTAGAGTATGGTAGTAAAGGCAGCGGGTTGGAAGGACTGATTGTTAAAACTCAGTATCCAACTTATGCAGAAACTTATAACTATAATGCAATAGGTTTGCGTACCAGCATTAGTCAGAAACTGGACAGCGATAATAGTTTGTTGACCAGTATAAGTTATAACAAACATGGTTTACCCGTTAGTATCACGAACCCTGATAATAATACTGTTCTAAATAGTTATGATGCTTTTGGCAACATTATCAAAACTATAAATGAACTAGGTGGAGAAACTAGCAATAGTTGGGATGAATCAGATAATCTTATCAGCATTACTGATGCAGCTGGTAATAGTAATACCTTCAGCTATGATAGTAATGGTAACCTAATTTCAGAAACCAGATCATCGGGTAATAAAAAAGAATATAACTATAATTCTGTTGATCAATTGATTAAGCAAAAAGACAGCAATGGTAATGAAATACATTATCAATATGATCGAACAGGGAAGCTAATTGAAGAAAGTCATTTTTCCAAAGATCAGACTATTGCTACACAGCGTATAACATATAGTTATAACGACGCCGACCAGCTTACCAGTGTTAATCAGAGTGGTGATACCCAAAGCAGCTTTAACTATGTATTAGATAAACTTGGCCGCAGAATTAAAGAAACCATTACTTATCAGCATAACAATGAAAAAATTATAAAAGAACTGCAATATAGCTATAATGCTGATGGCAATCTTGCTAGCATTACCTATCCAGATAGCAGTGTAGTTCAATATTATTATGAAAAAGGACTGTTAAAAGAGGTAAAGCTTCCTAATGGAGAAAAAATAACTTGGGATAGTTATCGCTGGAATAATCCTCAGAGTATTACATTTCCGAGTAATAAAACTAGTATAAATTATACTGCATTGCAACAGCCTTTAAGCATTTTGGTTACTAGTGCAGATAATAAAATTTTGCTCCAGCGTAACTATAAGTACGACAAGTCTGGCAATATCATTCAGAGTAATACTGAAGATGGCAGTATTGATTATCGCTATGATGCACTGGATCGCTTAATACAAGTCAATCCAGACAAAAGCATGCAACAAAAAGGTTTGTTTGTAGAATCATATAGCTATGATGCAATAGATAACCGAACTGGTAGTGCTCACCAAACAGGAGAATGGCAATACAATAGTTTAGGTCAGTTAGTACAAAGGGGCGAAGATAAGCAACGGACAATACTAAACTACGATTCAGTTGGAAATTTAATTGATGAAGAACTAAATGGAAAAAAACGAAGTTATCATTACGATAGTATTAATCAGTTAGTAGGTATTCAGGACGAAGAGACAGAAAAAGTACATTACCAGTACGATCCATTTGGTCGCCGGATAAGTAAAACTGTTAACAGTAAAACTACCTATTATTTATATAGTGATGAAGGACTGATAGCTGAATTGGATCAGAATGGGAAAATGCAGATAGCATATGGGTGGATGCCGGATACTGTATGGGGAACCAGCCCATTGTGGCTGACAAGTCTGGATAATGCTCAGACCTTAAAAACTGCAGATTATAATTATTTGATTACCGATTATCTGGGTACTCCTCAATTGGCGGTGAACTCAAGAGGTCAGCAGACATGGAAGGGTATTACCGATTCCTATGGTAATATGCAACCAGATTCAGATAATTTGATCAACATAAATCTGCGTTTTCCAGGCCAATATTATGATCAGGAAAGCGGTTTAAATTATAATTTTGCTCGACATTATAATCCACAAACAGGTCGTTATATAGAAATTGATCCTTTGGGTGTAGAAGGTGGACTGAATCCATATAGTTATGCTAGCGGTAATCCTTTAACATATATGGATCCATATGGATTATATTCATGGGCACATTTTATTGATGATTCAAGTAACTGGTCAGCAGGTGTTGGTGATGCGGTGTCTTCAGATGCAACTGATTGGATTAGAAAAAAATATAATATTGGTAGTATAGATCATTGTTCTGGATTATATTTATCAGGTAGAGCAATTGGCAATATAGTAGGTTTATTTGTTCCTGATAAAATTTTTCTACCGTTAAAAGGTAAGAAATATTTAAAATTTATAAAAATGAGGAAAACTAAACCAAAGATTCCTAAAATTGGAGGGACACAAATAGGTTTTAAAGATCCAGGTTATATTGATGTAGTGAAACGAAGGATGAAAGATGGGACTTATGATTTTAAAGAAATGAAAAATATAATTGGAGGTTGGTTAGATGAAAAAGGTAGGTATTGGGTAGGAGAGGGACATCATAGAATGGCAGCAGCTAAAGAAATCTATAAAGAAACAGGAGACCCTTCAAACATTAAAAATTTACTGGATAATGGTAGATGGACAAAGCAAAAATACCCACCAACTCAAGCTAGACGATTCCCAAAGAGGAAAAGATAATGGATAAAAGAGAAATTTATATAGAGATGCTTTATTGGGCATTACCTTATATTAGAAATCTTCAAACTCATGGTATGTTTAAAAAAGCTTTGGATAAATCCTGCTATTTAGAAGCTCAACTGGTACATAATTTGCCATTAAAACTTTTGAATTCAGATTTTGATGAATCTGATGTGCATTTTTTAAATTATCAGGCTAAATATTATTTTGAAAATTGTAATAATAAAATATCACCAAACTATAATATACATATTGAATGTATTAAAAAATTATTTAAATTAGTTCCCGATGAATTAAAAGAAATACTTGAATGGAGTGGTCCTTAATTCTTAAAAAAAATTAAGCATTTAATAAAGCTAATATAAATTCCCTGTTCTTAAACAGGGAATTTTTTTACCATGAGTGATATACAAAAATTTATTTAAATTCCAGTTTTGCTAAAAAAATTATTTTGCTAGACTTTTCCTTTCAAAGCAAAGCAATATTTTTTTAGATATATATATTACTCATAATTTTATAAATCTATCTTCTAAAATTATGATGTCTACACGAAATAAGATAAACATCAGCTAATCACAAAAATGGTTATATAAACCAATATGACTAAACATACGAGATTTTCTCCTTATAGAGACTTGGATATAAATTTTATCACTGTGCCTATTTTAGTATTTTGAATTGCAAATAAGAAGCTATGTAGTAGGAATAAGCTAAAGCATATTACTGGTATATGGAAAAAAATAAAATTTAAATAAAAGAAATATAGCTACTTTTGATGTGCCAAAGCTTATTGATAATAGTTGGAATAGAAAATGTTAAAATAAATAATGCTTATTGCAGAAAAGCAATATCTGAATCACTTGAACCAGTTTAAAATAAAAGTTAGGGAAAATCTAAAAATGCAAAAGATAATTATTTAAATAAAAGGATTATGTACATAAATTCGTAGTTAGAAAGAAATAGTTGAAATAGTAAATAAATATACATAAATTATGAATATTCAGGCATGGTGGAACTGAAAATGGTATTCTAAATGGGTATTAATGATAGGATTATAAAATGTTACAAACTGAAGTGACTATAGAATTTATCATATGCGGCCCCAACTTTAATCCAGATAGTGTAACCAAATTACTAGGAATTTCGCCTACAAAATATACTATCAGGGGAAGTATGAAAAATTGCAAATACAGCCCGGCTATAGAAACCACCTGGTGTTTACAGCATTGTATAAATTCACTAAATGATCTGGATCATCAAGTACGTCAGATAATTGATAGGATTGAAAACAAACTAAATATATTATTAAAATTTAAAGAAGAGAATGATATAGATTTTGTATTCACAATTTATGGTCATGTATATAAGAATGAAAAGCGATCAGACATATATTTGAAAAAAAATACGTTAGATTTCATAGCTGATTTAGGTAGTAAATTAACGATAGATATCGAATTTTGGTAAATAGATATACCAATATATATAAATTATTTAGTAAGCAAGATTTAATGAATTATATTGCAGATCTAATTGCAAAATTAGATAGAATAATTCCGCTTTTATTGGATCATTTTTTTCTATTTTGTTAGATAGTGACGATAAAGAAGTTATTCAGTATATTTCGTCGATTATCAATAGTAATAAGTTAGTAAATAAACTATCTGATAAGGAGTTAACTCTATTGAAAAGACAAGTTTTGTAAACTCTTCGTTTTTAATAAAATATTGTTTTTAAATATTTATAATTTATTTGCTCATTCATATGGTTGTAAATACTGTGTTGGTACGGTTTGAACCAGCCATACTCCATTTTCCGCCAGATAGAATTGATATCCTTCCTGATACATTGTTAAGGCTTGTATTTGCAGCACAATAGGGCTGCCATGACGTGTGCCGACTTTTATCGCAGTATTCACATCTGCTGACAGATGTACATAATGGCGGCTCCCTGCGATTAATCCTTGCTGTTTGATTGAATCCATAAATCTTGTGGCTGTACCGTGATATAAAAACTCTGGCGGTTTTTGCGCATTATGACTGATATGAACCTGATCCGTTGAATGTCCTTGTGCTGCACGAATTTTTAAGCCATCTTCAGATATGGCAAATCGTTTTTTATCACTTGTTTTAACAACCACCTCGATAATATCTCTGGTGAGTTGTTCTCCATGCAGGTTTGCCTGTTTGATTAAGTATTCTATATTTACCCATCCCTACTGATCTAAGGTGATATCTATTGTTTCCGGCTTATGTCTTAGAATATAACTTAGGAATTTACTGGTTTTGATAATTTTCTCTGACATTAATTTTGTATTCATATGTTCTATATTGTATTAATTTGAAACCATAGCTTATTAAGTTAAGTATTAGTTCATTGGTGTTGTGTTGGCTGATTTTAATATAGTGAATGTATATTAAAAACGAGGAATAGTATATGTTAAAAATATAAGATTGGTTGAAATATAGTTAATTATGCTGAAAAATTTATGAAAATTCAGGGGATTAATTTTTTACTAGGAGATTAACTTAAAGTATTGATGGGAGTGATGTGGTAAAAAATATATGAAGTCAGTAAAATTGTTAATGAGAATGAGTTATTGCGAAACAAATTTTCTTTTTTAGCTTGGTCTGCGTTGATACAACAGCTACTGGATGGTTTTTTATTGATGATAGTAATTAATTGTTTATCGCTTCAGAGCACGTGGATTTTATAGAATCAGGCTGTGGTTATAATATTGCTCAGCCTGATTCTATTAGGAAAGATTAAGGTATCAGTACTGCACGGCCATTAATCAGCCCTTTAATCAGTTTATCGTATACTTCCAGAGCCTGTGCAAGGGGGTAGGTGGTGTATTCGATATTTATAATACCTTTTCTTTTCATGTCCAGCACTTCCATCAGTTCAACCCGTGAACCCCAATAGGGTGTACAAAGCGATGCTCCCCATGGCTGATTCATGCAGTGCCAGTCGAGTTTGCCGCCCCCCAGACCAACTACTGTCCAGTCGCCGTTTAATCCGACTGTTTGTGCGCCCAAAGTCAGAGTTGGCTTATTGCCAACAAAATCTAGTACGACGGCACATTTCTTCACACCGGTAATACGGGTAATTTCTTCGACAATGCTACCGGTATCGCGGTCGGTACGTATTACATAATCCGCACCATATTTTTTGGCTAGTTCCAGTTTTTCATCATTGATATCACCGGCAATAATAGTGGCTGAATATAGCTGTTTCAGGATTTGTACAGCCATATGTCCTAAACCACCTATGCCGATTACGAGAACAAAAGCAGACGGTGTTATTTTGCTGGCAGAACGTTTAATTGCATGATAGGGGGTTAAGGCTGCATCGGAAAGAGGGGCTACTTCTTCCGGGTGCAGGTCATGCAAAGGTACGAGTAAACGGCTGGAAGGAACAATCATGTATTCAGCCATGCCGCCATTGGTACCCAGTCCACCGCCGAGGATCGGAGATTCCGACTGATGCTCACAGTAGTTTTCCATAGATTGCTGACAAGGCTGGCAATGTCCGCAACCCCATGGTCCGTATACCATGACTGCATCGCCTACTTTAAAATCGGTTACTCCTTCGCCCAGTTCTTCAACCCATCCGGCATTTTCATGTCCCAGGGTAAATGCAGGAGCACCTGCAGGGATACCACTTTCGATCAGGTGTATATCTGAGTGGCAAACGCCAGCTGCACCGATTTTAATCAGTATTTCACCGGCTTTGGGTTTTGGTTTTTCGATTTCATCTATGCGGATATCGTGTTGTGCATGTAATCTGACAGCTTTCATGTTTTTCTCTTTTTCTGTTGATAAGATAAATATATAAGTTAATAGTTAATCAATTTGTTTAATTTGTGTCAAGTTATTATTTTTCATTATAAATTTTGTTTGTTTTAATGGTTTTGTTTTTTTATGTTATTTTTAAATTAAATTTATATTTTTCTGCTGATTTATCTGATTTTTTTATTCCGGGTTTTGTTTAAATCTATAGTTCGGATTTCTAAAATGTAAATAAAGCTGTATGAATTAGGATATTTTTGATATCTGTCTCTTAATTAGTTTCATATTAAAACTAATCGATAACTGACTGGTGTTATTTATGATGCTTAATATTTGATAGTAGGTTCAGAAAGATATTTTTCAGCATTGGCTTTGCAATTTGAAATAGCTGGTCTGCAATAATATTGATTGGGCCGGAAAACCATATGGTGATAAATGTAACTGATTTGACTCTGGTATCAGTAAGGCTATAAACCGGCTTGTACATTGGTGTTATGAGGTTGAATTTTGCTATTTTATAAAATGAAACAGGACGGCTGATTTTTAGCCGTCCTGTTCTCATGTTATTGATATTTGTCTAAACTCAGTGCTGATAACCTTTATTGTATTTTTTCTCCAGCCATGAGAAGAACCAGCTTAAGGCGATGGTCATTATCAGATAAATTATGGCAATCGTGTATAGCGGTGTCTCGTAATTGAGATAACGTCCGGCTGCGGCATGTGCGGCAAAAGCTAGTTCGACTACGGCGATGGAGGATAAAAGTGAGCTGTCTTTAAGTAGGGTAATAAATTCGTTACCAATCGGAGGCAGCATACGGCGGATAGCCTGTGGCAGAATGACATAGCGCATGGCCTGTGTGTAGCTCAGACCAAGAGAGCGGGAAGCTTCGAATTGCCCGCGGTCTATTGACTGAATGCCTGCACGGAAAATCTCGGTAATGTAAGCTCCTGAATTAACTGAAAGTGCGAGTACGCCGGCTATCAGTGCACCGTAGTTGCGGCGCAGTTCGACAGCCAGATCGCCACTGATAATCAGACCGTCAGCAGGGTTGATGAGTAGTGGAAACCAGACAAAATACCAGATGAAAATCTGTACAAACAGGGGGGTGCCGCGGAAAATGGTTACATAGAGCAGGGAAATCTGGCGCAATGACCATACGAAAGCACGCATGGGCAGCCCGCCTTTTTCAATGCGGATAATGCGTGCAAGGGCAAAAATCAGACCGAGAAGTGTGCCCATAAATGTGGAAATCAGGGTGACGCCGAGTGTTGTAAGCGCACCGTAATAAAACATTTCACGGTATTCGTAGATGATGTCAAAACGAAAGGCCATTGTGTTACCTAATAAATTTTCTGAGGTGTTGCTGGCTATTGATAGCCTTAGCGTCAGGTTGGCGGCTATTTTAGCAAGAAATAGGGGGATAACTGTATTAAAATTTGTTTGTTCTTGAGAATAAAGTGGATTTGATGGTTGAAACGGCTGGAAAATCCTGAGCAATTGCGCTGGCTAAGGCTGGCTGAAATGTTTACAATGATACGTTTTATTATTTGATTTATTCAAGAATTGTATGCGAGTTTGGTTGGGGAGCGGGCAACAGCCGGATTGGCCGGATGGTACTGCGGTGACTATCGGTAATTTTGACGGGGTTCATTGCGGGCACCGGCATATTTTGATGCGTTTGCGTCAGGAAGCCGGACAGCGCGGGCTTAGTTCGGTGGTGGTGATGTTCGAGCCGCAACCACAGGAATTTTTTGCGCAGCAGGCAGGGAAAACTTTGCCGTTTCGTCTGACTCCGCTGCGCGATAAGCTGGATCTACTTGCTGCAAGCGGCTGTGTTGATGCGGTTTATGTTGTGCGGTTTAATCAGCAGTTTGCGGCTATGCAACCGATGGATTTTATCAGTCAGATGCTGGTCAGGCATTTGCACACGCGCTATTTGCTGGTAGGTGATGATTTCCGCTTTGGTACACGGCGCAGCGGTGATTTTACTTTATTGCAGGCTCAGAATGAGTTTGTTACTGAGCACACACCTTCAATTGTGGTTGAAGATGTGCGCGCATCCAGTACTGCGGTGCGGATGGCACTGGCTTCGGGTAATCTGGCTTATGCACAGTTGTTGCTGGGGCATGAGTATACGCTGAGTGGTCGTGTGAAGCATGGGGCCAAACTGGGGCGTGAACTGGGTTGTCCTACTGCTAATGTTCATTTACCGGCTTTGCACTATGCTCTGAACGGGGTATTTGTGGTCGATGTGTCCGGAGCTTTCGGGCGTAAGCGCGGGGTAGCTAGTTTTGGTAAAAACCCAACTGTGTCTTCGGGCAGTTTACAAAAGCTTGAAGTGCATATTTTTGATTGTGAAGATGATTTATACGGGCAGCGTTTACAGGTGCATTTTTTGCATAAGCTGCGCGATGAGCTGAAGTTTGAGTCGCTGGCTGCGTTACAGACGCAGATTTTTGCTGATATGGAAGCCGCCCGAATATGGCAGGCTGCCTGAATAGCAGGATTATGTTCGGGTGGCCGTAAAATTTATTGAACTGAATTTATTCTGAATATTAAAAGTTAAATATATTTTAAAGAGAAAGTCATGACTGACTATAGTAAAACAGTAAATTTATTGGATACGCCGTTTCCGATGCGCGGTAATCTGGCCAAGCGTGAAGGCGGCTGGCTGAAATCTTGGTATGAACAGAAGCGTTATCAGAAACTGCGTAAATTGGCAGCGGGAAGACCTAAGTTCATTCTGCATGATGGTCCTCCATATGCAAATGGTGATATTCATATCGGCCATGCTGTAAATAAGGTATTGAAGGATATTATTATCCGGAGTAAGACGCTGGCTGGTTTTGATGCACCCTATGTTCCGGGCTGGGATTGTCACGGTTTGCCGATTGAGCTGATGGTGGAGAAAAAGCACGGCAAGAATATTCCGGCTGCAAAATTCCGCGAGTTATGCCGGGAATATGCACGGGAACAGATTGACCGGCAGAAAAAAGATTTTATGCGTCTGGGTGTACTGGGTGACTGGGAACATCCATATCTGACTATGGACTATCAAACCGAGGCAGATATTGTGCGTACGCTGGGGCGAATTCAGCAGGGCGGTTATTTGTATCGTGGTGAGAAGCCGGTACAGTTCTGTCTGGATTGCGGCTCTTCGCTGGCAGAAGCAGAGGTAGAGTATAAGGATAAAGTTTCTTATGCGATTGATGTGGCTTATCAGTTTAAAGATAATGCTGCAGTGGCGAAAGCTTTCGGATTGAATGAGCTGCCGGGTGAGGTATATGGTGTTATCTGGACAACAACTCCGTGGACTTTGCCGGCCAGTCAGGCAATTTGTGTCGGGCCTGAAGTGGTTTATCAGTTGATTGATACGCCTAAAGGTAAGTTGGTGCTGGCTAAAGAGCTGGCTGAGGCGGCTTTAGCCCGGTTTGGTTTTGGTGCGGATGATACGGCGGTACTGGCTGAAACAGCTGGCCGGCAACTGGAAAATCTGCATTTAAATCATCCGTTTCTGGATAGAGATATTCTGGTATTACTGGGTGACCATGTTACTACCGAAGCTGGTACTGGTATGGTACATACTGCTCCGGCACATGGTCTGGATGATTATTTTGCCTGTCTGCGCTATGGGATTAAGTTGTATAACCCGGTAAATGCTGAAGGGCGCTATATCAGTGATGTGCCACGGTTAGCCGGTATGACAGTCTGGGAAGGTAACCCGGTGGTAATCGACTGGGTTGCGGATGAAGGTAAGTTACTCTCTAATGGCAAAATTACCCATAGTTATGCACATTGCTGGCGCCATAAAACACCATTGATTTACCGGGCAACCGGTCAGTGGTTTATCGGTATGGATAAGGAAGGTACCGATGGTAAAACATTGCGCAATAAGGCTATGAATGCTGTTGATGTTACTGAATTTTTCCCTGCATGGGGACGTGCGCGTCTGGAGGCAATGATTGAAGGGCGTCCGGACTGGGTGGTTTCCCGCCAGCGTTACTGGGGTACTCCGATGGCGTTTTTTGCGCATAAGGAAACTGGTCAGTTGCATCCGCGTTCGGCTGAGTTACTGGAAGAGGTAGCTAAGCGGATTGAGCAGCACGGAATTGAAGCCTGGTTTGCATTGGATAAGCATGAGCTGTTAGGGGCTGATGCAGATGAATATGAAAAGCTGCCGGATACGCTGGATGTCTGGTTTGATTCGGGCAGTACGCATTATGCAGTATTGCGTCAGCGCCCTGAACTGGCATGGCCGGCTGATTTGTATCTGGAAGGTTCGGATCAGCATCGCGGCTGGTTTCAGTCTTCATTGCTGACAGCTTGTGCAACAGTTGGCAGTGCTCCTTATAAACAGTTGCTGACACATGGTTTTGTGGTGGATGGTAATGGACAGAAGATGTCCAAATCTGTTGGGAATGTGGTTGCACCACAAAAGGTCAATGACAGTCTGGGTGCTGATATTCTGCGCCTGTGGGTGGCTTCTACGGATTACTCCGGTGAACTGGCTATTTCTGATGAAATTCTGAAACGGGTTTCTGAAAGCTACCGTCGTTTGCGCAATACGCTGCGCTTTTTGCTGGCCAATCTGAGTGATTTTAATCCAGAAACGGATGCAGTAGCGATTTCAGATATGCTTGAGCTGGACCGCTATGCTCTGGTATTGGCTCAGCAGTTGCAGGAGCGCGTAGCCAATGATCACTTTACCCGTTATGCATTCCATTTTGCGGTACAGGATATTGTGCATTTCTGTTCGGAAGATATGGGTGCTTTCTATCTGGATATTCTGAAAGACCGTCTGTATACAATGCAGGCAGGCAGCCATGGCCGTCGGAGTGCACAGACTGCGCTTTATCATATTACGCGTAATCTGGTGTTGCTGCTGAGTCCGATTCTGTGCTTTACGGCTGAAGAAGCCTGGGCTGTTTTAACAGGTAATGATGAGGATAGTGTGCTGTATCATACTGCACATGTGTTCCCGTCTATGGCTGAGGCGGAATTAGCCGGTCTGGCACAGAAATGGCAGGCAATCCGTACTGTAAGAGATACAGTTAATGCGGCGATTGAGCCTTTGCGTGCTGATAAGAATGTCGGTTCGTCATTGCAGGCAGATGTGGCTATTCGAGTACCGGCGGATATTCTGCCTTTTGTTACGGCAATTGGTGATGAGTTACGCTTCGTGCTGATGGTTGCCAAGGTTACTGTTGAGCAGGGTGATGAGCTGTCGGCTACGGTCACTGTTGATCAGGGTACTAAGTGTGAACGTTGCTGGCATTATACAAATGATGTGGGTTCTGACCCGAAACACCCGACAATCTGCGGTCGTTGTGCACTTAATATCGATGGTGCCGGTGAACAGCGGTTATATGCTTGATGCGGGTTAATGATTTTAATATTGCCGGTTATTTTGGCATGATTTGAATGATTCAGGCGTAATTGGTTTGGCCGGTTACGCCTGTTTGGTTTTTAGGGAAGGTTATGCTGAGTAAAAAATTGTTTTTATATGGTGCAATTATTATTGCGGGGCTGATAGCTGATCAGTTAACAAAATATCTGGTTTTATGCCATATTCAATATCTGGAAAGAATTACGGTAATACCGGGTTTTTTTGATCTTACACTGACATATAACCCCGGCGCGGCGTTCAGTTTTCTTGCAGATGCCGGAGGCTGGCAAAAATTCTTTTTTATGGGACTGGCTCTGGTGATTTGTGTTTATCTGTTGCGTGCAATTATCCGTGACGAATTCGCAAAGCTGGGTAAAGTTGCTGCAGCCATGATTATAGGAGGGGCCGCAGGTAATGTAACAGACCGGCTGGTGCACGGGCATGTGGTTGATTTTCTATTGTTCTACTACCATAATTGGTTTTATCCGGCATTTAATGTTGCTGATAGCCTGATTTGTGTCGGTGCGGTGTTGCTGGTGCTGGAAAGTATTTTCCATCAGAAGAAAAAGGCGGTCTGATTGATTTGTCTGTGATGAATTCAGCCAGGTAACGGGATGTTTAATGAGTGACAAAAAGATTTTACTGGCCAATCCGCGTGGATTCTGTGCTGGTGTAGACCGTGCTATCAGTATTGTAGAACGGGCACTGGAAGAGTATGGTGCTCCGATTTATGTACGGCATGAAGTAGTACACAATAAGTTTGTGGTTGATAATCTGCGCAATAAGGGTGCGGTATTTATCGAAAATCTGGATGATGTGCCTCCTGATGCGACGCTGATTTATTCTGCTCATGGTGTCTCTCAGGCTGTACAGCAGGAAGCAGTTGCACGCGGCTTTCGTATTTTTGATGCTACGTGTCCTCTGGTAACTAAGGTTCACCGACAGGTATCACGGCTGGATGAACAGGGTTATCAGATTATTATGATTGGTCATAAAGGCCATCCTGAAGTTGAAGGAACGATGGGGCAATTGCCGCCGGGTGTGATGTTGCTGGTGGAAACAGTTGCTGATGTGGCAAGTTTACAGGTCCGCAATGAAGAAAAGCTGGCGCATGTGAGCCAGACAACGCTTTCGGTTGATGAAACCAGCGGTATTATTGCCGCTTTAAAACAGCGTTTTCCTCACATTAAAAGTCCGCATAAAGAGGATATTTGTTATGCAACCACCAATCGTCAGGATGCAGTGAAAAAACTGGCTGCTACCTGTGATGTGGTGATTGTGGTGGGATCTCCTAATAGTTCGAACAGTAATCGTTTGCGTGAAGTGGCAGCATTACTGGGTGTTGATGCCTATATGGTTGACAATGCCGGCTGTCTGCAAACACAGTGGTTCAGTGGTAAGCATCAGGTTGGTATTACAGCCGGTGCTTCAGCACCTGAGGTACTGGTGAATGATGTTGTACAAACTATTGTTTCCTGGGGATACCCGACAGTTACCGAAGGTGCTGGTGTGGAGGAAAATATTATGTTTGTTCTACCGAAAGAACTGCGTGGCTCATCATGAATACGCCGATTTTATCCGGTGAGGGTGTGTGTCAGCGTGCCCATGATGATGGCAGGATGTTATTACAGGATATCGATTTTCAGCTCTGGGCTGGAGCACGTGTGGCAATCAGCGGTGCATCCGGGGCAGGAAAATCGGTTTTTTTACGTACGATTTCTCTGCTGGATTTACCAGCTTCGGGCACGCTGTATTGTCATAATCAGCCGGTTCGTCTGAATGCACATTGTATTGCACAGCATCGCAGCCAGATCGCTTATGTACGGCAGCAGGCGGTGCTGATTCCGGGTACGGTGCGTGATAATCTGTTTTTACCTTTTACTTTGCATCATTATCAGCATAAAAAATTTCAGCCGGATAATGTACAGCGGGTGTTAGAGAGTCTGGGTAAAGATGGTAATTTTCTGGAACGGGATGCAACGGATTTATCCGGAGGAGAGGCACAGCTGGTGTGTCTGTTGCGTATATTGCAATTAAATCCGCCGGTTTTGCTGCTGGATGAGCCAACGGCTTCTCTGGATGAAGATTCGGCACAGGCCGTACAAAAGCTGGTCGGTCAATGGCAAGAAGATAATCCTCAGGCTGCCTATATTTGGATTTCACATAGTGAGCAGCAGATTAATCAGGTAGGTGATGAAATCTGGTATCTGGATGCCGGACGGATTACTCACACCAGAAAATCACCACTGGCGGGAGGCAATAATGCAGGGAACTAATTATATTAGTGTTGCAGAACTGGCTCTGGCTTCATTGCTGATTCTGGTGAGTGCCGGTGTTTCATTATGGCTGAAGCTTGGATTGACAAAGCGTATTCTGATTTCAGCAGTTCGGGCTAGTGTACAGCTGTCCGTTGTAGGTTTGTTATTAAAATGGATATTTGCCTCTAATCAATGGTACTGGGTACTACTGATTATTGTTGTTATGACTGTAATTGCCGGTTTTTCTGCGCGTTCGCGGGGCAGTTATGTATATCGTGGTCTGACCCGTGATGCTTTATCATCTGTATGGCTGGCTTCGTGGTTAAGTGCTGCTGTGGGATTATATGCGGTACTGCATATCCGCCCATGGTATTCACCGCAGTATGTGATTCCCCTTCTGGGGATGGTATTGGGTAATTGTCTGACAGCTGTAGCATTGTGTCTGGACCGTTTAACACAGGATTTACGTCAGCAGCAGGCTCGTGTAGAAGTGATGCTGTCTATGGGTGCTACAGGCTGGGAGGCTTATCGGGATACTGCGCGTGCAGCGGTAGTAGCAGGGATGTTGCCAACAATTAATCAGTTAAGTGTAGTGGGGTTGGTAAGCTTGCCGGGTATGATTACCGGGCAGATTCTGGCCGGTGCCTCTCCTGATCAGGCAATCAGGTTTCAGCTATTCACTATGTTTCTGATTTGTGCCGGTTCTGCCGGTGGTTGCTTATTATGTGCGGTTTTTGTTTACCGGCATGTATTTAATCGCTGCTGGCAATTTTGCAGCTGGCGCTTGCGACGCAGAAAAACTGATAAGATTTAGTGATTTAATTTATATATTAAACAAACCGGTTGCCTATAGAAGTTGGCAACCGGTTTGTTTCAGTTATAAGCCGGACATCATCTGTAACATCATTATTTGTACGGATATTCTGATAAGTTTAGATGACTAAATTCAGGCAATTTCATCAATCCATGCCTGCTGAACAGCTTCGAGTATGCGCTCGCCGCAGTGCTCCGGATTGTCATCAAATTCTGGCAAAGCCAGTATCAGATCACGCAGCTGGGTAAAGCGAATGTTAGCAGGGTTGATGTCTTCGTAGCGGTCGGCCAGCTCTTCGGCGATTCGGTGTATATCAGTCCATTTCATGGTTTAAGCCTGCACTTAATTAGATAATTAAAAAATATTATTAAATCAATCGGTTTAGAGAGTATTCTTATCAAGTAAGGTTAATGCTCTTCACGTGCATGATTGATGGTATATTTGGGAATTTCGATGGTAACATCACTATCAGCCAGACGTGCCTGACAGCTTAGGCGTGAATCGGCTTCCAGCCCCCATGCCTGATCAAGTAAATCTTCTTCCTGTTCAGTCGGTTCAGGCAGGCTATCATATCCTTTGCGGATAAGAACGTGACAGGTTGTGCAGGCGCAGGATTTTTCGCAGGCGTGTTCAATTTCAATATCATGCTCAAGTAATGCATCACAAATACTGGTTCCTGTGGGAATGTCACTTAAAACTTTACCTTCAGGACAGAGTTGAGGATGGGGCAGTACAGTAATTTTGGGCATGGTAATTCCGTGTTTCTAAATAAAGCAGGCGTGTCCGGTTTTAAAATAAAACCATTCACGCCGAAAATGTTATTAAATTATACCTTGTACTTTCAGTACGGTGGATACACCGGTATCAGCACTTACGCGCTGATAGAATTTACTCAGATTATGATATGCGCTCAGATCAATGTTACATCTTTTTGTCCAATGTGCTTCTATGAAAATGTAAACATCTGCAATAGTGATATTATCGCCAGTCAGGTAATTCTGCTGAGCAAGAATATTATCAACAAAGGAAAATAAATTTTTCAGAGCAGCGCTAGCATAGGCCTTCAGATTTTCCTGTGCTTTTTCATCATCTACCATGCGTGCTGCATAGAAATAAGGTTTAAAGCTCATGTGTAAATCAGAATTGGCAAAGGCCAGCCATTGGCGGGCAAGAGCGCGTGCTTTGGGATCATGTTGTGCTGTAACGCCATAAATACCTTTATCCGGTGCAAGATCATTGATGTAATCAATGATTGCCACATTCTGACGCAGTGCCCAGTTGCCGTCAGTCAGTAATGGTACTTGCCCCTGAGGGTTCAGTGCCAGATATTCCGGCGATTTGATTGTGTCGCGACCTACCTCTTCAGCGGTATATTCAAGTCCGCTCCATTCTAGTGCCACATGCGGTACAAATGCACAGGTATTTGGTATGTAATATAGCTTTAACATGAGGTTATCTCCATTGTATTGACAGACAATTCAATTTGTCTGCATTTGAAATATCAGATTTCTCTGACGTTTTTACCTTGCAAAGCTCGTTGGATATTGCGGTTCATGCGTTTGGCGGCAAATTCATCAGTTGCGTGATTCAATGCATGAATAGCATCACGAATATCCTGAGCATCTCCTTGCTGGATTTGTTGTTGGGTGTGTTCCAGTGCAGTTTGAATAGCCTGTTGTTCATCATGGCTAAGTAAGTCAGCATCCATAGACAGTGCATTGGTGACCGCCGCAATAATGCTTTCTGCTTCTACTGTGGCTTCTGTACGGGCACGTTGTCTGGCATCGGTTTGTGCATGAGTAAAACTGTCTTTCAGCATTTGGGTAATAACGCTATCGTCAAGTCCGTACGAAGGTTTTACTTCAATATGAGCCTGTACTCCTGTAGTTTGTTCGCGGGCAGAAACAGAAAGCAGACCATCGGCATCAACTTGAAATGTCACCCGTATGCGTGCTGCTCCGGCGGCCATCGGTGGGATACCGCGGAGTGTGAATTGTGCCAGACTGCGGCAGTCTGTGACTAATTCACGCTCACCCTGTACAACATGAATCATCATGGCTGTTTGCCCGTCTTTAAAGGTTGTAAAATCCTGAGCGCGTGCTGTAGGTAGGGTACTGTTGCGCGGAATAACCTTTTCAACCAGTCCGCCATAAGTTTCCAGCCCGAGTGATAACGGAGTTACATCCAGTAACAGCCATTCATCATCATTTTTATTACCTGCCAGTACATTGGCCTGCATCGCAGCTCCCAATGCTACAACCTCATCCGGATTAAGGTTGTTCAGTGGAGTCTGACCAAAGAAAGTGGCTACAGCCTGCTGTACATGCAGCATGCGCGTAGCTCCGCCTACCATAATTACCCCTTTTATCTCACTTTTGCTGATGCCGGCATCGCGCATTGCCTGTTTAACCGGCTCTAGTGTTTTGGCTACCAGAGGCTGAGTTAGCTGATGAAAGGTGTCACGGCTGATATCAGTAAGGATTTTTTGTCCGTTAGAAAGAGTGGCGGCAATGGTGGTTGAAGTTTCACTTGTCAGAGCTTCTTTGGCTGCACGTGAAAGTGATTGTAATAATGCGCTATCCTGTGCATTTAACTGTGATAATTTATTCTGTTCCAGCAACCAGCAAAACAAACGCTGGTCGAAATCGTCACCACCCAGAGCACTGTTACCGTTTGTTGCTTTTACTTCAAACAGACCACGGCTTAAGGTTAAAACTGAAACATCAAATGTTCCACCGCCAAGATCATAAACGATAAATGTTCCTTCAGCGGCATTATCCAGACCATAAGCAATTGCAGCTGCGGTGGGTTCATTCAGTAAGCGTAAAACATGCAGACCGGCCAGACGGGCAGCATCTTTGGTTGCCTGGCGCTGTGCATCGTCAAAATAGGCCGGTACGGTAATCACTGCGCCGGCAAGTTCACCACCGAGTGTGTTTTCTGCACGGGTTTTCAAAACACTGAGAATATCTGCAGAGACATCTATCGGGGTTTTATTTCCTGCACGGGTGTGAATGCTGATAATGCGTTCATCATTAGTAAAATGATAGGGCAGATAACGGGTTTCAGACTGATTTTTGATATCTTCAAGAGTACGGCCAATCAGACGTTTAGCTGAACTGATGGTGTTGGCCGGATCAATACGCTGTGCTTTTAATGCATCTGTGCCTACTTCCGGTACGCTATCCTGCTGGTAGCGGACAACAGAGGGCAGGGTAATCCTTCCCTGTTCGTCTGCGAGACATTCGGCATAACCACTGCGTACGGTTGCAACTAAGCTATTAGTTGTGCCTAAATCAATGCCTACAGCACGACGATGTTCATGCGGTACAGCGGAAAGGCCGGGTTCGGCAATTTGCAATAAAGCCATAATCTGAATTTAGTCCTGATTTCTTAAATATTACTTAATACTTCGATTTTTTATCAAAGCATATCTCTGATACATTGATTCTGATGATATCAGGGAAGCGCAGCTTGAATTTCACTTTGTAATCTGTGTAAAAAACGCCCCTGGCGTACCAGCTCTGCTGCCTTTTCCGGCTGATTCTGTATAAAGGCCGCATCCAGTTGCTGGTATAAGCCGGTTTGTTCGAGCTCAATAGTGGCTGCAAGTTCTTTCAGTGTTGTCCAATCAGCTTCTGCACGGGCGTCTTCGAGTGTTTCACGCCATTGCATCTGCTGCATTAAAAACTCAGCCGGAAAGTGCGTATGCTCAGGTGCATCCGCATCTATTCCCCGTTGTTTCAATAAATATGCAGCCCGGTCAAGCGGATTGCTCAGAATACGATAAGCTTCGTTAACGGTAGCAGCCATCATCATGGCCTGCTTTTGTTCAAAAGCACTTCTGGCAGCAAATTTATCCGGATGGCACTGTGCTGCCAGCAAGCGATAATTCTGCTCCAGTTGCTTATCATCAATATTGAACTGTTCAGGTAATTGGAAAAGCGCAAAGTATTGGTTCATGTGGCTCACCTTTATGGTGAAAATTGGGTCAAAGCTAAAGATACCGGACATGAAAAACAGGCTTTTCGCAAAATTTGGCTGTAATGCTGTATTTTGCTTATCAGCCAGCAGAATTACGACATTCCGGCAATAGGGTTATTTATTTAAACATGAAAGCTTTCACCACAACCGCATTCATCTTTGGCATTGGGGTTGGCAAATTTAAAACCTTCCTGTAATCCTTCTTTAACAAAATCCAGTTCAGTACCATCCAGATAAACATGGCTTTTAGGATCAACAAATACTTTGACACCATGTTGTTCAAACAATAGATCTTCCGGCTGGATATTATCAACAAATTCAAGAGTATATGCCATACCCGAACAGCCACTGTTTTTAACCCCGAGACGAATACCTTCGCCTTTACCACGTTTGGTCAGATAATTGCTAATATGCTTAGCGGCTTTTTCAGTCAGAGAAATCATATTCTCACCTGTTGGAAATTTGTCCTGAATTTACTATGCAGTACCTTCAGGGTTTTTACAATTATGATTAAAACGACGTTTGTAAGATGAAAGAAATGAGCGCTTAATGGCAATATTTTCTTCACAGTTAATACAAAAACGTGTACCAGGAAACTGAAGCTGATGTTCAGATGATATTGATTCACCGCATTCCAGACAAAATTGACTGGTACACATTCTGATATCGTTTAGGCGTACTGCATTAACCGATTGATTGTCATTATTTTCAGTAGTGGGTTCGTTGTTATTTGCGGTACTGCCAAAAATCATCATATTACTCGTTATGTTTTTTTCGATAATCAGCTACAGCAGCCTTAATAGCATCTTCTGCCAGGATAGAACAATGTATTTTTACTGGCGGTAATGCTAGTTCTTCAGCAATGGCACTGTTTTTAATAGCCAAAGCCTCATCCAGACTCTTACCTTTAACCCATTCTGTAATCAGACTTGAAGAAGCAATAGCAGAACCGCAGCCATAAGTTTTGAATTTGGCATCTTCAATAATACCGTTATCACTTACTTTGATTTGTAATTTCATTACATCGCCGCAGGCTGGTGCGCCTACCATACCGGTACCCACGCTCTGGTCACCCTTTTCAAAAGAGCCGACATTGCGCGGATTTTCATAATGATCAATGACTTTGTCACTGTAGGCCATAATAAGTTCCTTTTACAATTCTTCTGATGCCAGAATAACTACAATTGCTTTTATATTCGCAGCAGATAACCTGTTTTTAGTGTGCAGCCCTGCGATATAGCAGGGCAGAATATATCGTTTCAGTCTGAGCTGATTAATGTGCTGCCCATTCGACACTACTCAAATCAATGCCTTCCTGATGCATTTCCCACAATGGAGACAATTCGCGTAATTTACCGATTTTGGATTTAATCAGTTCAGCAGCATAATCAATCTCGGCTTCGGTAGTAAAACGTCCGAATGTAATACGCAGAGAGCTGTGCGCCAGCTCATCATTGCGACCCAGTGCGCGCAGTACATAGCTTGGCTCCAGACTTGCGGAAGTACAGGCAGATCCGCTGGAAACAGCAATATCTTTAACAGCCATAATCAGACTCTCACCTTCAACAAAATTAAAGCTGATATTCAGATTCTGATAAACGCGATGTTGTAAATCACCATTGATATATACTTCTTCAACACCTTTAATTGCATTTAGGAAACGGTCGCGCAGTGCTTTAGCATGAGCATTGTCTTTATCCATTTCCAGACGCGCCAGACGAAATGCCTCACCCATGCCGACAATCTGATGAGTAGCCAGTGTGCCGGAACGGAAACCGCGCTCATGCCCGCCGCCATGCATCTGTGCATTCAGGCGGACACGGGGTTTGCGGCGTACATACAAAGCACCAATTCCTTTAGGACCGTAGGTTTTGTGTGCAGACATACTCAGCAAACCAATCTGATTGGCTTTTACGTCAATATGAACTTTACCGGTAGCCTGAGCGGCATCGACGTGAAAAATAACTCCTTTTTCAGCACAAAGTGCACCGATAGCTGCAATATCCTGAATTACACCGATTTCATTATTTACCCACATCACGCTGACTAAGGTTGTATCAGGACGGATAGCAGCTTCCAGCTCTGCCATATCAATCAAACCATTTTCCTGTACACCCAGATAGGTAACTTCGAAGCCTTCTCTTTCCAGCTCTCGCATGGTATCCAGAATAGCTTTATGTTCAGTTTTGACCGTAATCAGATGCTTACCTTTACTAGCATAAAACTGTGCCGCACCTTTCAATGCCAAATTGTCAGATTCAGTGGCTCCTGAAGTGAAGATAATTTCTTTAGAATCCGCACCAATCAAAGCAGCAATTTCATTGCGTGCATTTTCTACGGCTTCTTCTGCCTGCCAGCCAAAGCTATGGCTATTGGATGCCGGATTACCAAAAAATTCCGTCAGGTAAGGAATCATTTTTTCAGCCACACGCGGATCAACCGGTGTTGTAGCTGAATAATCAAGGTAGATAGGAAGTTTTATGGTCATTGTCGTGTTCTCTTTAAATATCTATGGCTGCGCCGGAGTATTAATGCAGATTAATTAAGGTAACTGGCTGCTCCGGGTTGCTTTTTTTTTCATTACTGTTGTTATGGTAAGTTCGCTGATTCAGAATGCATTGCAAAGTAATGCCGCGCAGATAGCTGTCTATGGTTTTATTCAGATTTGCCCATAAGTCATGTGTCAGACAGGGTGAACCATCCTGACAATCAGCATGACCGCCGCAAACGGTAGCATCCAGAGTGTCTTCCGCTGCAGAGATAATATCTGCAATATTAATCTGAGCAGCATCATGACTCAGTACATAGCCGCCCCCCGGCCCGCGAATACTTTCTACCAGCCCGGCACGGCGTAATTTTCCGAACAGCTGCTCAAGATAAGACAGGGAAATGCGCTGGCGTTCACTTATTGCAGTCAGGTTTACTGCACCAGATTGCGCATGCATAGCTAAATCCAGCATGGCAATGACGGCAAAACGCCCTTTGGTGGTTAAACGCATGACAAAACCCGAAACAGATTGACAATGTATGAATTATCTAATACCCGACAATTTTAGTCAACTTTATTTATGGATAAATCAAGTAATTATGTCAGAATTAATTCCATCACAAATACATAAGATTCTAAAACTAATACTGGTTAAAACACTGGAAATACAGACTGTTTACAGCTGCCTGGCAGCGGAAACGAACGAATTGTTTTAATTTTTGCGGATGATATTTCCAGATTATTAATAACATTCATCCAATCAGAGCGTTTGTATACGATAAGCACAGAATGATTAAGAAATTCGGGATTATCGGTTTTTCTGAGAACAGGCCAGAATCAAGCTCACGGATAGTAAAATGAAAAATAATGCAAGCCGTAAAAGTACTGAAGTTGTTAATGAAGCTGAGCTAATAGCTTAACTTTAAAAGATATTGATACTTTGTATGGGAAGAAATTAATATTCGAAATATTTATGCTGATTAAAAAATAATATTTCTGATAATAAAACAGGTCTGAATATATTCAGACCTGCAAGAAATGTCCGAAGTAAATGTTATAAACTGGCAAAAGCATCGGTAGCAGCCACCAGAGCAGCCTGATTTGCCGGTTCAAAGCCAGAATGACCAGCCATAGTGACTACCAGTCTGGCATGCGGTAAAGCCTGCTGCAATTCCCATGCGCTTTCAATCGGTGTGCACATATCATAGCGCCCCTGAACAATGACAATCGGAGTATCAGCCAGTATCTGAATATTTTCCAGTAAGGCAAATTCGCTTGCCAGCCAGCAGCGATGGACAAAATAATGATTTTCAATCCTTGCAATTGCCAAGGCACGTTGCGGATCATTATATTCGTCTATACCAGCCTGATTATGCTCTAAATGTACAATACTACTTTCCCATTGGGCCCATGCTTTAGCTGCATTGAGCTGAGTTGTTTCATCCGTATAAGGATGGCATAACAACTCATGATAGGCATCTACTAAATTATGCCGTTTATCTTCAGCAATCGGTGCGAGATAATTCTCCCATGCTTCCGGAAAAATATGATTTGCGCCTTGCTGATAAACCCAGGCAATTTCATGTGGTCGGCACAGAAAAATACCGCGCAGTATCAGCTCACTGACTCTTTGCGGATAAGTTTTAGCATAAGCAAGTGCCAGTGAGCTCCCCCATGAACCACCAAATACCTGCCAGCGTTCAATGTGCAGCATCCTGCGAACTTTTTCTAAATCTTCAACCAGATCCCATGTAGTATTGTCGTCAATACAGGCATAGGGCAGGGAACGACCGCATCCACGCTGGTCAATAATAATAATGCGGTATTTTTCCGGATTGAAGAAACCGCGGCATGCAGGCGAGGCACCGGCTCCCGGCCCGCCATGTAAAAAAATAACTGGTTTACCGGCCGGATTGCCGCTTTCTTCCCAGTAAATCTGATGAATTGCAGAAACCTGCAATAATCCGGACTGATATGGTTCAGTTATTGGATACATAAATGTGTTCCTGAAAGCATCTGCAAACTAATTAAATGATTATTATTAAATTATAATTTAATTGCATTTGGTTTTATCACTGTTCTGCAGGTTGTCTGCGGTTATCAATCAGCGAAACCACTTACGTACGGCGTCCAGACCGCCAAAGCGTACATTAATAGACGTTGCAGCCTGTGTTTTCGGTTTAGCGTGGTAGGCAACTCCAAAACCGGCTGCCTGTAGCATCGGAATATCATTAGCACCGTCACCCATTGCCAGTACCTGCATTGGGTTTAGTCCAAGTTTTTCTCTGAATTGAATCAGTAAATCAGCTTTAGCCTGAGCATCAATAATTCTGCCTGCCAGCTCTCCGTTCAGAACATTATCTTGTATCACCAGCTGATTAGCAAAAGTATAATCAAGTCCGTATTGTTGCTGCAGCCGTTGAGTAAAATAAGTAAATCCACCGGAAACCAGCATGAATTTAACTGCATGTTTCTGACACTGCTGCAACAGCCATTCTGCACCCGGAGAAAGTTTCAGTACATGTTCATAAACCTGTTTTAATTCTTCTACCGGTAAACCCTTCAATAAAGCTACACGCGCCCGTAACGATTGCTCAAAATCAATTTCACCGCGCATTGAGCGGTCGGTGATGGCCGCAACCTGTGCCTGTAATCCCACTCCGGCAGCAATTTCATCCACACATTCAATGGTAATCAAAGTGGAATCCATATCACTAACAATTAATCCTAAGTCTGCAAAACTCTGATCAGGCAAAATAGCAAAATCAATTTTTTGCTCAATCAGCTGAGTCTGTGCTGATTCAGATAATTCGAAATCAACACTAACCGGCAGCCGCAGCACAGAATTATCAAATGTATATTCCGGATTTGACGGCATAATTGCGTTTAAATGGGATAAATCGCATAGACGTAAATCCGTATGTTGTAAAACCAGAACAGAAAGCATGACAAATATACAGCCAGAAAAAAAATTTAGTATAGACATCCACAATAGGCTTGACAACCAACAGTTAAAAAGAAAATAAGTGCTGAAATCAGAATCCGGAAATTGAGTAAAATTAATCTTATTTAAACTAAGAATAAAAATAAAAAACTTAATTTACATTAAATTCTTTAAACATAAAGAAAAATTACAAATGAGTTTGTACAATGCAACTTTTTGTCCAAAATTGCGGTCGTGAAAGGATAAATAAATATCCAGAAATTTTAGTATTATTGTTATTATTCCAAGTCGCATTTTTATGGAGTTATTACATGCAACACCCCTCAACCACCTCATCGGCGGTCGATCAGTATCGCGAACTTACTGTTCGCGGCATGATCTTAGGTGCATTAATCACAGTAATATTTACTGCATCTAATGTATATCTGGGGCTGAAAGTTGGCCTGACATTCGCTTCATCCATACCTGCTGCCGTAATCTCTATGGCTGTACTCAAATGCTTTCATGGTTCAAATATTCTTGAAAACAACATGGTACAAACACAGGCATCGGCGGCCGGTACCTTGTCTTCAATTATCTTTGTTCTACCCGGTTTGTTAATGATTGGTTACTGGCAGGGTTTTCCATTCTGGCAGACAACCTTGATATGCGTTGCCGGCGGTATTCTTGGTGTTATTTTCACCATTCCTTTACGCCATGTACTGGTTGTTAATAGTGATTTACCTTATCCGGAAGGTTTAGCCGCTGCTGAAATACTCAAGGCTGGTGACCACAATCAACCACAGGAAAATGATGAAGATTCACCGCAAAGCGGAGTTAAACAGATTGTTACCGGTGGTATTTTATCCGGTATTTTCAGTTTTCTGGCTGGCGGCTTACGCGTAATCAGTGAAAGTGCCAGTTACTGGTTTAAAGTAGGCGGAGCCATATTTCAGGTGCCCATGGGCTTTTCACTGGCTTTGTTGGGTGCCGGTTGGCTGGTAGGTATTACCGGTGGTATTGCTGTACTGCTAGGCATGTTTTTTTCATGGGGAATAGCCGTACCATATTTCACCAGCACCACTGCAATGCCTGAAAATGTTTCAATGATGGATTTTGCAATTAAACTTTGGGTAACCAAAGTCCGCTATATTGGCGCCGGAGCCATCGCTGTTGCTGCAATCTGGACATTAATTACCCTTTTCAAACCTATGCTTGAAGGCATGAAACTTTCTTTTCAGGCCTTTGGATCGGATTCACAAACCAGCAAAACACAGGAGCGAGTAAATCAGGATTTATCACCTAAAACCATGATGCTGATTGTAGTGGCTACTCTGATCATTCTGGTTGCTACCTTTTACAGCTTTATTGCCACTGCGCCGATATCTTTCGGACTGGCCTGTGCTTTAGTTGCGTGTGCCACCATCATGGCCTTCATTATAGGTTTTCTTGTGGCTGCAGCCAGTGGCTATATGGCTGGTCTGATTGGTTCTTCTTCCAGCCCGATATCCAGTATCGGTATAGTTTCAATCATCATTATATCGCTGGTATTCATGGTGATTGGTCAGTCTAGCGGTATTTTCGCACAAGCTGGTGGTAATCAGTTTATGACAGCTTTAGCATTATTTACTGCTTCTGTGGTTATGGCCATTTCCACTATTTCTAATGATAATCTGCAGGATTTAAAAACCGGCCATCTGGTTCAGGCTACACCGTGGCGCCAGCAAGTAGCACTAATTATTGGCAGCATTGTTGGTGCGATAGTAATCTCACCAGTACTTGAACTGTTGTATAACGCTTATGGTTTTACCGGAGCCTTACCACGTGCCGGAATGGATGCTGCTCAGGCACTGTCAGCACCGCAGGCAACTCTGATGACCACTATTGCCAAAGGGATTTTTTCTCACAATCTGGAATGGGCATACATCAGAGCAGGCGTATTTTTGGGTGTATTCCTGATTGTGCTTGATGTAGTGGTCAAATATCTTCGTCCGGGCTGGAGTGTACCTCCGCTGGCAGTGGGTATGGGTATTTATCTGCCGGCTTCCGTCAATATGCCAATCTTTATCGGAACAGTATTATCCTATTTATGTTTGCGTTATATCAAAAAGCGCCATACTGATCCAGCTATTCAGGAGAAAGAGGTTAAAGCCACAGATCGTCGTGGTACATTACTGGCTGCTGGATTAATAGTCGGTGAAAGTATCGTAGGTGTAGTAATGGCTATGGTAATTGTTGCATCTATTGCTCTGGGTGGCGGCGAATCTCCGCTGGCTTTGAATTTGCAGGGCTGGGATAAAATTGGAGAACTATTAGGTTTACTTCTCTTTATTTCATTTATGGCAATTCTGGTACGGCAAATAATAAAAAAATAACAGTTAATTAATTAAAACAGCGCATAAAAAGCGCTGTTTTTTGTATATCTCTGAGATATACAGACTTAAATAAAATAATTCTACAGTATATTTATATGCCATCATACTTAAGAAAAATAAAAAAAATAGCTTCAATACTAGCTGTCTCGAAAATATCTAATGTTAATAGAAATCATATAAGTTATTATTGTGTATATATTTTATTAGTATTTTTTTATATATTCTTATAGAGAATAATTTTTTATGTAACAAATATTATTATAAAAATGAATACAGTAATAATTGAAACACATTGTCAAATAAACTGTTATTGCAAATTAATATTTCAACTAACTCTGATTTCTAAATTCATTATATTTGTTGTAATAATATCTCTTTTATTATAGTAAATTTTGATATTCACATTATCAGTCCGGAGACTGGAAAATTTATATTTTCTATTGTTAATGCACATCCGATGCATTCCGCACCTGGTGCCACGTTGACAGGGGGCGAGCAGGTGAGCGAAGAAGCTACAAGTACCGTGAGTTAGTAGGTTTTATATACTAAAGAAAAAATCAGCTAGGTATTGTGAAGATTAAACTGATTTATGCCGGTAATTTACATATAACAACATTGCAGCGTTTGCCTTACCAGATGCTGATCTTTGAAGCTGATACCGACCAGCGTACTTGATCAGAAATGCGGGGACAACTTAACTAGCCGATTGCCTCAAGGATTATTAAAATAAACGCTGCACATCTAGGACAAAACTCAAAATCATAATATTTCCCTCCCGCTGCATAATTTTTACATACATAGTTTCTTCTTATTAAGTAACTATAATTTATTTAAGTATATTACAAATTTAAGTTATTTTTGTTAATCTTATTTTTTTATTGAAATATAGTTAAATTATTTTAAATAGAAACGTCTAACCTTTATGTTTAAAAAATTTTGAACGAAAAGAGCAAATTTAATTCGTTGAGAATGAGCTAAATAATGTAAAGCTTAACGTGATGCGGTAATAAATGCAATTGAAAGCAGCTTAGATGAAGTAAGTCCAATTATGAAATGAATATCAAATTAAGATGAAAGAGAAATAGCTCTTTTATTTAAACAGGAAAAATATCTGCTGAAACTGTCTTTGTGGAGCCCTCTTGTATTTAAATTAATTCAGCTGTTAAAGCTCTGCGGGATAGCATAACAAATATAAAGAATGTTCGAAAAAATAATTTTATTACAATCGCTTATAGAAAATATTGAAATATTTGACGGGTAATAGTTATAAACTATTTACCCGAACGGATTGTGAATGCAAAAGCGGATCATAGTAAGAACGAATGGCACGCCTACAGGGATTCGAACCCCGGTTGCTACCGTGAAAGGGTAGTGTCCTCGGCCTCTAGACGATAGGCGCATTAGATGAGCATACTTAATATATATCAATTTATGTGATCAAATATATATTTACTGAAATGATCTCTTATTTGAAAGATAATTCTAACAGGTTTAATCAATATTATAAACAACTGGCTATTACATTCTAATGTTCCATTATTCTGGTTACATTTATTTTTATCCTATGATAGGATGGCTAAATGAACAGATAGAATTTAATAAATTTTATGTCAAAGAGATTGAAAATATGGGTTTGGCAACCATATTAATTAACGATTACTGGCTAATCAATAGTAGTATGATGATAAAATCTGATTGAGTAAAGAGGGAGCCATATATAAAATATGCGATTTTAGATAACTTGTCTGCTATTTGGAAATGTATGCAGGTCAAATTTTTGCTTTAAATGAGGAAGAAATAAAAATGAAAACTGGTTTAAATTTTATTGTATTAACAATGGTATTATCTTTTTCAGTTAGTAATGTATTTGCATATAAACCATCTCAGTTTGATAAATTGAGTCTGAAGCAGAATTGCCAAAGAGAGCTGGAGTCTCCGTTCAAAGATATGGCTGGTACTCCTAGTTGTGATAAGCTGAGAAAAATTGAAATTGATGAAAATCAGCCTACTCGACGAGTAATTCTTGAAAATGAATAATAATATTTAAAAATTTTATCACTAAAATTTTTAATGTTAATCTAGCAGAATTAAATCTGTTAAATTACTTAATTGACATAATATCTGCCTTAAAAGCTGCATCATAATGTTTATTATGATGCAGCTTAATTATTAACTATATAGTTCATTTAGTATATGATTATTTCTGTCAAAACTGTATTATCCCGCTGTGAGTAATGTTATGCTGTTAGTATTATATCTATAGTATTTATAATAATTATTATACTTACGATATTTAGACTAATGGTAAGTAAATTATGGTGTTTTTATAGTTTTATCAATTACAATTTTATTCATTTTCAGTGATAATTAGCTATATTCAATTGCTCAATTTATATTATTTCATTATATTATAAAGAATAAATATACTTAATTTAAAAATTAACTAATAAATAATAAGAAAATTTTATAATAATCTTAAATCTATTTAGTAAAACATAATTTAATATAAATAAGATAGTTTAATAAAAGAAGATAAATCCCTAATTTAGTTTCAATATAAATTAGCAATAAGCTGATTAGGTTGTGCTGTTTAGCAGATATTTAACAAATTAAGACAAGAAAATTGTCTCTTAGCAAGTGTATTAGCAGGATAGGCTAGGTTGGAAAACACAAAATTTAAAGAATTCACTCTAGATTTTTTTGATTGTCTACAAAAACATAATATATATTGTGATTTCATTCCATGGAGAAAGTAAATTAATTGCTTTTTTTCTAATTGATATTATTAGCCTTAATAGAACTGCTTTATATGAACAGCTATGTCTGACTGAACATACTTATTACATTTATTCGACAATACACATTGATATAAATTTGTGTATTTCAATTGGCAAAAGATAATAATATGACCTATAGTATTTAACTAAACATTTTTTCTTTCGATAGTTTGCTCACCCCAAAAGAGCTTATCAGCTTTTGTTTTAGCGAAGGCCTTTTTTAAAACTTCATCGCTTCCTTCTTCCCAAATCTGTTCGGCTAATTTTTCATCATTGTTTGCTAATTCAAAAATAGCCTCGGCAATCTCAATAGAAGTTTCACGAACATTTGCCCAAGACTGAATATTATATATTTCTTTTTGGTTAGTATTCATATTAATTTTCCTTAAAAAGTTTAATATGATTATAGAACAATATACTGATAATTTATTTTAAGTAATTGTACTATAATCATATTTTAATTTTACAGTAATATATTGCAATCCATTACAGAAATAAATTTTTAAAAATTTTACTGCAAGATTTATATATATCATTAATTTATACTAGTAATATCGACGATTGGGTATCCATTTGCATCAGTTTTGTTAGAACATTCTACTTTATAAGTTTTGCCTGCTTTAAAATTACCTTTTAAAGAGAAATATAAATCTTGAGCCCGGCAAAACACAGTAATAGAATCTCTTGGACCAACCAATTCGGCTTTTGTTTTTAGCTTTCCATCCCAGTCAACTAAGCCTGTAATTTGTGTTCCTTGCCATATAAGCATAGTTTTAGGATTACGGCCATTTGTAATAAAGATAACTTTATTTGAATTATCCGGTTCTTTTTCCTTAAGATTATCCGCAATGTTTTTTTCAATAGAAACAACACGGAATGAACGGTTAGGTCCTTTTTCACAATATATGTAATAAGTATTTCCAGGTTTGAATTTAGTATTTTTTATATATCGACTACCTTCGAGCCTTGATCCGTTACCTATTAGCTCGTTACATGTAACGTATAATTCATCAGGAACAGGATATAAGTAGAGTTCTCTATAATAGCTATTATTGGTATTCAGATATGCTGACAGTTTATTTCCATATATATCTTTTTGTAAACCTATTAAATGAACAGATCGCTCATTTTTCGGCATGTCTTTTTCAAATTTGCCGATAGGATGAAGCTGAGCTAATTCATAAGGAGCGCAGCCAGAAATGCTGAAGCCAATAAACATTAATGAAATATATTTTAAAAAATTATTCATGATTTTTTCAATGTAAAAATAATTATTAAATAATATAGTTTATTTTATATCTTGTAAATATTAATATTTTTCAAATAGCTAGTATACATTAGCTATTCATAATTAATTTGGTATATAAAAATAATTATTGTATAGATAGTATATATAGATATTGCATCAGATTTTCGATTATATAGATTTTTAATAATGACAATAAGAATTTATTATTTTAAATTAAATTAAGTCATTTAAGTAAGAATGCATTGTATTATGATGTTTTTCGTTGTAGTTTTACTTGGAAATTAATAGTTTTATTTTATACTTTCTAATCTTTACTATATTTTATTGCAGCCAGTGCAGCTGGGTAATCCCATCAACAATAGACAACCCCAAGCCACTGCTACTATTTTCTTGCCCTGTCGGCCGGAAAAAGCGTTCATACAGACGTTTAGTTTTTTTGAGGCAATATTATTACAGGAATTAATAATACTGTATTCAGAACTATAGAGAATGGGATTATCAGGCAGATTACGGATAAGAATAGTCAGCAGGGTATAATCACGTAATACTGCCGCCGCATCAGTATTAAATTACTGCAAGATACGCTACTGGCGTTCACGTACTAGCAAGTTCACACTTAGAATTTACGAATAAAGCCCCACAAAAACGCTTTAAACGAGTGAAACCTGATTCATTAGCGGTTCCCAGAACATCTATGAATGTTGGTCAAAGGATTTTATGCATGACCAATTGACTGACGGACGGAGCTGCCGATTATTTAATGTGATTGATGATTTTAATCCAGAAGGCTTAACTATAGAGAGAAACTTATCTTTGTCCGCAGTTCTGGTTATACAGTCGTTAAATCGGATCATTGAATGGCGGGGTAACCTAAATCGTTACGCTGTGATAATGAGTCCTAGTATATTAGTGAAAAACTCTCTGCATGGTTAAAAAATAAGGTTTATGTTGTGTTGTATTTAACCAGGCAATGTAGTGTGAGTGAAGTCTCGATATGAAAGACGGTTTCTCATGGCTTTTTGGTAGTTTCCCGGCGTTACCCCGAAATTTCGTCGGAAAATAGAAATAAACCCGCTAATATTGTCATAACCTAAATATAAAGATATTTCTGTGACTGGTTTTCCGGCAGCAAGCAATTCCAATGCTTTTAACATGCGCAGTTTCTGACGCCATTCTGTGAAATTAAATCCGGTTTCATTTGTAAACCGACGTGTTAATGAGCGTCGGGAAATGCCAGCCCAAATGCCCCAGTCGTTAATTTTTCTGTCATCACTAGGATTATCACACAAAGCTAAAGCGATTTTTAACAGACGCATATCTTTTGGCATTGGAAGTGCTAGCTCAACTTGAGGCATTGTTCTAATCTCGTCAAGGATTACGGCAATTAATCGCTTCTGTTCTGGTTCCAGTTCTGAATTATGCCATGACATGGTTCGTGTAATTGCTTCACGCAGTAAATCAGATAATTCTAAAACGCATGGTTTGACAGGTAGTTTAGTACATGCGTTTTTTTGTATATAGATGCTCCATCCTTCGAATGGTCCATGTGATCCAAGAAGACTATGCTGTACATTCGGAGGTATCCAGACACCATGAGTTGCGGGCACTACCCATTGACAATTTTCTGCTTCAATTGAAATTAAACCTTGTAATGTGCCGAGTAATTGTCCTCTCGCATGACCATGGCGTTGTGTCACTCTTTGTGAAGAGTGGCTGACTGTCGATATGATCATTGGTTCGCTATCAGAAGAAGCGATCTGTGGAGAAATGAGTGGAGTATTCATTTATATGGCCCCGATGGGATATTTTGTGGCTTAAATTGGTTAGTAAAACTCTATTCTACTGACTATCCTGAAGCCTCTTAATTGTATTGAAGATAACAAGTTAGCAATAAATAGATAAGTTGTAGATGTGCAAAATAATAGTTTTTATACAAATTTATTGGTTATTTTCAAATTTATTAATCATCTAGAGAGAGTTTGACATGGCACAATCAGTTGAGCTGACGGCCGCAGAAAGAAAGTTAGTGTTTGCTATGACGCTATCTAGTATATTGCCATTACTGGATAGCAGCATTGTTAATGTTATTTTATCCTCAATTTCGAATGACATTAATGCCTCTTATGCTTATATACAGTGGGCTGTTACTGTATATATGCTAGCCTGTGCTGCGGGTATATTACTATCTCCTTATATACATGAAAAATTTGGACTCAAGAAAGCATGGATATGCTCAATTTTTGTTTTTCTTGTAGGTTCTATATTGGTTGGATTTTCATATAATCTGGTTTCTTTAATCCTGTTTAGATGTCTGCAAGGTTTTGGTGCAGGAATATTAATTCCTATTACTCAATCCACGATAGCGACTTATTTTGGTAAGGAAAGACTAAAGCCGGTTATGGCATTGATTGCTATTCCGTCAGTCTTTGCCCCTGCACTAGGACCAGTTTTGGGAGCAATCATATCAGAACAGTTAAATTGGAGAATAGCTTTTTTTATCAACATACCTTTAGTACTTGTGGCTTTTTTCTTTGGTAGGACGACAATACCTGATATTAAAACGTCTAAATACAATATGAATATTTATGTGTTTATGACATTTTTAATTGCTTTAATTTTATTTTTTATCTCTATTAAAAATATCGCATCTGGGCATTTTTTTGATATTTCTAATATTATTATGCTGGTTTTATGTATTGGTTTGATGATGATTTCGCTTATTACTAATAACAAGTCAGACAGTAAACTGATTGATTTAAGTGCATTTAATAGTCCTCAATATTCAATGTCAATAATGATGGGGTTTCTGACGTCGCTTATCTTTTTTGGTTTTATGATTTTTTTTCCTTTAATACAAGCAATAAAGGGTAATATATCTCTTACATATATTGGTATGCTGCTTGCCCTGCAAGGTGTAGGTGCCTGGTTGGCTAGAAAATTTATTTATAAATCTCTAAGTGAGATAAATTCATTTCTAATTATTGGTGTAGGATTAATAATATCAGCAATAAGTATATTAATAATTCAAGTTGGTGGAAACGCCTCTGAAATTATCGGTTTTACGGTCCGAGGCTCCGGATTAGGCATCGCCACGATTGCTGTTCTCTCTTCTCCATTCGAGTTTTGTGATAAAAATCAAATTAAGGACACGAGCGCTGTCACGCGTGTTGTACAGCAGATTGGCGGTGCATTTGGGGGAGTATTATCAGGAATACTTATCTATCTGACGCAAGCTCAATTAATTTTAGTAAACAATGCTTACCATGTAATGTTTTTTGTATCTCTTGTATTTGGTGTTATTGCTGTTATTGCCTATATTTTCCTTGGTCGAGTGAATAAAATCGCCTAACATAAGATTTGGTTCGTTTATATAAATTTTGGGTACCGATTAACAAGTCTGTTGCTGTGCGAATTGTGCAAACATTAGCTAAAAGCCCCACCATCTCACAAGCAAATCTCAGTTAACATTATTATTGTATTATGATGCTTTTTGTTGCAGTTTAACCTGGAAATTAATAGTTTCATTTTTATACTTTCTAATTTTTACTATATCTAATTCCATTTGCAGCCAGTGCAGCTGGGTAATACCATCAACAATAGACAGTCCCAAGCCACTGCCACTGCTTTCTTGCCCTGCCGGCCGGAAAAAGCGTTCGCGCAGACGTTTCAGGTTTTCTAAGGCAATATCATTACAGGGATTAGTTATGCTGATAGAGTTTGTGTTTAGGGTTAAATTAATAATACTGTGTTCAGGACTATAGCGAATGGCATTATCAAGCAGATTACGGATAAGAATAGTCAGCAGGGTATGGTCACCGCAAATAGGTAATACTGCCGCCGCATCAGTATTAAATTGCCGCAGGATACGACACTGGCGTTCACGTGCCAGCAAGCTGACACTCTCTATAGCGTCGTTGGTAATATCTGTCCAGTTAACTGCTTCGGTATGGGGTAACTCGGTAAGTGGATCAAGGCGGGAAAGAGTAAGAAGCTGATCGACTAAGCGGGTAGTGCGGTCGATGCTGTGTTCAATGCTGCGTACACGCTGTTGCTGAGCATCGTTCAGGCTGGTAAGTGCCAGCACTTCTGTTTGTACTTTAAGTGCAGCTAATGGGCTGCGCAGTTCATGTGCTGCATCTGCTGTGAAGCGCAGTTCACGTGCGCGAGATTGTTCTATACGCTGAAATAAATCATTCAATGCATTGATAATAGGCAGAATTTCGGTAGGTACAATATTAGAAAGAGGTGTAATACTGTGCGGTTCTCTATGGTACAGAGTTTGTGCCAGTGTCTGAAGTGGCTGTGTACCACGGCGTACACTCCATGCAATCAGCCATAGTAAAAGCGGCAGAGCAAGTATAGATACTGCCAGTTGTGACCATACTGCACGCAATACAGTTTGCAAACGTTCGTGCATACTGAATGATACGGCTACTTTGAGTTGCTGCTGAGGACTGTTCAGATAAAAAATACGCCATGCATGGCTTTGCCACCAGTATCCCTGATTGATAAATCCCTGATAATCCGGTTGATAGGGAATAGACTGGCCTGTTTCATCGGTATTAATCAGTTTACCTTTATACCAGATGGCGTATCCGGATTCTTTGGCATCAATAAGCCCGCGCTGTGGTTTTGGAATAGATGGTAAAGCGGGATATTGGCTGGAATTGAGATTGATCGGTGTATGTAATAATCGCTGTGCCAGCTGACTCATCTGTGTATCACCGGCTTCATTGATTTCATGCATTACCGCCACTGCGCTAATGATGGCTGTCAGAATCCACAGAAGTGGCAGGGTGATACCAAGATAGATAATTAAGCGCCGACTAATAGCAGTGGTTGGCTTCAAGGTGCCTCTCCGAGCTGATAGCCAAGTCCGCGCCGGGTACGAATAATGGTTGTACTGATTTTTTTACGTAAATGATGCACGTGTACTTCTATGGCATTGCTCTCGACTTCCTGTTCCCAGCTATACAGTTTATCTTCGATTTGAGCACGGCTGAAAACATGTTGCGGATGAGTAACGAGTAGCTGTAATAACAGCCATTCACGCTGGGTAAGATTAAGTGGTTTGCCATACAGGCAGGCATGACAGGAGTTAAGTTTCAGACTTAGCTGCCCGAAGTTAATTTCGGTCTGACTGATGCCCTGACTGCGACGAATAAGCGCATGCAAACGTGCAATCACTTCATCAAGCGCAAAAGGTTTACATAAATAATCATCAGCACCGGCATTCAGACCGGCAAGTCTGTCGGGCAGGGCATCGCGGGCGGTGAGAATCAAAACCGGTGTGCTGAGAGTCTTGCTGCGCCAATGGCTTAAAACGTCCATACCATCTCTTTCCGCCAGACTTAAATCAAGTATTACAGCATCGTATGGTGCTACACTTAATGCCTGTTCTCCAAGGCGGCCGGATGCAAAAATATCGCAAGCCATACCTTGCTGGCTCAGACCGGCAGTAAGGCCGTCAGCAATGTCTCTGTCATCTTCAAGAATCAGTATACGCATATTTTTTCATATAGTGATACCAATAATCCGACCTATCATGCTGGTAAAGGCCAGTGCAAGTGCACCTAATATGACTATTCGGATTACAGCCGGACGTTTGGGAGCTCCGCCCAGATGTGCTGATAGGCAGCCCAGAATACCAAGACCGGCTATGGTGGTAACAGACAGTATGCTCATCAGCCATACGGTAGAGCTTAACAGAGATAGTAATACTGGTAATAAAGCACCGCAAGCAAAAGACAGTGCGGAAGCCAAAGCTGCCTGAAGCGGATTGGCTTTACTGACTTCGGTGATACCGATTTCCTCACGGGCGTGGGCTTCAAGGGCATTATGTTTAGTTAGAGCTTCAGCAACCTGTTGTGCAAGTGTTTTGTTTAAACCACGCTGACGATAAATATTAGCCAGTTCTTCCAGTTCTATTTCCGGATATCGGATAAGTGAGTCCAGCTCTTTGCGTAAATCAGCTGCTTCTGTATCGCGCTGGCTGGAAACGGAAACATATTCTCCGGCAGCCATAGAGGCGGCACCTGAAACAAGCGCTGCAATACCGGATATAAGCAAGGTATGCTGATCCGGATCGGCTGCTGCCAGCCCCATTAGCAGGCTGGCAGTGGAAATCAGTCCATCGTTAGCGCCAAGAACGCTTGCGCGTAACCAATTGTTACGATTAGAAAAATGTTGTTCATCATGCCATGACTGGCTCATTTCGGACTCCTGATAAGTACAAATTAGTACTTTGCAGACATATTAATTACCGTACCACAATGACGCCGCTTATTGGCATGGTTTACCTTAAGCTTCACTTAAGGCTGTTTTTTTACACTTGCCGCTGTTTAGTTAACAGGGGCTGATGATGCAGTCGAAATGGGTATTAAGCAGCAATCGGGCCATATTATTGCTCAGTATTTATATCTTATTGATCTTTAATATAGGTTTCTGGAGCTATCTGTTTCAGCATGTAACTTTGAAAAATAATGTTATTTTCTGGTTTACCGTGCCCGTTTTGATGCTGGCTGCAATGAATTTTTGTATGCAGTTGTTATTCTGGCCATATTTACATCGGTTGATGGTGCCATTGCTTCTGTTGCTGGGTTCAGCTGTAAGCTATGCAGTGATGATGCTGCATATTTATTTTGATGCCAATATGCTGCAAAACATTATGCAAACTAATATAGGTGAAGCCGATGCCTGGCTGACGCCTCAATTCTGGATGTGGCTGGGCATTACCGGCTTATTGCCGGCGCAGTGGTATTGCTGGGGTGTTACTATTTACTATACACAACCATGGTATCGTGAATTCGGCAAACGAATTGTGGTCATAATTGTTTCTTTGATTACGGTTTTTACACTTATTCTGCTTGCGTATGGCAGTTATATTTCTTTTTTCCGAAATAATAAAACTGTGAATCATTTAATAGTGCCCACAAATTTTGTCGGAGCAGCAGCAAAAACAGCTTATAACACATATGATGCTCATCAGCCTTTGCAACGCATAGGACTGGATGCCAGTCATCAGCGTCATGGGAATAAGCGGTTATTGATACTGGTGATGGGTGAAACCACGCGCGCTCAGAATTGGGGATTGAATGGTTATCCGCGTCAGACTACGCCAGAGCTTGCTGCTATGGGTGATCAGGTTGTCAATTTCCCTCAGGTTAGTTCGTGTGGTACAGCAACTGCTGTGTCTTTACCCTGCCTTTTCTCGAATATGCCACGCCAGCATTATCAGGCTAATCTGGCAAAACATCAGGAAGGGCTGCTGGATGTTTTGCAACGTTCAGGAGTTGCCGTAAGCTGGCGTGATAATGATGGCGGGTGTAAAGGTGTTTGTGACCGTATCCATCATCAGGATGTACGGGACTGGGCGCCGAATTTGAAATGTAATAGTGATGGTTGTCTGGATGAAAGCCTGTTAATTAATTTACACGATATAATTACCAATATGCCTAATGATGCTGTTTTGGTATTGCATACAATGGGTAGTCACGGCCCCGCTTATTATCAGCGTTATCCTGAGGCATTCCGGCGCTTTACACCGACTTGTGATACGAATCAGATTCAGCAGTGTACCAGGGAGCAATTGCGTAATACATACGATAATACAGTACTGTATACAGACCATATACTGGCAGAAATAATTAAGTTATTACAAAATGAATCCGGTCTGGCCAGTGCGATGTGGTATTTTTCTGATCATGGAGAATCTTTGGGTGAAAACGGTATATATCTGCATGCAACACCCTATGCTATTGCACCGGAAAAGCAAACCCGTGTACCTATGTTGTTCTGGGCAAACCATGATTTTGCCGATATCAGTAATCTGGATATGAACTGCTTACGCCGGCATGCGCATAAGCAAGAATTTTCACATGATAATATTTTTCATTCAGTGCTGGGACTAATGAATGTGAAAACCAGTGAATACCAAACTCAGCTGGATTTATTTGCATCGTGCCGGGAAAATAACTTTAATTATTGATTTAAAAATAATTATTATATGAATATTATGTTATAGTAATTTCTGATTTTGTATGAGCAAATTGCTGTAACCATTTTTTTGTTCCTTGTAGATCAAAAGCCTGACGGGCATATTTCATTAATAACAAATGTTTAGGAAGATAAGAGTCAAATTTTTCCTGTTTTTGTTCTGGAACAAGTTGTGCAAGTGCCCAATCTTCACCAAAATCTTCCTCAGCAAGTTGTTTTAATATTTTTTCGACATCTTCAATTGATTTATCATATACTAAGATTATTCCATTATTTATCGCTAGGGTCAGATCTTTCCGATGTAAAAGGGCAAAGAGGGTATTAATAACTTTGTCTCCTTCCCACGTTAATATATACACTGTGTTGTCGTACTGGATTAATCTTTCTGTAGAAAGTTTAAAATATTTAAAAAAACGACAGCTTTCAATAAATAGGTTTTTAGCATTACTATCGGTAAAATCTGCTTTCCCGTTTGCAGCTGATATCCTGAAATCTTCATCGCATAATATTTGATACATTTCCTTACGGATAGTTCCATGAATATTTAAACTATTATTTTGAAATGTCGGAGGAACTCCTCCTTTTGTTTTATCAACTAAAATGATTTTATCTGAAATATCAATGCTGATTATTTGCCAGCGCTGGCCAGCAAAAATGATATTTTGTCCTTTTATGAGTATATTTGTGACAGGTATAGATCCTAGCGTTTTGTTTTTGGTTATTACCCGATACTCAAGCGGAATTTGGAAGACACTATAAAAAGTATAATGGTTAACAAGTTTTTCACCATTTACGCCTAAAATCAGAATATCGTTGTGTGTCTGGCCAATTAATTGCTCTGAACCCATATGTCTGAGCAAACTTTTAAACTGAGATGTGGTAACGTTTTGAAAAGGTCCTTCCTTGCATAATAATTGGTAAAGCTGTTCTATCCGGATACCACCCCATTGAGCAAGTACAGACAAAATTTGATGCAAAAGTGTTGAGAAATGAAGCAAGCCGTTATCGACTGGTTCAAACCAGTTACTGCTGATTAACAGACGTACCATCGCTAAAGCTTGAATTAATTCCAGATGTAATAAATCGATAAAATTAGATGTTTCTGTTTTTTTTGTTCCAGCTATTAACATCCGTAATATTGATGAATTGCCACGTCTGCCACTTCGTCCTACCCGCTGTCGCAAACTAGAAACTGAATGCGGGCTACCTATTTGTATAACCGAATTAACTTTACCAATATCAATTCCTAATTCAAGAGTCATAGTGCAAATTGCAGTAGTAGGAAGTGAACTTTTCTGTAAACGTTGTTCTAAGGATTCCCGAAATGATTTTGCTAAAGAGCCATGATGCGGGAAAAATTCATTCGGCAGATTTTTTTGCTCACACATATCACTCAGGCAAACAGCAATTTTTTCACACTTTGGTCGGCTATTAACAAAAACAAGATTGTTACTACCGCGGCAAAAACGAAATATGTCCTGACAAATTTGATCTGTAACAGTATTAGTAGTTTTAGAAAAACGATTTTCTATCTCATCCTGTTTAGATTGATCAATATAGCCACGTACTTGTAATTTAAGTGAAGAATGAGCATGGGTCTCGCGAATTATCTGGCAATGGAGTCTTTGATTTGGTCGTAGCGACAAAGGAACACTATTTAAATCGCCTAATGTAGCACTTAAGGCAATGCGTGGAACTGGTGTTTTTAGCTTGCCAATAAGGTGCTCAGTACGAGTTAGCAGAGATAATAATTGTATGCCTCTTTCTTGACCGATAAAAGCATGAAATTCATCAATAATGATATATTGCAATGACTGAAAAGCTTTTCGGAACCAGCCAGAATCATTGAGAAGCATTGATTCTAACGATTCGGGTGTAATTAGCAGAATACCAGAGGGAGATTTTTTAAATTTAGTTTTTTGGTTTGCAGGAATATCTCCGTGCCATGGGGTAAGTTGCATCGAAAGCACTTTCGTCAGGCTATAAAGGCGACGATACTGGTCATTAATCAATGCCTTTAATGGACTGATATATAAGATACTTACTCCATTTTGTATTTCCATGCATTTACTACAGGCAGGCAAAAACGCAGCTTCCGTTTTGCCTGCAGCTGTTGAGGCACTAATTAGTACATCGGTTTTTCCAGCAAGTATCGGAGCAATAGCAAGTTGCTGAATTTCTCGCAGGCTATTCCAACCTTGCTGGTAAATCCACTTCTTTACTTTTTGGTTTAGTAAATGATAGCTTTGCATTACAGTCTGAAATCTGTCAGATTATCATCATTTTCAATTTCTATTTCCATATCAGAGTTTTTTTCTTCTTCTATTTTGAGTGATTCAAGTAGTTGCTGCCATGAAATCTCTGGATGTTGTTCTATAACGGTAAGCATATCCAAAAATGCCTTAATAGTGTTACGTGGCGTTTTGAAATAGGCTTCTCCGATGGTTTGGTTACAATGAATCAGAAATGCCGTTAAAGAATCATCTGGGACAAGGTATTTAGTACTGTCTCCTGAGGCATAAATATGCCGAAGATTTTTTAGTAAAATATATAATTCTTCAGGGGAAAGACAGGCTAAATGTAATGCTGGGGATGAGTAATCGATTACGTCTGCTTGTTTAGCAAAATTATTTTCTGCAAGTCTTGTTTGCAATGCTTCATAACTATATAAGCCTTTGTAAGGATCAAGCAGAAATTCAGGTGTTCCACCTAATAAGAAGCCAATATATTCAGCATTTCCCTGTAAGCAATCATTTAATATGCGTAGTATTTGCTCATAATTAGATTTTCTGGCCTGTGTATTGCTTAGCTTATATAAATTTACCATTTCGTCCAGATTAACCAATAATCCGCTATAACCAGCCTGTCGTACAAATAGACTCATTATTTTTAAAGCATCGTAAAAAAAAGCGTCGGAAATAATGGTTCTCACCCCTAAATCATTGCGGGCATCGGTTTTGGTGCTGTATTCTGCTCTTAACCATTTAATCGCACAAGCTTTTAAATGTTCATTATCCTCTTCGCTTGCTTTCCAATATATTTCAATAACTTTGGCAAAATCATAACCTCCAACCATTTCAGATATGGCTGTGAGTCTTTTATGAATAACTTTCTCTACACTGTAGTCGTTGCTTTCTGCTTCTTTCTGAACTTGGGTAATGAATTTTTCTACAACACTGGTCAGGGCGTTTCCATCAGGTTTATTACGTGTAGACATATTTTTCATTAATTCTGAGTAGAGATTTTTGGCCTGACCACCAGTAGCATGCAGGCGTCTGTCTGGAGATAAATCTGCATGTAATGTTACAAATTTCCGTTCCAGTGCAATTGCTCTTACTACACTCATAAAAAAAGTTTTGCCTGAACCATAGTCACCAATAATCAGCCTGAAAGCAGCTCCTCCATCTTCTATACGCTGGATATCTTGTATCATGGCTTTTAATTCATTAACTCTTCCCACCTGTATATACTGAATACCGATTTTCGGAGTAACACCTGCTTTCAGGGATTGAATAATTGCATCTCTTTCTTTTGCTCTGATTTTTTTTTCTGTCATCATTTTATCCTTGTAATTCAGTTAATATTTCAAAATCTATATAAATATCATTATTTTCTTCTATAAGTGGTGCATCTACACATTCATAGGCCCATTCGTTTATGGTTTCAATTGCACCGTCGGGCAATAAATTAAATTTTTTGCATAATTCAATATATTCATCACGCTTCCAATGTTCTCTTGTAATCAAAATGTTTAAGAGCTGTTGATGAGTGCTATCAAGATTCTGGTTATCCGGCAATTCAGGCTGAGGTACTGTCGGTTCTTCTTCAATATCAGTAAATATAGAGCTTAGTAACGACTGCACATCACTGGTTTCGCTTTCATGCAGTTTAAGAATAGCCGAGTCAAGGATAATATTGCTTTTTTTATCTGTATCAGTTTCATTATTTTCTGATGCTGCTAATGGTTGTTTTTGCAGAGTTTTGTTGGAGGATGCTGATAGTGTGTGAATGTCATTGACTACGGTAAATTTGTCTAATCCTAAAGCAGTGTATAATTTTTCAATCTGTTTGATTTCAGCAGGTGCTGCATCACCGTCTGCCAGAGCAATGGAAATGAGCAGATGACTAATAATTTTTCTTTGGTTAGAATCAAGTTTTGCTATTTTATCTCTTAAACCTTGCATACCATGAGTATTATTCAAGCACGATAATAGAAAAAGTTGTAAATACTGTTTTTCTGTATTTTGTAAATTTTGATTAGAATCTATAAAACGTTTTAGTAATTCTTTTTCTTTCTCATGAATGAAACCATCAATATTTGCTACGATTACGCCTAATCTTATTAATAGCTCAGTATATCGAAACTCTGCACTGGGCTGAAAATTCACTAAATCCAGAGAATCATGTAGTACAATTTTATCTTCAGGATTGATTTTAATTGTTTGAATGCGGCTGTCAGGTATTATAGTTAAACCAAATTTGTTTGCCATCCGCTGCATCAGCTCATTTTCTTTTTTATTAATTGCTTTTGGTAATTCGGTATTGATATTTTTCCAAAAATCCTTTACCGAAGCCAAACCGTTCTGCTCCAGCAAGACATGATTGACCCATGCTCTGAACTGTTTAATTACAGGAGAATCGTTTTTATTAAACAGTTCTGCCGGCAACAAAGTTAGGGCAGTAATATCGTTACGGGAAGAATTTTCTCTTGCTAAGTAACGGCTGTATTCACCCAGTAAATTTGTACATAGTTCCGCTATTGCAATCAACCTTTTTAAAGGTTTTGTTAATATGCTTGGGTCTGGTAAATTGGGATTATCCCATTGGCAAAAACCAATGGAGCGATTTGCAGCCTGATAGTCGATTTTTAATCTTGTCTTATTAGGTTTAATCAGGATACCCGCAGGAAAATGTTCATTAAATTTCAGAAAGAAAAGCTGTCGAAACTCCTCTTTACAGCGTCGTGCAGCTGTTCTGAAATAATATTCAGGAGTGTAATCTAACCAGTCTAACGCTAAGCTTGCCTTTACAGGTTTTTCATTTTTTACTGTTACAGCCAGTATCAGTTTAAAAAATAATTCATTTGAAAATTGGAATAATTCATTTTTTAACTGTTTGGTAATAACAGGACGTAAATAGATCATTAATGCCAGTAAATTTCCCGAATAATTATTAAAAGAATAATTACTGTCATAAATTTTTCGTAAACGTATTATTTCATAAAATATCTCAAAATATTCTTTTATATCAATTAAATGAATAGAGTTTTTGTTGGCAATGATGCGACGTTCCAAACCATAAAAATATAGGAAAACATAGCCTATAGGCATATTGGGATGAGAACGATCAGATGCTAGCCAATCTAAATATATCCCGCGACATTGAGGAGAAAGTCCTGAATAACTTGGCCAATAGCATAATGTAGCATCAGTATAGAATTCAGTCTCATTTTCAATTTCTACTGGTTTAGACACAGGTAAAACAGGATCAATCAAACTATCTTCACTACTGTATCCGTTTAATCCCATCAATTTGCTGCCGTAGAAAATAAACCCTTTGTTCAATTCCCGGTTTTGAATGGTAATTGAACTATCCGGAGGCAGCCAGCGTCCATCTTCGATATCCTGAATTTTTGATTTTTTTGAATGATTACCGGAGTTAATTGTAAAAGTTACCAGTTCATCATCTTCATTTTTATTAACCGATTGTTTATCATCATTATATTGAGTCGATAACTCGATAATAACTGAATTAATATTATTTTGAGAATAGGGTTGTTGCGATTTACTATCATAATCTGATTTTTCAGATTCTGTTTCTACAGACAAAATATTATCTTGATAAGGTTTGGCTATTTGCGAAGCTGAGTTTTTCTGAGTACGATTGCGTGAAGTTGGTGTTGGTGGTTTTTGCTTTTTATTGGAAAAGATGATTATTAATGAAAAAAAAATTACTATACAAGTAAAAATCACCATTTTATAAAATGCCATTCCTCTTTAACCCAGTGTTAAAAAATATATAAATAGTTAACAAACAAAAGCTGACTGCATAATACACATTTTATGTAAATATATTTTTAGATATTACGACCATATATATATTTAAGCCAAGTTAATTGGCTTTTTTTAATTTAAAATGAAATAATTTATTAATTTGTGTTGTTTTATGTACAATAAATTTGATGTGTATAAAGCTATTGAGATGATTAACTAGGTCAATTCTTATACTATATTAATATTTTTGAAGAAATTAACTTGGTTATTTATTTGAGCAATTATTATTTTATTAAGTTGTATAGATAACGCACTTAGGTTCAAGCTGCCGTATAATCACTCATTTCCTAGTTGGCTGTGAAAGAAATTACGCATGTGGTTTAAGCAATTAAGTATTTATCCGCTCAATAAAGACAATCTGCCGAATTTAGAAACTTTGGTTGATAAGCTGACTGAAGCTCAGTTTAAGCCGTGTATGGGATTGGATTGGGACAGTATTGGCTTTGCCAGTCCTGTATCGTTTAGCCCGGAGATGGTGTTTCCGGCACAGAATACATGGCGTATTGCGCTAAAAAAAGAAGAAAAAGTATTACCGGCAGCCGTGGTGCGCGATATTCTTGACGAAAAAATTAATGAGATTCGTGAAGCTGAAGGGCGGAATGTCGGGCGTAAGGAGAAGATGGAACTGAAAGAAACCATCACCGATGATTTGTTGCCACGTGCTTTTACTAAAAGTGGTAAAACAGAAGCCATTATTGATACTCAGCGCGGCTTATTAATGATTAATCAGGCCAATGCCAACCGTGCTGAAATGCTGCTTACGAAATTACGTGAGGCACTGGGCGGACTGGAAGCGAAGCTGCCACGCACTCAGCAGTCGCCAGGCAGTCTGATGACGGAATGGCTGTTAAGAGGAGATGCTGCCGGTCATTTTGAGCTGGACTGTGATTGTGAACTCAAAGGACTGGGTGATGCTGCACCAGTAGTTCGTATCAGCCATCAGGATTTAACCGCAGAGGAAGTGGTTAATCTGGTCAAAAATGGTAAGGTTGTTACTCAGTTGGGGTTATGCTGGCAGGACAGAGTACGTTTTGTGCTGACGCAGGATTTTACTCTTAAACGTATTCAGTTTCTGGATGTGATTCAGGAGGAAGCTGCAGGGCAGGGAGACGATATGCAAAGTATAACCTTTGCATCACAAATACTGATGGCAGAAGCCTTAGGCGATCTGCTTGCTGAGCTGGTGCATCATTTAGGCGGCTGGTTACCGGAATAATGGCTTTAAACGGCGTAAATAGTCGCAATTTGCCTGCAACAGTGGCATTGGCTTCGGTATAATGCGCTAAATTTATTAAGGATAGTGTCATGAGTATTAAGTCAGACAAATGGATACGCCGTATGAGTGAAGAGCACGGCATGATTGAACCGTTTGAACCTAATCAGATTAAGCAGTTAAACGGTGAAAAAATCATTTCCTATGGTACTTCCAGCTATGGTTACGATATTCGCTGTGCACGCGAATTCAAGATTTTTACTAATATCAACAGTACTATTGTAGACCCGAAAAATTTTGATACGCGTAATTTTGTAACTGTTGAAGACGACTTTTGCATCATTCCGCCTAACTCGTTTGCTTTGGCACGTACTGTGGAATATTTCCGTATCCCGCGCAATGTTCTGACTGTTTGTCTGGGTAAATCCACTTATGCACGTTGCGGTATTATCGTTAATGTCACGCCATTTGAACCTGAATGGGAAGGCTATGTAACTCTGGAATTTTCCAATACCACGCCATTACCGGCTAAGATTTATGCTAATGAAGGGGTGGCACAGGTATTGTTTTTTGAAAGTGATGAAGAGTGCGCTACTTCTTATAAGGATCGTGCCGGTAAATATATGGGGCAGACGGGTGTAACTTTACCTAAAGCTTGATATAAGTCTGTGTTTGAAAAAGGACGCAATTGCGTCCTTAAAAATTGAGATGTTCAGGCGGCGGTTTTACAGATTAGCGTTTAAAAGCAAAATACACTGCACCAAGAATAAAGCCGAAGCTGATTAAATAGTTAAGTCTGAATTCATCTTTTAAATAAAGAATCGCAAACAGGGTAAATACGACCAGTGTCACTACTTCCTGAATAATCTTCAGTTGGAATGGTTTAATTCCCCACTGTGCCCCCAGATGATTGGCCGGCACTGCAAGACAATATTCAAATAGAGCAATTCCCCAGCTAATCAAAATAATCTGCCAAAGCGGAAATTGATAATTATTGGGTTTAATATGCCAGTACCATGCTGTAGTCATGACCAGATTGGATGCTGTGAGCAAACAAATAACAATTAAGTAATGCATAATGATGTGGTGTATTTAAATTGATGATTTCTTAATAAGATAAATCATACAATGATGAAATGGTTTTGTTCATATACTCGAAATGAAAAATATATCTTACTGCAATCAATGTTTTATTCAAAGATAAATAGCAGGAAGTAATAGAAATGTAATAAGTAATTAATACAAAATTTTATATGTTTTATTGATATATATTTCAGCTTTGAATTCAGTTGTTTATTTATACTCAATATTAAGTATATCTGTAATTATCTGGAATTGTATTGAGATAGTTTAAGTAAAAGGTTTACTGTATCTGCGTGTAAAGAGTACAGATAGTGTTTTGAGTAATAAAAATGATGAAGCAGATATTGATTAAGGAAGAAGGTTTTTGCAATATGTGTCTGAATTAGTAATTAAAATATATGCTTTTCAACTGAATTTCTTACAAACTAAAATTAATTTCAATTTGGGGCCAGGCGATGGTTATATATCTGAAAAAGATATTTATAACTTGTAATTCTAAATAAATCAATAATTTTTATGTTAAGGGTGAGCTGGACGTTGAAAGTGGTTACCGGTGCTATTAAGTTCACTAAATTATAGTTTATGTCTGTGAATAGATTTTTGTCTGTATGTACTGATGAGGAATAAAACAGGTGTTTGCATTACTATGCAAACACCTTTTTATTGAATGCCCAATTGCCACAAAGAAGTGATTTCACGATTACGGGCATAGGAAAGTGGATGGTGTTGTTCCCGGGCTTTTTGATGCGTGGGTTGAGTATCGATTTTATGAATAATTTTTAACCCTGCTGCTTCTATCCATTGATGTAAGGCTTCTGTGGGGCGTAAGCCAAGATGTTCAGCTATATCGGACATAATCAGCCATACCTGCCCGTTTGCTGAGAGGTGGTTTCTGACATTTTCCAGAAATGTTTTCAACATTTGATGGTTGGGGTCATAGAGTGCGGTTTCTATATCGCTGCTTGGTTTAGCGGGTAACCATGGAGGATTACAGACAATGAGATCGGCCTTGCCCTCAGGAAACAGGCTGGTATGCTGAATATGAATTTGTTTATTTAAACCCAGACGCTCTATATTTGCTTGTGCGCATGCAATGGCGCGCGGATTATTATCTGTTGCAATGATTTCAGGTATTCCACGCTGTGCGAGTATAGCAGCCAGTACGCCACTGCCGGTTCCGATGTCCCATGCTGTCTGACAGGCAGAGGGAAATGCTGCATGGGCAACCAGTTCAAGATATTCACCGCGTACGGGCGAAAATACACCGTAAGGAACATGGATTTTTTGTCCTTGCAATGCAGGAATGGAAACACCGGTTTTATGCCACTCATAAGCGCCAATATAGCCTAATAACAGATGCAATGGCAGAAGTAGGGCGTTCTGATTGGGTTTGCCGAATACGTCGTTCAGAGCAGCTGCAATGTTTGGTGCGCGACTATTGTTAAGTAAGCCCTGAGGTTGAATCTCTACTAATAGAAGCTGGAACAGGCGGCTGTGCTGAGCCTGTTGCAAACGATGTTTATGAAAATCAGTATGAATACGGGCTTTACTGCGAACACGTTTTTTAATCGCAGCCAGTAGTTGTTTACCCTGATGATAATCACCGCGCCAAAGCAATGCTGTATGCTGGCGCATGAGTGGAATCGCCTGTTCAGCGCTGATCTGAGTGATAGCCTGAATGTGTTTCGGAGCGGGATGGCGGCTGTCGCCTCCCCAGTCTGCCTGCATGTTTTGTGCGTTTTCTGTCCACTGGATGGTTTCGTTCATGTTTATTTATTATGTAAAAGATAATTATAAAAGAATAGGAAGTTAAATAGGGCGCAGATGAGCAAAGGATTATTTTCCTGTTATACACATAATTTTTGCAGAAATAAAAACTGCCTGAACTTATTTTGGTGTTCAGGCAGTTGAGTTATTGAAATATAATTTTAACGGTCATCCATAATTGCCAACAGAATTTGTACCAGGCTGCTAAAAATATTGTACAGAGAGATAAATAAAGTAAGTGCTGCACTGGTTGCACTGTCTTCACCACCGGCAATAACAGTACGGATTTGCCACATGATCATCAGTGAACTGAAAATAACAAAACCAGCTGCGATAGTGAGTGACAAGGCTGGTAAATGCAAAAACATATTCAGAATCATACCGATAATTAAAACAACTGCACCAATGATCAGGAACTGACCAATACCTTTCATTTCAGATTTGGAACGATGAGCAATTGTTGCCATGGTAAAAAATACGGCTGCTGTCATTAATGCTGCCATACCTATGATTTTTGAGCCGACAGAAGAAGCCATAAGATATTGTAAAAGCGGTGAGATATAAAATCCGATACCGAAAGTAAAAACCATTAACAGGGCTATACCTAAATTGTTATAACGGTTTTTTTCAATTGCAAACATCAGTCCATAAGCGAAAATCAAAAACGCTACTACTGACAGCCAAAAATTACTAAACAGGGTAAAAAAGTTTACATAAGTACCTGCATAAGCACCTGCAGCGCAAGGGATGAATGAAAGCCCGAGCAAGGCATAGGCTTTACGTAAAACAACTGCCTGCTGGTTTTCGCCTGCCTGACCCAGCTGGGTGAAGTCGTAAGTGTTACGGGGTTGCATAAATAAGATTCTCCGTGATTTTGTCAGTAAATAATTTCTCTGGTTAATTATATTGTAACAATTGTTGGCAGAATATGCACATTAATGATGAATTGTTACGCTAAAAATATTGATTTTAGTTTTTACATATACTTTTTATGATATTAGGCTGATTTGTATTTTTTCAAGGATTTTGAATCGGCCGCAGAATACATAGATGAGTAGAAATATTATTCTATATTGGCCAATTTGTGTGTCTGAATGCTTAGCAACCATTTATTATTATGGCGGTTTTGATTCAGTCTGCCGAGATATTGTAATGTAGTAAGCATATTGAATTGGTTGTTTTGTTCGCAGGGCGAAAGAAAATAGTGTCTGGCCTGAATATGTTGTTCTATGTTCTGGCAGAAGGTAAGAAAATCCGGATGGTTTTCAACTACAATGCGTACTTCGTCAGCCTGGCGCTGTAGTGGAAACGGATATTGGTGACGATAATAAAATTTCGGGCTCAGGGCTATATAGTCGATAAGCGGGTCTACTGTGCCCAAACCATTGCTTTCGATGGCAAGATAATAATTTTCCTGTTTAAGTGCGTGTAAAAGTAGGGGCAGTTTTTTGTTGATAGTAGGTTCGCCGCCGGTAATGATTATGTTTTTACTCTGAAACTGACTGACGGTATTGAGGATGTGCTCCAGGCTCATACTTTGGTAACTCATAAAGTCAGTATCGCACCATGGGCATTTGAGGTTACAGGCTGCCAGACGGATGAAAATAGCAGGCATACCGGTATTGTAGCCTTCGCCCTGTAGGGATTCGAAGATTTCGACAATATTAAACTGAATCATGAGCTGGTATTCTGATATTCGCAATAGGAAGTAGGGGTTTCCCATAGGGTAATTTTGGATACTGGCAGATGAGCTGTAAGCTTATTGAAGATAAACCGGCTCATGCTTTCAGCAGTAGTGCGACAGGGAAAGGCAAATACTTTTCGCTCCATTTGGCGAAGGAGGGCTGCGATTTTACATTCGTTGCTATTGGTTTCATCATACAGATAGGCATGATCCAGCTGGCTGATAATTTGCTGGTTAATGATATTTTTGATGTCGGAAAAATCCATAACCATTTCTTTGCTGGATCCTTGCAGATGTAGCTGGTCGCTTACTTCGACAATCAGGCGATAGGTGTGTCCGTGCAGGTTATGACATTTGCCCTGATGCCCGTCCAGCATATGGCAGGCATCAAACTGGAATTCTTTGGCGATTTTAAACATATTTTCTGTCTAAAAGCCAAACAAGAAAGATTTGTCATTAAGAGAAGATGATATTGCAGAATACAGTTGATACATGTGTAGCAAGGCTCCTAGTTTTTTTTCGTGGGATGGATTGCGAACCACGTGGTTATTCAGTTTTCAATAACACATTTGCTGTGTGAAGGAATTTCTATTACTTCAAGTATATATTTTAATGGTTTCAGCTGTTTTCTTACAAGGGTAACTGAGTAACTGCGGTGTTGATTCAGTGTCGTCCTGAGCGCCAGATTGACCAGATTACCCAGAGGCTGTTGCTGAATGCCAGTAAATAGCCAATCAGTCCGAAAAACGACAGACCGAAGATTTTCGGGCCGGAATTAATACTCATAACAATAGATGAGCCAATGATAAGTGCCGCTGTAACAATTCCCATTGTCAGGCGATTAACAACTTTATCCAGCTGGTTATTAAATTTATCGATGTGCTGAATATTCAGGTTAACAGGGAGCTGTCCGTGCCGGATGCGTTTACTTAGACGTAATAGATTTTGGGGTAGTGTATCTATTACCTGAGCTAAAAGATGTAACTGTATTTTATTGTGGCGCCAGATTGACTGGATGTTAAAGCGATGGCGTAGTACGTTCCTGATGGTGTTTCGTGCATGATTTAACAGTTCAAAGTCGCCGTCTATTTTTTTTATAACGCCATCAAGGGTAATCAGGCATTTGAACAGGATAATCAGATCCGCAGGCAGGGTTAGACCATGTTCACGGATAATATGGGTAATATCGTTAATTATCTGACTAATACGCAGTTCTTTACTGTTGAGCTGCTCATAATTATTCAGCATTTCCAATACATCTGTTCCGAGCTGGTCTTCGTTTATGGTTTCTCCCTGCGCCCAGTTGGACAAAACATATTGCAGTGCAAACTGGTCGTGTTCCAGCAGTGCATGAATCAGAGTGATGATTTCCTGATGGCGCTGCTGGCTTAGCCGACCGACAAGACCGAAATCAATTAAGGTGATTCGTCCATCATTTCGTACTAAAATATTACCTGGATGCGGGTCTGCGTGAAATAAACCATGCTGTAATATCATATCAAGAATGGTATCGACCAGTGTGGCTGCAAGTTTTTTTCGCTGCTGCTTGTCCCAGCCGGTGAAATCAAGATTTTTAAGTAAAGTATCGTCAATATATTCTTGTACTAATATTTGCCGGTTAGAATATGCCGCATAAGTTTGTGGTATATGGATTTGCTGCTGATGGTTGTAAAGACGGGAAAAATGTTGCATATTGCGACGTTCGGCAGACAAATCTGTTTCTTTTTCGAGTGAACGGGCAAAATATTGCACCATTTGTACCGGATAATAACGTCTGGATTCGGGTATTTCCGATTCAAGCAGTTGAGCTATGTGGTTAAGAATACGCAGATCAGCTGCTACGGTTGACTCAATACCCGGGCGTTTAACTTTAATGGCGACCTGTTCTCCGCTGATAAGTGTCGCGCGGTGAACCTGTGCTATGGATGCGCTGCCGGCAGGCAGAGCTTCTATATTACTGAAAATACTTTCCAGTGGCTGGTTAAGCTGAGCCTGAATAATATTTCTGATGTCTGGTATCGGAAGAGGATGTGTGTTGTTTTGCAGATGGGCAAATTCTTCTGTCCATTCTTCTCCGAAGACATCGGTACGGGTAGCAAGTATTTGTCCGAGTTTAATAAATGTTGGTCCGAGTTCTTCAAAGGCGAGCCGTACTCGTTTTGGTGTACTCATATAGTGCTGGTGGTTCTGACCTGATTGATCGGAATGTTTGTACCAGCGTCTTGGTAATTTGATACGAACAAGAAATTCACCCAGACCATGTCTGGCCATAATGGTGATAATTTCGCGCATACGCGCCCAATCACTGATGAGAGATGAGTTGGGTGAAAACATATAATGAAGTCCGAAACAATTGCTGTCTACAGGATAGCAGAATTGTTTAATGAACAGATGGAATAATGTTTCATGAAGTGGATAAAAAAATTAATGAACACGGCAGCAGTATGTTTGTGTGCCAATTTCATTTTGATTCCGCCGGTAATGGCGGCACCAAACGAAGGTTTGGATAATGCGGCACTGGAGCGTTTAATCCGCGAGCGCACTGCTACACCGGCAGTACGTACAGGTGATGATGCCGGTGATTTGATTATGAATGCAATGGGTTTACTTGGTGTAGCCTATCATTTTGGCGGCAACTCCCCTACAAGCGGACTGGATTGCAGTGGATTTATGCAATATATCTTTCGCCGTAGTATGGGTATTACTTTACCGCGCAGCTCACGTCAGATGGCGACGGTAGGAGAGGCTGTCAGTCGAACCAGTTTACAACCGGGAGATCTGGTATTTTTCAGCCCGGGTGGCGGCGGAATTTCGCATGTAGGTATGTATATTGGTAATGGGCGGATGATTCATGCGCCGCGTACAGGTAAAAATATTGAGATTACCAGCATTGAACAAGGCTACTGGTCTCGTGCTTTTGTGACTGCGCGCAGGGTGAAACACTGATGAAACCTTTACCTCCTATGCCTAAATGGCTAGACGATGCCGGTAATGTGGTTTCTTGCACTGAAAAAATTAAGGTAATGCAGCAAAACATGCAGGAAATTTATGAGCTGGCACAGGAAGCTTTTGAAGACGGATTATTGATGGGATGTCAGGAAAAGCAGTTACGCGTTTATCTGAGCGAACTGATGAATGCAGTAGAGAACCCCTATCAATAAATGTATTGATAGTGTGTACTGCTTAGGCACTCATCGAACTTTATCTGTCAGAATTCTGAATATATGTTATGTATGCTAATTTGTTGCGTACATAGCAATAATTTGCTGCTGCCTTTTTAATGATTAAATACAGCTGCGATATTTCAAAATTTTGTTTAGGGATATAATTGGCTATAAATAACGCCCATCACAGGATGGGCGTTATTGTTGCTGTAAATACCGGTTTAAAACAGATTATCCAGCGGTTTGCCGTTATTACTGTTAGCTGCCGGTTTTTGCTTAGTTACCGGAGCCGGTTTAGCTGGAGTTTCAGAATTACTTTCTCTGTTTGTGGCTGCCGGTACATTGATAGGTGTAAGAGGCTGAACTTCCTCTGGATTCTCAGGTGTTGTTCTTGGGCCGGTATTCGTTCTACCGGTGGTGGTAGATGGCAGAGTTGGTTCCGATGCAATTTGAGTACTGTCTGAAGCGGCCGTTATAGCAGGATTGGGTGAAAATACAGGTGTCGGAACATTACTGCCTGTTCCCGGTGCACCAGTCGGAGTCAGTACTTCAAAACTTGCCTGTGAGGGCAATTCTGTGGTTTCGGAGGAAGAATTCAGAACCTGCCATGCGTGGAAAACAAACAAGAAAACAGAGATGGTTAGAATTAAAAAGAGGCTCAGCAGGATTTTGCTAAAGGTACTCAGCCCAGTTTTAACCGCGTTTTTTTTATTTTTTGTTTCGGGTTTGGTGGGTTTAGTGCTCATGTTAAGGTAATCCTTCAGAGATATCTTTGTGTATAATATAGTTATTATACGCAGATTTTTGTTTATGCTAATCAGGTATTAACAGCTGCTGATTTGGTAAATTTAATGTATTCGCAGCAGAATGGTGTTATCAGGGATTTACCTGAGTGCTTTTGGGCGTATTTTCAAAAGTTTGATACAACGTAATTACTTTTTGTACACCTGATGTTGTGCTGATGGCAGATGTAGCAGCCTGCTGCTCATCTGGTGTCAAAATACCCATTGCATAAGTTATACCATTATAAGTAACCACTCTGACGTTATTTACCGCTACGCCTTTGGTATTAAGCAGATTAGTGCGTACCTTTGATGTTATCCATGTATCATCTGTAACATCACTTAATTTTCGGTTTTGATTAACGATATCAATATAATTATACACTTTCTGTGCAGCCGGTTCAGCACGGGCAACGCGCTCTACCAGATTTTTATCATTTTCACTGGCTACTAAGCCAAGTAAAAGTATTTGCCGGTTGTAGCTGATAACAGACAGTGTGGGCTGGAATTTACTCTTCTGGGCCTGACTATTCAGATATGAAATGGCTCCGTCGTGAATCCGTATTTCCATTACTTTATCATCAGCCTGTGCCCCAGTCGTGCGCCGGTCGATAACTGCTAAAGTTCCGACAGTAGCTCCGCCAACAAGAACTGCCGGACAACCGGTCAGGGTAGTGGTCAGACAAAGTCCTAATGCCAGAGCAGAAAGATATTTTTTCATGAAATATACCTGTAAATTGGTTGTTGCAGGTTATATACCACCTAGCAATAATTGGTCAATCTGTGCACACAAGGCATGAATGGTTACCTGATGTGCCTCAAGTACACGCAAAGGATGGTCTCCGGGAACATTTAGCCAGAGATCATCATCGCGCAGTAATCCGGCAATCTCACCTCCGCTTCCGCCGGTAATCGCCAGTATACGCATATCACGTTCATGTGCCGTTTTAATCGCACTAATCAGATTGATATTCTGACCATCTGCCGATAGTACGCAGAGCATATCATGCTGCTTACCCAGTGCATGAATTTGTTTGGCAAACAGATCGTCGGGTTCACTGTCAGTTAATATACTCAGTACGGAGGGATTATTGCACAGGGATAATGCGGCAAGCGCCATTCGTTCCTGTTGTAATCGGGTCACCATATAGGCAGCCAGCGTATTAGCCAGTGAGGCATATGCCCCGTTACCGGCAATAAGCAGTTTGCCATCACTCATCAAAGCCATCAGGATTCCCTGAGCAACTTCGGCAATTGGTTCAGCCAGTAAATCTGCACACTCGTTCAGAAGTTGAGCGCTATCGGCAAAATGTTGATGGACGGAGATGGATTCTGTCATATAAATTAATTTGTTAATTAAGGCGAATGCAGATAATATGCTTATGCTCAGTATATATTATTTATACTGAGGTCTATGCTGGTTTTCAGGCAAAATATGACTTTTGAAAGCAGCTGCATGCCGGTTATCTACCAGTACAATTACTAAGCGTAAACTCTGAAACACCGTAATGACGTGGTATAGTAATAGCTTCAGATTATAACGTTAAGCTTTCAGTTTAAAGCACTATACCTAAAGTTCAATCAGATTACGGATTTATAAATGCAAGCCCATTATCAGAAAGCTGTTGCCAGCATTGTACCGCAAACCCTTTATGTAGTGGCTACTCCGATAGGTAATCTGGCTGATCTGAGTTTTCATGCATTAGCTGTATTGTCCCGGGCAGATTTAATTTGTGCTGAAGATACACGAGTTACACAGCAATTGCTGCGTGCGTATGGTCTTTCTGCGCGATTAATCAGTGTGCGTGAACAGAACGAACAAAGTATGGCCGAGCGTGTTATCACTGCTCTGGCTGCAGAGCAAGTCGTGGCACAGGTTTCTGATGCCGGTACGCCGGCAGTGTGTGATCCCGGGGCACGGCTGGTAACGCGGGTTCGTGCGGCCGGTTATCAGGTAGTTCCGGTAGCCGGCCCGAGTGCGGTGATGACAGCTTTGAGTGTTGCAGGAGTAACCCAGTCAGATTTTTATTTTGCGGGATTTTTACCGGCAAAAAGTGGTGAACGTCATCAAAAGCTACAGTTATGGAAAGAAGTATCTTATCCGGTAGTTATGTTTGAAACCCCTCACAGAATTACAGATACGCTGGCACAAATGGTTTTACTTTATCCGCAACGCATTCTGATGCTGGCGCGAGAAATCAGTAAAACCCATGAAACCTATCTATGCGGCACAGTTTCTGAAATTCAGTCGATTGTGCAGGCAGATGCTAACCAGAAACGTGGCGAGATGGTACTGATACTTCATCCGGCACCAGTAGAAAAAAATACCGAGCTGTCTGCTGAAGCTATTAATATTATGCAAATTTTAGTGCAGGAACTGCCGACCAAGCAGGCTGCCGTGCTGGCTGCACAGATTAGTGGTGAAAACCGAAAAGCTTTATATGATTGGGCGATTAATGCTAAAAAGTTATCAGAATAAACACAATCATTAGGACATGTTAAAATAATTTATGCCTGATGCTATTTTACACAATGCTGCTCATTGTTTATGATACTGTCTGAATTGGCTATTGCCGCCGCTGTTGCGCTGGCGCCCCCTGAATATTGCAATGATTTAAGGTAAACCGTTATGTTGAAAAAAAGTGTGAATCGTTCCGGCTGGTGCTTGCTGGTGCTGGCATTAAGTGCCTGTACTCTTTTCAAACAGCCGGCAGCGCCGACAGAAACGGGCAGCAGTGATGTCACTACAGGTACTGCTGCTACCACTGCCGACAATCCATATGGTGCTGCTCCTTATACGCCACCGGCAAATACAGCTCCGGCTTATACACCTGCTGCGGGCACTTCCACTGGTTATGTGGGTAATTACTCTCCGGTTGATATTAATGCAGCAACGCATACAGTACAGCGCGGAGATACGGTATATAACATTTCCAAACGTTATCAGATTACTCAGGATAATCTGCGTTCATGGAATAATATAATAGAGAATGAAATTAAGGTGGGGCAGGTTCTGCGCGTGAAGCCAGCCGGCTACGTGGCACCGGCAGGTAGCACAACCACGACAACTACTGTGACTGCTCCTGTACAAACACCAAAAACCACCACAACTACCAGTACAACCACAACTGCAACAACTACATCAACCGGTAAAACAGGAAGTACCGGAGGTGTTCGCAGTGTGAGCGGGATTGAGTGGCAGCGTCCGACCAGCGGTAATATTCTGCAGGGGTATGGCGGTAGCAGTAAAGGTATTGATTATGGCGGTAATGCCGGACAGCCTATTCTGGCTGCCGCTTCAGGTAAAGTAGTGTATGCCGGTAATGGTTTACGTGGCTATGGTAATTTGATTATCGTACAGCATAATCAGACATATCTGACTGCCTATGGTAACAACCAGAATATTCTGGTAAAAGAAGGTCAGCAAGTCAAACGCGGCCAGCAGATTGCCACTATGGGTAATACTGATGCTAAACGCACTCAGCTGCATTTTGAACTACGTGAAAATGGCCAGCCACAGGATCCCAACCGTTTCCTGCCAATGTGAGTATCAGAGTTAATTAATTCTGTTTATACATAAAATAGCACTTATTCACTGGATAAACAAATTCAGAAAGTAAGTGCTGTTTTTGTGCATAAATAAATTAACTTATATATAGATAGAGACAGACTAAACCCGATTGAAAAAATTAATAATGATTGCAGGATAAAATCGTTAAATTTGACAATAAGTTAAATTCAGCATCAGAAATACGCCCCGTTATTCTGCAAGCGGATAAGGTTAACAGGCGTATTTCCTGAATTGTGATTCAAGTAAAATTGTATACTGTTAAAAGTATTAACTGAGGAACTGTTCAGCAGATTGTACAGTAGCAAGATAATTCAATGCGGCTAAAAAACTGTTTTGCACATTTGTTGCACTAATGATGTTGCTATTGAACTCCAGATTCATTGTTGCGCATGCATCTGCAATAACAATTGGCTGATAACCGAATTCAACTGCCTGACGAGTGGTAGAGTCAACACACATGTGTGTCATCATGCCACAGATAACTAACTGCTCTATATTCTGTTGTTGAAGGTGTTCATGCAGGGTTGTTTGTAAGAAGCTATTGGGATAGCTTTTATGAATTATAAATTCATTCGTGTCTGCAATCGGCAGTAATTGATGATGTAATTCTACACCATGGCTGTCAGGCTGAAAAAAAGTAGCTCCCGGTTTATTATTAATATGCTGGATGTAATACACGGGCAGCTGCTGATTGCGGAAATACTCACGAACCTTCAATATTTTTTCCAGTGCCAGTTGTGGCTGGTACAGTTCCATTTTACCTGATGAAAAGTAATCATTTTGTACATCAATTATAATGAGTGCTTGTTTCATTAGTTATATCCTGTTGGTTTTAATAATTTAATTATGCGCCTTATCTGTTTTCGACAGAATAGGCTGATGAAAAAGATATACTCTATTTATTTTCAGGATGAAACTATGGATAAAAAAGACAGAGCAATTCTGGATTTATTAAAAAATAATAGTCGTTTGTCGTGGAAAGAGATTGGTGAGAAAGTATTTCTTAGCGGACAGGCAGTGGGGCTAAGGGTACAGAACCTGCTTGAGACCGGCGTGATAGAACGTTTTACACTGACTGAAAACTTGATATCGGAACAATTTATTTTTATTTATATGAATAACAGCCGGTTTGCTGAATTCGAGCATTTGGTGAGTACCTTTGCTGAGGTACAGGCTCTGTATAAAATTACGGGTGATGGTTGCTATTATATTCATGCAAATTTTACTGCCGAGCAGCTGGAACCGTTTTTACAGCAGATAACAGTTTACGCACGTTATAAAGTAAGCCATAAATTACGCAGACTGATTTAATCTGATATCTGCGTAAACTTATTGAGTAAGACATGCGGCCATAATAGTATGTTCTTTCAGACACAGATTGTGAGCAAAATATAAACTATTTTCTACCAGCCCCAGATCTTCTTCGCACTGAGTTTCAGTTTCAATAATCAGCATTTGTTCCGGCCGTCCGGCATGCAGGCTCATGCGCATTTGTGCGGGAGTAAACGGCAGATTATGCTTTTGGGCGAAGCTGCGTGCACGGCTGTTTGCTGTTTTCAGCATGGGTATCAGGGTAATATCCAGATGAAAAATTCTTACACCCATTACCAGAATTCGTGCGGCAAACCAGTCTGCCTCATCACTGATAATATCAGGAGTAGGTTGTTCAAAGCCCAGACGCTGTGAAGCAATTAACATTGCTATCAGGCGCAGCTGAGGAATCAGAGCTTCACTAAGCATAAATGCAGTCTGGAATTGTGGCTGTAGCTGACATAGGTCAGAGCGGTGCTGATTGCCGTCAACAATCATGTACCAGCGTTGAAGCTGAGCCACAGGTGATTCTGATTGATGTAACTGATTTAGCGGTAATGCGGACATTTTATTCTCCAGTAGTTGTCGATTCATTTGTAATGCCTTTCTGTATGAGGCGTTTGTAGCAACAAAAAACCGCCTCGGTTTGGCCGGGCGGTTCACTTTTTTATTTTGCTTATTAGATATTATATAAACGCAAAAAAGCACCGCACCGAGGTGTGGTACCAATAATAAGCAAAAGAGAAAGTGGTTGCGTTTTCCATCATTTAACCTTAAACCTTATTGAAACATGTGTCAAGAATTATTTTCTTCACCCCAGCGTGTAATCAACTGATGAGGTATATGTAACTGGTCCAAAATACGTCCTACTACAAAATCCACCATATCCTGAATAGTTTGAGGGTGCTGATAAAAACCGGATACCGGGGGTAGAATGCATACACCCAAACGCGACAGTTTAAGTAGATTTTCCAGATGAATGGCTGATAAAGGCGTTTCCCGCGGTACGATGATCAGCGGACGATTTTCTTTTATCGATACATCAGCTGCCCGTTCAAGTAAATGATCGGAAGTACCGGCTGCAATGGCAGCAACACAGCCCATGCTGGCCGGACAGATAATCATTGCATCAGCTGGATTGGAACCGGAGGCTGGAGGTGCAAACCATTCATCGCGGCCAAATACAGTAAGCATGGATGAGTCTACGCCGTATTCTGCACACAATGCGGCATTACACTGTTTAGCATTTGCAGGTAAATGCCAGTTGATTTCCTGTTGTGCGACTATCTGGGCAGCCTGTGAATACAGTAACCAGACCCTTATATCAGCCTGTAACAGGCAGCCCAGCAGACGTTTGGCATAAGGCATACCCGATGCTCCGGTAAGAGCCAGTGTAACGGTTTTGACAGAATGAGCAGAGGGAAAAATCATAATAAAACTAGTGTATATTCAAATATGCCTGTTATTATAGCTATTTTGTTTTCAATATAACATTTGGCATATGACAGCTATATTCAGATGAAAACCATTATTAGCCAGTTGAAGTTTTATTTTCTGTAATTGTGATTAATTAATCAAGCTCCGCCGGTAATGGCAGGCTGGCAAAAAACTCAAAGTTTCTGAATAACTAAATACAAATATTAATACTGATCATGGAATGATAAGCATGTTGTGGAAAAAAATATTATGGTGGCCCTGTTTTTGTATCAGTATTCTGGCCGGCTGCGCTCAGGTTCCTCCTCCTGTTGCTGAAGAACGTGAATGTGATTCGAGAGCGATGGCAATGGCTTTATTGCAATCTAATCAGCCTTATGGTACCAATAATGTTCGATGTGCGGTAATGTCAAAAAACTTACCTGTAATGAAACCTGAACGTACCGCACCACCTGAAGTCAGCCTGCGTATTGAACGGCCGGTGACAGAAGTGAGTAAATGTCTGCATGAGAAATTTCAGTCACGGTTTAAACTGCCGCAGGAATTTTACAAAATCAGCTCCTATCCTAATGGCACTCAGACACTGGCACTGGTCAATCCTTTCACACAGACAGAAGGTTTACAGATAGATGTAGTTAAAGCAGGTATGTCGCAAAGTATAGTTAATTTATATTCTAATGGTATGACTTTGTCACAAGCGTGGAAAAAATTTCCTGAGCTGTGCCTTTAAATGGCATCAGTTTTTGATTTGCATAAAGTAAAATATATCAAGCCCCTCTCAAAGGAGGGGCTTTTGAAAATATGGGATTTAGTCGGAAATTTATTTTCCTGCTTTAAGATTTTGCCATAATCGCAATTCGTATTTTAGGGTATCCGATTTTGCCGGTAATACCAGATAACTGTTAGCCAGAATCTCATCTGACGGGAAAATACTGTTATCTTCGCGATATTCTTTTTTTATCAGTTCTTTTGCCGGCATGCTTGAAGGTGCGTAACTAACATAATTGGCGTTTCTGGCCGCTGTTTGCGGTTCCAGTATCCAGTTCAGGTAGCGATAGGCATTTTTGAGGTTGGCTGCATCTTTCGGGATGGTCAATGTGTCTATCCAGAGGGAAACTCCCTGAGTCGGAACCAGTACCAAGATATCTTTTTTACCGGTTGCTTCCAGCCGGCGTCGTTTAGCAATGTTTAAATCACCGCCAAAGCCGATAGCTACACAAATGTCGCCACGTGCCAGATCATCAATATAACCAGAAGACGAATAACGTTGTACATTGTTACGATTCGCTTTGATAATATTAGCAGCGATATCAATATCATCTTTACTCTGGCTGTTCGGATCTTTGCCGGCATAATGTAACGCCAGCGGAATCATTTCTACCGGACTATCCATGTAACTGATGCCACAGTTTTTCAGTTTATCAGTATACTCAGGATTAAAAACCAAATCCCAGCTATTTTCCGGCATTGGTGTAGCACCGAGTGCGGCATTCACTTTTTCAATATTGACTGCAATGGTATTCATACCCCAGTAGTTGGGTACCGCATACTGATTATCCGGATCTACGTCTTTTAATAAATCCAGTAATTTCGGATTAATGTATTTCCAGTTAGGTAACTGATTTTTGTCTAGTGGCTGGTATGCTCCGGCTTTAATCTGGCGTCCGACAAATGAGTTGGACGGCCCGACAATATCATAGCCGGACTGTCCGGTCAGAATTTTGCTTTCCAGTGTTTCGTCACTGTCATAAAAATTGTAAGTGACTTTAATGCCATATTTTTTTTCAAATTCACCAATAGTTTTCGGGTCAACATAGTCTGACCAGTTAAATATTTTAAGTGTCTTGGTGTCGCTCAAACTACCAGGTTTGCTGGCCGCTACAGCAGAAGCCGGTTGAGGACCGGCATTGTCGTGTGAACCGCTGCATGCAGTCAGAATACATAAAATCAAACCGGATAAACCCAGACAGGCTTTGTTTTTCATGTCCGTCCTTTTCAAAGATGTGCCAGGACTGGCTGGCATGGTTATGTGTTATTACCACCTTTGTAACTTCAATCTGTTCGTATGGGGGTAACTATACCGCATAAGGCATTAGTGTTGTCGGAATTGTCATTTTGGCATGGATTTTCGTCTGTTCAGGTAGGCTTATGCGTAAAACTGCGGTAAGATAAGCGGATGATTTTAACAAGGGTGATGGTTGAGGTGGACTAACCAGTGTCCTGTTTTTATACCTATGTTCAGGCAGTCTGTGTTTTATACAGACTGCCTGAATACGATTAATCACCCGTCTTATTGAAACTACCATGAAAACAGCAGAATTACGTTCTAAATTTCTTCAATTTTTTGCAAGTAAGGGTCATCAGGTTGTACCTTCATCTTCACTTGTACCACCGCAGGATGATAAAACCCTGTTGTTTACCAATGCGGGTATGAATCAGTTTAAAGATGTGTTTCTGGGTTTTGACAAGCGCCCGTACAGCCGTGCGACAACAGCACAAAAATGTGTGCGTGCCGGTGGTAAACACAATGATCTGGAAAACGTCGGTTATACCGCGCGCCATCATACATTTTTCGAAATGCTGGGCAATTTCAGCTTTGGCGATTATTTTAAACGTGATGCCCTGCATTTTGCCTGGGAATTTCTCACCAGTAAGGACTGGCTGAACTTGCCACCGGAAAAACTGCTGGCAACTGTATATGCAGATGATGATGAAGCTTATGATATCTGGTTAAATGAGATTGGTCTGCCACCGGAAAAAATTATCCGTATAGGTGACAATAAAGGCGCACGCTATGCTTCTGATAATTTCTGGCAAATGGGCGATACCGGTCCGTGCGGCCCTTGTTCGGAAATTTTTTATGATCATGGCGAACATATCTGGGGCGGGCCTCCGGGCAGTGCTGAAGAAGATGGTGACCGTTTTATAGAAATCTGGAACTGTGTATTCATGCAGTATAACCGGGATGAAAACGGTAACATGAATCCGCTTCCTAAGCCGTCAGTTGATACAGGGATGGGACTGGAGCGGGTGTCGGCGGTATTACAGCATGTACACAGTAATTATGAAATCGATCTGTTTGTCAATTTGCTGCATGCTGTAGCCCGTGTTGTAGGCATTCCGTATAGTCAGGATGTACCGAGTCTGAAAGTCATTGCCGACCATATCCGCTCTTGTGCGTTTTTAATTGCTGATGGTGTATTACCCAGCAATGAGGGGCGTGGCTATGTATTGCGGCGTATTATCCGCCGGGCTGTACGCCATGGTTATAAACTGGGTTGTAAACAGGCATTTTTCCATTTGCTGGTAACGGATCTGGTGCAGGAAATGGGCTCTGCTTATCCTGAGCTGGTTGAAAAACAGACACAAATTAGTGATGTACTGAAACAGGAAGAAAGCCGTTTTGCGCAAACACTGGAAACCGGAATGACTCTGCTGGAAAGTGTCTTGCAGGATGGCGGCCAGACACTGGCTGGTGAGGTAATTTTCAAACTATATGATACTTATGGCTTTCCATATGATTTAACCGCCGATATTGCGCGTGAGCGTAATATCAGTCTGGATGAAGAAGGGTTTGAGCGTGAAATGGCTGCTCAGCGTGCCCGTGCCCGTGCAGCGCAGAATTTTAAAGCCAATACTCAGCTTACCTATGAAGGTGCTGATACAGAGTTTACCGGCTATCAGCAACGCCAGAATGAAAGCAAAGTTCTGGCTTTGTATCAGGATGGTGAAGCTGTTGAGCAGTTAAATGCCGGTGAATCAGGTGTGATAGTGATTGACTTCACACCGTTTTATGCAGAGTCTGGTGGCCAGACTGGTGATACTGGCTATATTTTTGCCGGTGAAAACCGCTTTCAGGTTGAAGATACGCAAAAAATCAAAGCTAAAGTATTTGGTCAGTTTGGCGAAATGCTGTCCGGCAGTCTGAAAGTGGGTGATGCTGTTACCGCTCAGGTAGACAGTGTACTGCGCGAAGCCAGCATGCGTAATCACAGTGCCACTCACCTGATGCATCGCGCCTTGCGTGAGGTATTGGGTATACACGTTGAGCAGAAAGGTTCTCTGGTTAATGCTGAGCGCACCCGCTTTGACTTTTCACATCCACAGCCGGTTACTGCTGCACAACTGGCCGAAGTTGAACGTCGGGTAAATCAGGCAATTGTGGCAAATGTTCCTGTATGTGCGCAGAATATGAGCTTTGATGAAGCCATTGCTGCCGGTGCGATGGCGCTGTTCGGGGAAAAATACGGTGACGAGGTACGTGTACTGAGCATGGGCGAATTTTCTACCGAATTATGCGGCGGTACCCATGTTGCACGGACTGGAGATATTGGTCTTTTCAAAATTATTTCTGAAAGTGGTATTGCTGCCGGAGTACGGCGTATTGAAGCTGTGACCGGATTGAATGCTTTACAGTTTGTTCAGCAGCAGGAAGAGTTGCTTAAGGCGGCGGTTGCCGAAGTAAAAGCACAGACTGCTGAAGATTTGCTGCCTAAACTTCAGGCAATACATACTCAAACCAAACAGTTGGAAAAGGCATTAACTGAAGCCAGAAGTGAACTGGCCAGACAGGCAGGTACCGCTTTGCTGGCTCAGGCCAGAACTATTGGTACAGCTCGTCTGGTGCTGGGACAAATTGAGGCAGAAAGCAGTGCTCTGAGAGATATTGCTGCTGATTTAATTGCACAGGGTGATAATATTATCGTTCTGCTGGCAGCAGTAAATGATGGTAAAATTGCCATCATAGCAGGAGTATCAAAAGCATTAACTAAAACAATCAAGGCTGGTGAGCTGGTTAATTATGTTGCCGGTCAGGTTGGTGGTAAGGGTGGCGGTCGTCCCGAACTGGCACAAGCCGGCGGGCAGGATATAGCTGCATTAGAGCCGGCGCTCGCCAGTGTAACTGACTGGTTAGCTTCCAAATTAGGATAAGACTTTAGTAAATGAAAAACAGCAAGCGGTTTATGGATGATACAAAAACATAAGCCGTTTTTTTTGCTTATTCATAGGAGAATACAATGCAGAGGTATGTAAAAGCTTGTTTGGCAGGCTGGATGCTGATGGTTGCAGTATGTTCGTTCGCTGCAACGCAGGAACAGCTAGCGCAACAACAGTTACAGCAAAATGTGGATATGGTGTTATCAGTGGCTCGTGACAAAAGCCTAAATGAACAACAGCGTATTAGTCAGATAGAACGTTATGCAGATCAGTATCTGGATTATGAGCGTATTTCAGCTTTGGCCGTAGGTATGCAATGGCGACAGTTTACTGCACAGCAAAGACAGGATTTCAGTGCGGCCTTTAAGAATATGATTGTGCGCATTTATGCACATTCAGCATTAATGGGTGCCAGTAATGCATCTGTGAAGGTTATACCTAAGGTAGTGAATCAGGGTAATAACCGGTTGGAAACATTTACCGAAATTGTTAGTGCCGGTAATAAGCACTACACCGTGGGTTATCAGATGTATTATGCTAATGGTGTTTTTAAAATTTATAATTTCCGGGTTAACGGTACCAGTCTGGTAACGGTATACCGCAGTCAGTTTGATCAATTGATTCAGAAACAAGGTATCGATGCAACCATTGCTCAGTTACGTGATAAAGGTTTGGGTAAAGTGCAGATCAATAAATAATACATTTATTTGAGCAAAAAAACGGTGATGGATTGAATATCCATCACCGTTTCGTTATATCTGTCTGTTTTTAATTTTGCCGTAAATAAACAGAATAATGCAGGCAAAAATAATTGAAGCTATTAAACCGGCTTTTTCACCCGCATGGTACCAGCCAAATGCCTGACCAACATATCCGGCCAGTAATGAGCCGCCGATACCAAGTAAAGTGGTGACCACTAACCCAAGTTGCTGTTTGCCCGGATAGATTAGTTTGGCAATTAAACCAATGATAAAGCCAACTATAATTGTCCAGAGTAACCCCATGATGTTGTACTCCTGAGAATAAGGAAGCTTTATCTTAATCCTGTGGCTATAATAAAAGTTGAGTTATTAAGTAAAATCAATATTAATTATGATTTTTTAAATAAATATATGTAATCAATATGTTATATTTATTCTATGTCAGAGATGGATAATTAAAACAGCAAATCATTACTGTTCAAATTAATTATTAATTTTACATAACATAATATTTATCAAAGCAGATAATTCACACTGTTATACAACCCATAATAAAAGATAATAAAATACCGTTATACATATAAATGATTGAATAAAATAAATTATCACTTTTTCCAGAATTGAAACCATTTTCTAATTTTATAATTTTCTGCATCAATGTTGAGGATGGTTTCATTTGTTAAGTTGAAATCAGTCAGGCAATCATTTAATCGGTATGTCAAACTTTGATATTCCTCTTTTTCAGATATTTTTCTGGCGATCTCCTGATAATATTTCAGCAGTCTGTTGTCAACGATACCTTTCAGTGCCGATAATACGTGGTAAATTACATCAACATTTGAATCAGTAAGTCCAGCAATGAAATAATTGATTAGTGTTTGTTTAGTTTTATTGTCCAGGGAAGTTAAAGCAGAAAAAGCGATTAAACGCATACTATTATCTTCATATGTGGTAAACGGTAGAATTATCTGGTAATTATTAATTTTATTATTTTTTAAAATATTAACAAAATATCCAAAAATAGAACTGTCTTTAATAGATGGGACAAAAGCATATAATATTTCTATCCACTCTTCTATTTTTCCTTTACCATATAAGTACAAAAGTTCAATTACAAATTCTGGCTCAATATCAAAATATTCATGTAAATATGTTTTGGTTTGCAAATAGTTAAATTTAACCATAATTTCTAAACAAATTCGTTTCAAATCACCCTCATTCAGATGATACTGATTTTCCAATATGTGGAATGTTTCTGTAGAAATGGTGCGGGATTTCATTAATAACGATTCCAAACATCTACACTTGTATCCTTCACATTCAGACATGAAATATTTTTCAAGTAATTGTTTTTCAGAACCCGATACAGTATAACCAAACCAACCGTTTTCCCATTCTAATAAGTCGCCTGAAATTACTTCGTCCAGCCAACGTTCGTACCAATCAAGAAAGTTATCTTCAAACGTGAATTTAGGAAGTGCACGATCAAATGAAAGATTAACAATTTTACCTTTATGTTCTCCATTCAATACCAGACCAGTTACAAAGGCGCATCCCTGACTTCCGATCAGTAATATTCCTCCATATAAACGGGCCAATTCATTATCATATTCTTCATCATTTAAATCATTATTTTCTATTGTATATGTTTGTTTCTGCCAATCATCTTCCGATATATACGGATATATAATACAAGCTCTTTGAGGCCCATCAGGACCATTGAAACCATCCACTTCATTAATACTTTTTTGTAACGAATAAATACCATGAAAGGGACCTGCCGCATGCCCGTTAGCTTTTCCACCATTACCTATTTGGGTAATAAAAGTTTTATAACACGCAGGTAATTGAAAGCCATATTTTCGTTCGACAGCAGCAACCAGATCAGTACTGATAGGTTTACTAATTTTGTATTTATGGCCGTTTGCACCAAAAATTTTAAATTTCTTGTCTGCTTTTCTTGCCAAAATCAGTTTTGACTTAATCCGTTTTACTTGTAATTCTAATTCAGATTTTATTGCTTCCATTGAACTAATGGCCTGAGTGATTTAAATATTTATAAAGAGGATATAATAAAGTAATATTGCTCAGTTCGGTGGCTATTTATTCATTTTGGTAAAATCTGAAAAGTCTTATTACTGACCGGATTTTTATATAACTTTTATCTGATAAAGTTTATAAATTTAATTTAAATATCAATATAATGAGTGTTTTTCAGAGTTTTTAAAAGAAAAGTAATAAATAAACAATTTAATAATTATTCTGTTGCATAAATTTTTCTAATTATGGCAGATAGAATATAAAGATAGTGGTAGTAATTTATTAGTTGAAAACTATAAAATAGATAGAAATCATAATTCAAGCTAGAATAAAAATTAAAAAAAAGCATAACATGAAGTTATGCTTTTTTCGATTCAACTGTCTGATTGTTAGTGATTACCAGCATAGGTATTAATAGTACGGAAAGGAGTGTTTTCTGGTGTTGAGTCAGAAACATGGCTGTTCTGACCATTTTGAGCAGTTGATTCGGTAAAATTCTGAATATCAGTATCATCATGACTGCTGTTAGCCATAGCGAAACCTGCAGTCATAGCTAAAGAAGCAGCCAGTAAAGCGGAAGAAATTAATTTTTTCATTTTTGTTTCCTTTCAAAATGAATTATTAAAATATTTTAAATTTAAACACCAAATTGTTATTTTTGCTTTTGCAATGCGGTTATATTAATACTTTATTAGTATTTTGATAATACCTGATTAGTTAAAGATGAATTTCTTATTGAGAAACTCAATCGCGATGTTTAATGTCAATAAAAAGCAGACTAAAACGTCATTGATTCAATGATGCTAAAGTCTGCTTTGAGTATAAGTACTATTTTAATGTCAATCAATAGAAATGATTGAGAAATATATTAATACTATAATATTGTGGTTTATTTTCCATATACTGGTAAACGATTGCAAATTTTCTGTATTTTTTCTGAGACTTCTGAAATAACTTTTTCATTGTCTGCATTATCCAGTACATCTGCAATCAGATGACCAAGTTCACGCGTATCTGTTTCAGTAAAGCCGCGAGTAGTAATCGCTGCCGTGCCTAAACGGATACCGGAAGTGACAAATGGTTTTTCCGGATCATTAGGGATGGCATTTTTATTAACGGTAATATGTGCTTTGCCCAGCACCGCTTCTGCCGTTTTACCGGTAAGTTTTTTTGGTTGCAGGTCTACCAGAAATACATGGCTTTCAGTACGGCCTGAAACAATACGCAAGCCACGTTCAATCAAGGTTTCTGCCAGTACTTTGGCATTGGCTTTAATCTGACGGGCATATTGTTTGAATTCCGGCTGTAAGGCTTCTTTGAAGGCTACTGCTTTGGCTGCAATCACATGCATTAACGGACCACCTTGCAGGCACGGGAAAATAGCTGAATTCAGTGCTTTTGCGTGTTCATCGCTGCGGCACATAATCACACCGCCGCGCGGTCCGCGCAGAGTTTTATGGGTAGTAGTGGTCACAAAATCAGCAAAAGGTACCGGATTCGGATACTCTCCGCCAGCGACCAGACCGGCGTAATGCGCCATGTCTACAAACAGATAAGCACCTACTTTATCTGCAATCTCACGGAAACGTGCCCAGTCTATTTCCAGAGCATAAGCAGAAGCACCGGCCACAATCATTTTCGGCTTATGCTCCAGTGCCAGCTGTTCCACCTGTTTGTAGTCGAGGATTTCATTTTCATCCAGACCATAGGTAATGGCGTTATACAGGCGACCGGAAATATTGACACTGGCTCCGTGAGTCAGATGCCCCCCATGCGCCAGAGACATACCCAGAATAGTGTCGCCCGGTTGTAATACGCTGGCGTAAACAGCCTGATTGGCCTGAGAGCCGGAATGAGGCTGTACATTGACATAACTGGCGCCAAATAATTCTTTCAGGCGGTCGATAGCCAGCTGTTCTACTTCATCGACATATTCGCAGCCACCATAATAACGTTTACCCGGATAGCCTTCGGCATATTTATTGGTTAACTGGCTGCCCTGAGCCTCCATTACGGCGCAGCTTACGTAGTTTTCTGATGCAATTAGTTCTACGTGATCTTGCTGGCGCTGATCTTCACGGGCAATGGCACCGGCCAGTTCCGGATCAAATTTTTCGATGGTTAACGCTTTGGAAAACATGGTAGTTGTTCCTTTTGAGGATGAAGAAATAAAGAATTTGCTGAATGCAGCAGAGAATGAGTGGTGGTTATTTTAACTGATAGTAATGTGTATGTGGCTGAATTTGATAATGAGTGATGATGAAGTATATTCATAAATACACATTCAGACGATGTAGCACTAGATTTCAGTCTGGTAAGGGTAATAACCTGTTTATAGGATTCAGTAAATCAATTGCGGATGCTGAACCGAAAATAAATTATCTGGTCGAGAAGTGATGCAGTCTGATAAAAAACAGCCCTGTTGAAAACAGGGCTGTTTGACATTATCCGGAATCAATTACATTTTCATAGAACCGGTTTTCAGGAATTGTTCATGCCAGCTTAAAGCTTCAGTGAGAATATGAGGTGTATGAATACCTTTTGCCGTTTGCAAAGCACGGTCGTAGTAATCCTGCAACTGATCGCGATAATCCGGATGAGCACATTTTTCAATCATCACTTTTGCTCTCTGCCGCGGAGCCAGACCGCGCAAATCAGCCAGACCCTGCTCAGTAACAATAATCTGTGTATCGTGTTCGGTATGGTCAACATGTGAAACCATCGGCACGATGCAGGAAATCTTGTCATCTTTAGCAGTAGACGGGGTAACAAAGAAATTCAGGAAACTGTTGCGTGCAAAGTCACCTGAACCGCCGATACCATTCATCATACTGGTACCCATTACATGGGTAGAATTGATGTTGCCGTAAATATCGGCTTCAATCATTGAATTCATTCCAATGATACCCAGACGGCGCACCAGTTCCGGGTGATTGGAGATTTCCTGCGGGCGCAGAATAATGCGTTCACGGTAAAAATCAATATTGTCTGCAAAATCCTGGAATGCCTTAGCAGACAGGGAAATAGCGGTAGCAGATGCAGTAGCCATTTTACCGGCACGTATCAGATCCAGCATACCGTCCTGCAATACTTCGGTATATCCATACAGATTTTCAAACGGACCGGTTAACAGACCTGCCAGTACGGCATTTGCCACGTTACCAACGCCAGACTGAATTGGCAGCATTTCTTTAGGCAGACGCCCCATTTTGATTTCGTGAGACAGGAAATCAACAATATAAGCGGCAATCTGTTTGGATTTGTCATCAGGTTCGCTGAAAACATTGTCGCGATCCGGAGCATTGGATTCAACAATAGCGACTATTTTGTTTAAATCAACTTTCAGGTATTTTTCACCGATGCGATCATCAGCGCGAGTCATGTTAATTGGTTTGCGGTGGGGCGGAATAGCATTATCCATAGGAATATCATGCATGCCTTCCATTTGTATCGGCAAACCGGTATTGATTTCCAGAATAACCTTGTCCGCTATATCCAGCCATGTCTGATTATTACCGATTGCGGTAGACGGAATCAGATGTCCGTCTTCAGTAATGCCCAGTACTTCGATAATGGCTACATGCATGTGACCCAGAAAACCAAACCATGCCTGCTGGGCAACATGCGATAAATGCATGTCAATAAAATTGACATCGCCATTGTTGATTTCCTGACGCATATGGCGATCAGTATTAAATGGTAAACGCTGATTTATTGCATGTGCCTCAGCTAGTGCGCCATCACATTCCGGCGCAGTGGAAGCACCAGTCCATACATTAATTTTATATGGCCGACCGGCAGCATGTTCAGCACGGGCAAAGTCAGCAATAGCTTTCGGCAAAACTTTAGGATAGCTGGCGCCGGTAAATCCGCTCATGCCGACATTGGCATTATTATCTATCAGGGTAGCAGCTTGCTCAGCAGACATAAGGCGGGAATGAAGTGAGGTATAACGAATGCGATCCTGTACGGACATCGTGTTTTCTCCTTATTAAATCAAAAATGCCTGACCCTTGCCTGGTCAGAGTGAGGCGTAGAAGATAAGTGTTTGTCTTTGCCGTATATTCAATTCAGTACGAATGCTATGACATAATGACTCTAACAACGGACTGCATTTTACTGTAAATAATTTTGTTTTGCTGTTCTGTCTTTGTATTGAAAAAGTGCAGAACAGCAGATACAGATAAATAATTACAAATTAATAATTAAGAATTTGAATTAATACATTAAGTTGCAAAATAAACAGACTATCAGATTAGACAATGTTTACACAATATTTTAATAGTATTGCCTAAGGTTTCGTTGCCGGAGAATTTTCTAAATTAAATCAGTTTAAGCAAAAAACTGCTGTATTAATTGCTGCGCATGTTCTTGCAGCCCTGCAGGATTAAACGGATCGCATACATGTTCGGGATTCAGTTTACGCAACCATGTAAGCTGACGTTTTGCCAGTTGCCGGGTGGCAGTAATCCCGCGTTCAACAAATGTACTATAGTTAGTTGTGCCATTAAGATAATCAAAAGCCTGCCGATAGCCTACACAGCGAATTGAAGGCAAATCAGGATGCAATTCCGGGTATTGCAGCCGAAGTGCTTCCACTTCTTCCACAAAACCCTGTGCCAGCATCGAATGAAAGCGGGTGGCAATCTGTGTATGCAGACGGGCACGGTCGGCTGGTAAAAGTGCCAGTGTACATACATTTAAAGGGCTCTGCCGGTTTTCCTGTTTAGCCAGATGGCTACTCATGGGAACACCGGTGATGTGATAGATTTCAAGTGCACGTTCAATACGCTGGCTATCACCGGCAGGCAAGCGGGCAGCAGTAATGGGATCCACCCGCTGTAATTGTGCATACAGAAAGTCTGTACCATGCTGTTGTTTAAGTTTATCCAGTTCGGCACGGATTTGCGGATTGGCTTCGGGCAGGCTGTTCAGTCCCTGTGTCAGGGCATGGTAATACATCATGGTACCGCCCACGAGCAAAGGCAGGTGGCCGCGTGTATGAATTTCCTCGACTAAATCCACACAATCACTGACAAACTGGGCAGCACTGTAGCTTTCAAGCGGTGAAATAATATCAATCAGATGATGGGGCACTGCTTCTAACTCTTCTGCACTGGGTTTAGCCGTACCAATATTCATATCACGATAAATCAGGGCGGAATCCAGACTGATAATTTCAATCGGAAACTGCTCAGCCAGACTCAGAGCCAGACTGGTTTTGCCTGACGCTGTAGGACCAAGCAGAGCAAAAACTTTTGGCAGAGATGCAGACATAGTGGCTACCGTAGTTTAAACAGTTATTGTAGCGATTTACGCTCAATTGAGCGATAGATAGTTAGATAAGAGTATAAATCGGGATAAGCAGCATAATGTGATGTAATCTGTTAAAGCAGTTAAAGAAAATCAAAGCATAAATATGAAAATTATTTTTTGTACATTAGATATTTTAAAATTTTCTTTTATTCGAAGATATTTGAAGCAATAAAGTAACCAAAAATTAGCGAGTAATTTCAATTGCTGATTAGCTGAATTGAGTAGGAAACAGATATTGTATGAAAGCAATGATATTTACTTGCATAATACGGGTGTATTTCTAATCAGATGTCAGCTAAACGACTTTAAAATTAATCTGTGCCGGCAAATTAATATAACTGTTGTGCAAGAGGTATTCTGCTAGTAATTAATATTTTGTTTTAAGTTAAGATTTAATTTTATGATTCGGAATAATCAGATACTTCAGTAGCAGACATTCCAGCCAGCTAAAAAAATAAGTGCTGCCGATATCAGCACTATGAAAGTAATATCTTATATCTATACCTTTTCAAATTCACTATCAGTTCATTTGCATAATATTTGCATTCAGCATGAAAATGCACATAATATAAGTTTATTGTTACACTAACCTTTATAATAGCCAAATAAAGTTATGGTAGTTATTTAGAGAGAGTAACTTAGTTAGGAATAAATGTTTACATGAATAGCCAGTTTAACCATATCGGAATTGTGACACGGCCGCAAACACCAATGATGAGTGAAGTACTGGACGAACTCATTACTTTTTTATGTGAAGAAGAAATTTCGGTGTATCTGGATAGTGAGGCGCAAGCGGATAACCAGATTAGTCCGGTATTGCTGCAACGCTGTAATATTATTAATAAATGTGAAATGGGGCGGCGCTGTGATCTCGTTATGGTACTGGGTGGTGACGGTACTTTATTGTCTGTTGCCCGTAAATTGGCACCTTACCGGGTACCACTGATTGGTATTCATCAGGGACATCTTGGTTTTCTGACACAAGTGCCGCGTGCTCAGATGATAACTGAATTAACCGGCATGCTGACTGGCAAATATCTGCCCGAAGAACGTATTTTGCTGGAAGCGACAGTAGTACGTGCAGGTGAAGAAGTTTATCATTCACTGGCACTAAATGACGTTGTACTCAGCCGTGGTGCACTGGGACAGATGATTGAATTTGAGGTATTCATCAATAAAGAGTTTGTTTATACCCAGCGTTCAGACGGTTTGATTGTGTCTACACCTACTGGTTCGACGGCATATGCTCTGGCTGCCGGTGGTCCTATTTTACAGCCAACTCTGCGTGCATTCAGTTTGGTTCCTATATGCCCGCAATCCATGTCCAACCGGCCGATTGCTGTCAGTGATACCAGTGAAATAGAAGTGCTGATTACCAAAGGCAGCGATGCCCGGGCTCATTTTGACGGACAGGCGTTTTTTGATTTACATACTATGGATAAAATCCGTATTTGCCGCTATCGCAATTCTCTGAGGATTTTACATCCGGTTAATTATCAATATTACAAAACTCTGCGCCAGAAACTGCATTGGGGTGACCAGCTGGTATAGCTGTATGTTGTATAAACAAGCCTTAAGCCGTTAATCAGATTTTGAGTAATTTTTGTAGCCTGACTTAATCTCTGAAAAAATAATGTTTATTTTTGCTATTGGTGGAAAAAATACAATAAAAATTAATAAAACCGAAATTTATTATCGATTATTTTAGATTTTTCTAAAAAATGGTTTCTTATTTTCCTAAAAAATACTAAAATCCGGCATAAATCATTAATACTTTCTCTAAGAAAGGTTGTTTATGCTTCTGGCGCTGTCTTTGCGTGACTTTGTCATTGTTGATGAGCTGAATCTGAGTTTTCAAAGCGGCTTTACCGTTCTGACAGGTGAAACCGGGGCGGGTAAATCAATCACGCTGGATGCATTAGGTCTGTTGTTAGGTGATAAAGCTGATTATGGTCAGATAAGACATGGTGCCAAAGAAGCCCAGTTATCAGCACTGTTTGATGTCAGTGATGTAACACATGCCCGTACCTTACTACAGGAACAGGGATTACTGGATGAAAACGAAACGCAATTAAGTATCCGCCGTACAATTGATGTAAAGGGGAAAAGTCGCAGTTTTATTAATAATCAGGCGGTTACTTTGAGTCAGTTGCGGCAGATAGGTGAATTATTAATTGATATACATGGTCAGAATGCACACCACTCTTTAAATAGTGAATCCGCGCAACGTATATTACTGGATGCATTTGCGGATGCTGATACAGAAGTTGCTCTGGTACGTGAAGCCTATCAGCGCTGGCATGAAGCCAAAAAAGAACTGGAAAAAGCGCAAACACAGGCTGATAGTCTGAATATTGAGCGTGAGCGCTTGCAATGGCGCTTTGATGAGCTAAATGCCCTGAATCTTCAAGAGCATGAGTGGGAAAATCTCAGTCAGAGTCATGATTCATTAGTACATGCGGCGGAAATACTGCAAACAGCGGAAAATGTAGAAGAAGTTCTCAATGGTGATGAGGGTTTACAAAGCCGTTTGTATCATTGCCGGCAGCAACTGGCTGCACTGATTAAAGCAGCTCCTGCTTTTGCAGACAGTGTGGCATTACTGGAATCAGTAGAAGCAGAATTGAGTGAAGTCAGTGCGTATTTGCGTGAAGCCACTGCCAGTGTAGAGACTGATGAAAATTTATTAGCACAGCAGGGACAGCGCATGCAGGAGTTAATGAGTGTTGCGCGTAAATACCGGATCGAGCCACCACAATTGCCTGAAGAACTTGCAAAAGTTGAATCAGCTCTTAATGAAATGGAGGCGGCTGCGGATATTGAAGCGTTACAGGCGCGGGTAGCAGAACGCGAAAATGAATATATGCATGCAGCACAGCAATTATCAGTGAAACGCCATCAGGCAGCGAAAAAGCTGGCGAAACAAACCACAGCTCACATGCAAAATTTATCAATGCAAGGTGCACGCTTTCATATTGAATTGTTAAGTGCCTCACCATCAGTGCATGGTCTGGAGCAGGTACAGTATCAGGTAGCTGCCAATCAAGGAATGCCTTTACGTGCAATGAGCAAAGTTGCTTCCGGTGGTGAGTTAGCACGTATCAGTCTGGCTCTGCAAATGGTTACCAGTCAGTATAATGCGGTACCTACATTAATTTTCGATGAGGTGGATACCGGTATTGGCGGAGCTGTAGCTGATGTTGTTGGTCATGCACTGCGTAGTCTGGGGCAAAATCGTCAAGTGCTGGCTGTTACTCATCTGCCGCAGGTCGCAGCTTGTGGTCAGCAGCACTGGCAGGTGCGAAAACATAACAGCAAAGGGCAGACTGTAAGTGAAATAAACGTACTGGCTGCGACAGATCGGGTGAATGAGATTGCACGAATGCTTGGCGGCGAAACCATTACCGATACCACACGTAATCATGCCAGGGAAATGCTGGAGCTGGCGCAAAGTTAATTCTGTTATTACGAATTTATCTGCAAGCTCTCTGATTTTTCAATGTATATATGTCTTTACTGCAAAAGCCGGAAATGATATTTATTTAAGTAAATAATTACAAAATAACGTTTATCTACTTATGTTTTATGCATGCTGTTCTTGATTACAACGGTTTTAATAACAAAACATATTCTGATAATTTCCCTGTCAGCGTGCATTTTTTAATACATGACTGATATAGACTGGAACGGGCTGCTTTAGCCTGAGCAAGGCGTATAGATTCAGTCTGTTTCATGCGCGATGTATAATGATAACTTTCAATATTCTATGATGAGTTGCTGATGAGTGAACCACACAGTGATAGAACACTAGATGTTATCGATTTAAATTGCCCGATGCCGATTTTACGTGCAAAAAAAGCGCTGGCAGTAATGGATAGCGGAGAAGTATTGCTAGTACTGGCAACAGATAAAACTGCTCCTGATGATTTTGCAGCTTTTTGCCGGCAGACAGGACATGAATTATTGCATCAGCAAATCAGAAATGATGATGTAATAATGATGTGGGTAAAACACCGCTAAGTTTTTCAGACAGTAATTTATTACAATTAATTACAATATTTTGTTAACTTTATTCAGGTTCAGGTTGTAGAAGCTGCGACAGAATAGTACATTAACCTATTATTTTTTAGCTGTGTAACATACGCTGATAGAACGGATACAGATGCAGACTCTCACTATAACCCGTCCGGATGACTGGCATCTTCATGTGCGTGATGGTGCAGCATTAAAAGCAGTAGTACCTTTCAGTGCACGGCAGATGGGGCGAGCCCTGATTATGCCAAATCTGAAACCACCGGTAACCTCAGTTGCAGCAGCACTGGCTTATCGTGAACGTATACTTGCTGCAGTACCTGCGGGCAGTCATTTTCAGCCATTGATGACTTTATATCTGACTGACCAGACTACACCGGCACTGATACGCGAAGCCAAAGAGGCAGGTATTATTGCGTGTAAGCTTTATCCTGCCGGTGCCACAACTAACTCTGCGGCTGGTGTCAGTGATTTGTGGACTTTATTGCCGGTATTGGAAACCATGGCTGAAACAGGCATGCCATTACTGGTGCATGGTGAAGTAACCAAAAGTGAAATTGATATTTTTGACCGTGAAGCAGTATTTATTGATGAACTTTTACAGCCGCTATTACAACGGCTGCCTGAACTGAAATTAGTATTTGAGCATATTACCACTGCACAAGCTGCTCAGCTGGTGATTCAGGCTGGTGAAAATGTGGCTGCTACGGTAACACCCCAGCACTTGCTCTACAATCGCAATGCTTTACTGGTAGGAGGAATCCAGCCTCATCATTATTGTTTGCCGGTACTAAAGCGCGAAACCCATCGTCAGGCACTGTTACAGGCTGTAAGCGGTACACAGTCACATAAATTTTTTCTCGGTACCGATAGTGCGCCGCATGCTCAGCACAGTAAAGAATGTGCTTGCGGATGTGCGGGTATATTCAGTGCCTTTGCTGCTATTGAGTTGTATACAGAAGCTTTTGAGCATGCGGGAGCACTGGATAAATTACAGGCTTTTGCAGCAGAAAACGGTCCGCGGTTTTATGGTCTGGAAATCAATAAGGAAACCATTACACTGGAAAAAATAAATCGCACAGTGCCACCATACTATCCGTATGGTAATCATGAACGACTGATTCCGTTGCGTGCTAATCAGACCATTAGCTGGAGTGTGGTAAATAACTAAATATGCAAGATTCAACTCAAATTACAGACCGGCTATCAGTACAAACACATCAAACTGAAATTCGGGTGCGCGGCTTTCACATAGATGTGTACCGCCATGTTAATAATGCACGCTATCTGGAATTTCTGGAAGAGGCACGCTGGCATTATTTTGACGAAGCCGGCTTAACGCCTATGTTTACCGAAGCCGGTTGTGGAATGGCTGTGATAAATATCAATATCAGTTACCGGCGCAGTGCCGGTTTCGGGGATGATTTGCTGATATCTACTGCTTTGAGCAAAATACAACCGCGCAAAGTAGAAGTTAATCAAACGATTACTCTTAAAAATACAGGACAGACAGTTGTGCAGGCTGTGGTGACATTTATGGCTTTTGATCAGCAAAGCAATAAAGCGATTTCTTTTCCTGTTGCGATACAAGAACGCTTTAATGCTATCAGGTAACAATATAAGTTAAGTCAGTAAAAAACCCTGCACTTGGCAGGGTTTTTTACTGACTTAACTCAACCACTATCAGGCTTTGCCGTCAGCTTCCCGCAGCATGGCGTAAATTTCATCTTTCAGACGCAATTTTTCCCGTTTCAGTTCGTCCAGATTATCCAGACCACTGGTAACTGGGTTATTAGTCAGACCGGTAATTTTATCGTCCAGTCGGTTGTGTTCTTCGAATATATTGGCAAAATGAGTATTTTCCGCCTTTAATTTGGTAATCAGGTCGCGATATTCAGGAAACATATAATATCCTTTACAGTTGGTTAAAATGATTTTTATTATTTTGCATTAATTATAGCTTAAGGTATATAAGATTGCGCTAGTTATGACGTAAAAAGTAACTAGAGCATGCTAAACTGGCACAATAATACATATGGGAGTTTATAATGTATAAACGGTTAATAGGTTGGATAGGCGCATTTATTCTGGCTTTAAGCCTCAGCGGGTGTGGCTATAATACAATGCAGTCACAGGATGAGGCTGCAAATGCTGCCTGGTCGGAAGTGCTGAATCAGTATCAGCGTCGTGCTGATCTGGTACCCAATCTTGTAAATACAGTTAAAGGCTATGCCAAACATGAACAACAAGTTTTAACCGACGTTACTAATGCCCGTTCACGTGTAGGCAGTCTGAATATGACCAGCAGTGATGCTGATAATCCGGCAAAAATGGAACAGTTTTCACAGGCACAGGGAAATCTGAGTAGTGCTCTGAGCCGTTTGCTGGTAGTAACAGAAAATTATCCCGATCTGAAAGCCGATCAGAGTTTCCGAGATTTACAAGCGCAGCTTGAAGGCACAGAAAATCGTATTGCTCTGGCACGCAACCGCTATATTCAGACAGTACAGGTTTACAATACTACTTTGCGTTCTTTCCCGAACAATATCACAGCCAAAATTTTCGGAATGCATGTTCGCCCGAATTTTGTACCGGAAAATGAAGCAGCGGTAAAACAGGCGCCGCAGGTAGAATTTTAATTCGTTTTCTGTTGTTATTTTATGTGATTAATTAAACAGCCAGTTTGTCAGAACTGGCTGTTTGCATATCAGTATAGTAAGCAGCTGCTACTATTGTGCTAATTGTTTTTTTGCAGAATCTGACAAAATGGAAATTAAAAATTTATATGGTTGCGGCTATTTTCCGAACAGACAGGAGTAATTGTTAAACATACCAGCAGTTCGATAAAAACTTGCAATACTAACTGTGGAAATTTGCTGTATCGGACTGAATACTTGTATTCTGTTGTAATAACAGAATCTGTTTGTCTGAAAGTATGGAGTCAGATAATAGTGGTCTTTTATCCTGACAATCAAAAGGTTAGTATGAACTAAAATACAAGCAAATTTGCTTTTATGGCACTAAGGTTGCAAAGATGAACACAATACGCTTATCTGTCCACAGGCTACTTGGTCTTTTTCTGGGCTGTTTTTTTGCAATGCATTTGCTCGCTGCCAATGGTTTGGTTCCTGTACCAGCGCTGACTGATCCGGTAATGGATACAGCCAATATGTTACAGCCTGCTACCCGTGCAGAATTAAACCAGCAGTTACTGGCGTTCAGCCGGCAGCATGGCAGCCAGATTATAGTATTGACAGTTCCGGCTATCTCACCGGAAACACCTTTTGACTATGCTACGCGTGTTATGGATAGCTGGAAACCGGGGCGTAAAGGAATTGATGACGGTGTACTGTTGTTGCTGGTGCGCGATGAACATAAAACGTTTCTGGCACCCGGTCGCGGACTGGAAGGGGCTATTCCTGATGTTTATGCTAAAAGAATTCTGGATGATGTGCTTCGTCCGCAGTTACAGGCAAATAATGCAGACGGCGGTGTACGTGAGGCTGTAAATCAGCTGGAGAAGCTGATTAACGGTGAAAAATTACCGGCACAGCAATCTGCACATCAGGAATCTGATGATTCAGGCTCAACAATTTTTGGAATTCTGTTACTGATATTTATAGCCGGTTCATTTTTGAAAAATATATTTGGTAATACGCTGGGCAGTGCAATTGTCGGATTTCTGGTATTAAGTTTTGGCTGGTATTCGGGCTGGAGCCTGTTTGCAGCGATTATTGGTGCAATTCTGGCATTCATAATAGCGCTCATTTTTGCCGGTAATATATTTATTGGCGGCTCTGGCGCTGGTAGGGGCGGTTTTGGCGGAGGTTCAGGAGGCGGAGGGTTTAGCGGAGGAGGTGGTGGCTATGGAGGCGGCGGGGCTTCCGGAAGCTGGTAATACTGGCAGTCATAATTAAATTTCATGTTAAATAATGATAATTTGTTAATTTTTTCGTAAAATAATGTATAGTTATCTGTTTTTATGATATTTGGTATTTTGTTTCTGGTGGGCATACATGTCTAAAGTCGGCTATGGTATCTGTTTTCTGCTGTTGTGTTTTTTACTCATGCATTATGGTCTGTTTGTTGGGGTATTGCTTGATAGTGTACTAATCATACTTATTCTGTTTTATCTTCGGGCTGTGCAGATTGTAGATGACGGTACCGAAGCATCTATCGCTGCCGACAATAGTCTTTATATAGCCGTTATGTTTGAAGTGGCCGGTCAGGTATGTGCAGCCAAAGGCCATGTTTCTGATGAAGACCGGTCGCGTGTCTATGACATGATTAAAAAAATGCAGCTGGATGCAGAAACTGAAGTTTTGTCGCGTTATGCTTTTAATATGGGGCAGACAAAAAATTATCCGCTCAGAACCAGACTTAAACAATTATACCGGGCTTACAGTGATGACAAGCGCGGTTTAATGTTGTTTTGTAAAAATATGCTTGAATTGGCGCTGATTGACGGACGGCTGCATAATAATGAACGGCGCATTCTGAATATCATAGCGGACGAATTCCGTATTCCTTATGCACAAATGCTTATTTTTGCCAGTCAGACTATTCATAAGGAAAACGAATATCGGCATTACTGGCAGACCAATGAGCAATGGAAACAGCAGCGTCAGCATGCGCGTTCAGAGCAACGCCGGCAACAATATCAGCAACAACAGAAGCAGTATCAGCAACAACAACGCCATAATCAGCAACAGCAGCCTGAAGAACCGTTTGGTACTGATCCTTATCTGGTACTGGGTATCTCAGCAAAATCGAACCCGCAGGAAATTAAACAGGCATATCGTCGACTGATGAATAAATACCATCCGGATAAACTCATTAAGCAGAATCTGTCGGAAACTGAGATGCAGCGGGCAACTGAGCATGCTCAGCGTATACAGGCAGCTTATGCTTATGTGAAACAGTTGCGCGGATTTGTTTAATATAGATAAGGGCTTACAGAATCTGTTTTGTTTCAAAATATATAACCCTTAGAATTTTGTGATTTTCCAATCAGAGAATTTGTCAGAGCCGGCTCTGATAATAGGTTGGTTTTTATGTTAGAAATCATTTTTGCTCTCTGGCAATATCTGGATTTTTACTTTAAAGGCTAATTTTCCTGATAAATTGATTAGTATCGTTATTATCAAAATATATGCTAACTAGCGTCACCAGCAATAATATCCGTTACATCTGACTTTCCGATTTTCTGTCTTTATATGATATATATTGTTTTTGTTATCAGCCAGGTAACAGCAACGTTTTCTAATTAAGAAAATTTATGGTAGTGTAAGTAGAATGTTGATTATTATGAGATTAATTAAGTAACTCAATATATACTTTTTAATAAATCTGTGGTGCTAACTATGAAATCAGATATACAGGAAAAAGCAGAATGTACGAGCTTAAATAAACTCAATATGCAATTATTACCACGTATCTGGCGCCACTGGATAAATCCGCGCCAACGGGTAAGTAAATATTTTCCTGCTCTTGCATTGCAACAGCTAACTGAACAAATTACATTATCCGAGCAACGTCATACCGGACAGCTACGGTTTGTGATTGAATCCAGCCTTGATACAGCGAATTTGTGTCATCAAACTACGGCACGCCAGCGTGCACAATATTGGTTCGGAAATCTGGGTATATGGGATACTGCTGAGAAAAGTGGTATTTTGGTTTATGTACTTTTTGCAGATCGCGCAGTAGAAATTATTGCAGACCGGGGTATTAATACCTGTGTGAGTATGGTGCATTGGCAGCAGATATGTAATCGCATTACTCAGGCATTTCAGCATCAACGATATATGGATGGTTTAACTGCCGGACTGGATGAGCTGACGGAATTACTTGTACAGTATTTTCCGCGTACGCATGCCGGTACTAATGAACTGGCCGATGAAGTTATTCTGCGCTAGTTTTGAAAAACTAAGTATTTATATGGGTTAATTTTCAAAGTACTGTAACGGCTTAATATTCAATTAAGTTATCAGTGTGCAGTATTTTCAGTAAATTAGCCCATAATTACAAAAGATGTGGAATTAATTATTAATATTTCGGGATAAAACGCCATAAATAGTTTTTTTGAATTAAATTTATTTAATAATATTAAAATACAAATATATAAGGTCTATAATATATCTGCGGCTTAAAAGGACAGATTGACAAAGAGGGAATGTGCATGGCCGCAGGTAGTTTGACTATCGCACGTAAGCATAAGCCGGAATAATCTGATATTGCATGACAGGGTTATTCTGGCTTCAGTTTGTCTGATGAGTGCACATTCAGCGCAAACGTCCGATAATAATGTTCGGCGCCTTGATTAACAGCATGATTTTATCTTCATTTTTCAATTGCATAGTTTGTGCACTATGACAGGTAATACTGGCGGTCAGGCTGACAGCTGCGCCTAAATCCACAGTAATCACACTGTTTACAGCACCAGTATCTATTTGGCGTATTTGGCCTGTTAGCTGGTTACGAGCGGATATTTGTAAATTCGGATCGGGACGCGCAAGCATAATGGCTGATGCCTGAATAAGTGCCAGTGCATCAACGCCTACAGCCAGTTCCATCTGTTCACAACTGTGTCTGGTAAGTATAGCTACCAGTTCCTGTTCGTTGCTCAGTTGCAGATGAACCTCATTATTTACAGTTCCTTCAATGATTTGGCTGATTCTTCCGGCGAGTTGGTTATCAGCACTTAAATCCAGATTCATTTTTTGCCATAAACCATGATGACTATTGTCAGCGTTAGCTTCCAGTTGCCGGATGAGTTGCTGATGACGTTGCTGCATAGTGTGATAATAATTTAAAAAAGCTTCACCAAAAGCTGTTAATACGCTGTTTCCGCCACCCTGACCACCGGTTTGCCGTAAGACTAAAGGTTCAGGCGCCAGATTATTCATTGCATCTATGGCATCCCATGCTGCTTTATAACTCATAGGTACCGCTTTAGCTGCCTGGGTAATGGAACCGAAACGCCGGATATTTTCCAGTAAAATAATCCGTTTGCTGTTGCCAATTCGCTGGCCGTTAATAGTGGGAATTAGTTCACTGTTAAGATTAAATTGATTCATTGTGATTGTTACGGGGAGCTGAGTACAGACATCCATTATCCATATGCCAGATTTGAGCGTCAAAAGCAGCTGCATCTTCCGGATCGTGAGTTATCAGTAGCATGGGTAAGTTTAATTTCTGCTGCCAGGCAGATAACTCAGAACGCATTTGAGCCCGTAGCTGAGTATCCAGTGCAGAAAATGGTTCATCCAGCAGAATAGCCCGCGGCTGAGCAATCAAAGCACGAGCCAGAGCCACACGCTGGCGCTGCCCGCCGGACAGATGAACCGGATATTGTTCTGCTACCGAATTGAGCTGCATAGCAGTCAGCCAGTGTTCAACTTCTGTATACCGGCTGCGTTTTTTCGGATTGAATAAACCATGACAAATACCGCAGGCAATATTCTGCCGGACATTTAAATGAGGAAAGAGGGCATAATCCTGAAACACAAAGGCCAGTTTACGTTGTTGCGGGCTGAGATTAATATGCTGCTGTGCCTGAAACAGAGTAACACCATTCACATTAATATGACCCTGTTCAGGAGTCAGCAGACCGGCAACAGCCTTTAGCATCAGACTTTTACCACTGCCTGAGGCACCCATAATAACTGTACGCTGTGACTGACAGCACAGGCGGATATCCAGAGTAAAATGACTTCCGTCATTACGTTGAAGGGTTTTTTGAAAATTAAAATCTAACATAAAAACCATTGGCCGGATTAAAAACAGGCAAAGCAATATCGGAAAACAATATTGTTTGATTCAGGTATCGGATTATTTAAGATTGGTCATAGGTACTTTGCCGGATAAAAGTTTGCCGGTAAGCAGTAATATCAGAATACAGACCACAGATATAATCAAGACCAGAGTATTGGCCAGATAATCATCTCCGGCCTGTACTGCTTCATATACGGCAATCGACAGGGTTTGTGTCTGCCCCGGAATGCTGCCTGCCACCATCAGCGTAGCACCGAATTCACCCATACTGCGTGCAAATGCCAGTAATACGCCGGCCAGAATCCCTCTCCAGGCCAGCGGCAGAGTAATGCGCAGAAACACCCCGGCATTACTGATACCCAGAACACGCGCTGCCTGCTCCAGCTGGGAATCCAGGCTTTCAAAAGCAGCACGTGCCGGTTTAAATACCAGGGGAAAAGATACGATTGTTGCCGCTACAACAGCACCCTGCCAGGTGAAAATCAGATTAATACCCAGATAACGTTCCAGCCACTGACCAATAAAGCCATTTTTTCCAATCAGAACCAGTAAGTAGTATCCCAGTACCGTTGGCGGCATTACCATTGGCAAAGTGAGAATGGTATCAATTAGCTCCTTGCCCCAAACAGTTTTACGGGCAAGTATATAACCTATACCGACCCCCAGAACCAGATTGATAGCAGTTGCCCACAGGGCGATTTTAAGTGACAGGGCAAGAGCAATCCAGGCCGCAGCCATTATCTACTCCTTGAAATAAAAATTCAGACAGATTCGCGGGAGGATAACTGCCGGTGGAAACATACTCAGCGTGCGCTTTGAAAACCGTAACGCTTAAGAATCTTCTGGCCTTTTGGCGACTGGATAAAATTAATAAAGCGACTGGCAGCTGCCGGTTCTTTACTGGCTACCGTCTTAGCAATCGGATAGCTGATTGGCTTACTGGTCGGGATGGTTGCAGCTACACTAACTTTATCCGGCATAATGGCCGCATCTGTGCCAAAAACGAAACCGGCTTCTGCTGACTGATTAGCTACGTAATCCAGAGCCTGACGGACATTATTCACATTCACAATTTTAGGCTTTACCGTACTCCATACTTTTGCCTGCTCCATTGCTGCCTGAGCATAACGTCCGGCCGGTGTAAATGCAGGGTTGCCCAGTGCAATATGTTTAATACCTGGTTGCTGCAAATCTTTCAGTCCGCGTACATTCAGATTGCTTTTTTTCGGAGTAATCAGTACCAGACTGTTATTTACGAAATTAATTCTGTCCTGTGCCCGTACAAGATTCTTGGTCTGAGCCTGATCCATAGTTTGCTGATCAGCAGAAGCAAATACATCTACAGGTGCACCGTTTTGCATCTGCTGAAGCAGCGAGCCTGAAGCTCCGAAATTAAGCAGTACTTTATCTTGAGGATATTGCTGCTGATATGCTTTGGCAATGTCATTAAATGCATTGGTCAGACTGGCAGCTGCTGAAACTGTGATATTGGCGGCAAGTGAAGTAGTGCTCATTACACTCAGGCTGATTGCAGTAACGATAGTAGTCAGACAAATGTGGTTAAAGCGCATATTTTTATCCTTATTTGAAATAAATTATTATCCGGCGCCGGGTCGGGCAATGCCGATTATAAAGGAAAATTATTGCGAAATATACATGGGTATATAGCGATAGACAGTCATAGAGATATGCAATACAACTTATATTTCATACCAAATAAATAATTTATAAATAAATCTGTATGCAAAATATTAATGACTAATAGAAATAATTTATTGGATAAATTATTTCTATTTATTGCCAATGTAATAAATTGTATTTTAATCTATATACTAGGTAAATCCAGCATTTGAATGAAAATCGTAATTATTTATTTACAGTAAAGAATACTGATAAAATTATATAATAATTTAAATAAAGTATTATAATAGGGTCAAATGTTAGTATTAATAAATTTTCTAGCATAATTAGTAAGCAGTGCAGGAGTTGCTTTTCTGCAAATAAATAAAAAAAATTTTATTAGGAACATACACACATGAACCTGACTCGACGCCAGTTTTTTAAGGTTACCGCAGCGGGTGCCGGCGCAACAGGATTAGCAGTCATGGGCATGGCTCCTGCCACAGCCTTTGCTGAAGTCCGCCAGTACAAATTGTTGAGGGCAACAGAAACACGCAATAACTGCACATATTGCTCAGTGGGTTGTGGTACGTTGTTATATAGTCTGGGTGACGGTGCTAAAAACGCCAAAAAGAAAATTTTTCACATAGAAGGTGATGCAGATCATCCGGTCAGTCGCGGCAGCTTATGTCCCAAAGGCGCTTCACTGATTGACTTCGTAAATAGTCCGAACCGTGTATTGCATCCGCAGATTCGCGAGGCTGGCAGCAGCGAATGGAAAGACATCAGCTGGGATGAGGCACTGGATCGTATTGCCCGCCTGATTAAAGATGAACGCGATGCCAATATTATTGAAAAAAATGCTGATGGTGTTACGGTTAACCGGTTGGAAAGTGTGGGTATGCTGTGTGCTTCTGCCAGCTCCAATGAAACCGGTATCCTGACCCAGAAATTCATCCGTTCGCTCGGATTGGTCGGGACAGATTCACAAGCCAGGGTTTGTCATGGTCCGACGGTATCTGCACTTGCTGCTACGTTTGGTCGTGGAGCCATGACCAATACCTGGACCGATATTCAGAACGCCGATTTCATTCTGGTTATGGGTGGTAATGCCGCTGAAGCACATCCGGTAGGGTTTAAATGGGTTATCGAAGCCAAAAAACAAAAAGGCACCAAACTAATTGTTTGTGACCCGCGTTTTAACCGTACTGCCTCTGTAGCCGATCATTACCTGCCAATTCGTTCCGGTACCGACATAGCTTTCCTCGGGGCAGTGATCAACTGGCTGATTAAAAATGATAAAGTACAATGGGATTATGTTAAAAACTATACCAATGCTGCTTTTATCGTAGCTGATGGTTATGGTTTTCATGAAGGTCTGTTTTCCGGACATGCCGATTATACGACTGAAGACGGCAGCGCGGCACCGGAAGCGGCTCCGAAAGGAGCCAAAGGCGGGGCTGTCTATAATAATGCCAGCTGGACATACGAGCTGGATGAAAACGGTTATGCTAAAGCGGATCCGACTTTGGAAAATCCGCGTTGCGTCTGGCAGATAATGAAAAAACATTATGCCCAGTACACCCCGGAAATGATGCACAAAATTACCGGTACCCCGATTAAAGATTTTCTGCTGGTGTGTGAAGCCCTGGGTGCAACCTCGGCAAAAAACAAAGCCGGTACAATTCTGTATGCACTGGGCTGGACTCAGCATACTTATGGTTCGCAGAATATCCGTACTATGGCTATGATTCAGCTGATTCTGGGTAATATCGGTATGCCCGGTGGAGGTGTGAATGCTTTACGCGGCCATTCCAATATTCAGGGTTTGTCTGATCTTGGTTTGCTGTCTACCAGTCTTCCGGGCTATCTGAGCCTGCCTAACGAAAAGAAAAATCCGACTTTTGCTGATTATCTGAAAGTTCAGACACCTACGGCCATGCGTCCGGGACAGCTAAATTACTGGAGCAATACGCCCAAATTTATGGTAAGTCTGCTCAAATGGTTTTTTGGTGATAAGGCTACCAAAGAAAATGACTGGGGCTATGACTGGCTGCCTAAGTGGGACAAAATGTATGATGTGCTGCAAATGACCGAAATGATGTATCAGGGTCAGATGCACGGTTTGCTGGTACAGGGTTTCAATGCCATGGGTTCCTTTCCGGATTCCAACCGTATCATCGAAGCATTTTCCCGCCTCAAGTGGATGGTAGTAATGGATCCGCTTAATACTGAAACGGCTACCTTCTGGGAAAATCATGGTGATGCGCATGACGTAGATTCCCGCTCTATCATGACGACAGTGTTCCGTCTGCCTGTCCCTTGTTTTGCAGAAGAAAATGGTTCGATTGTCAATTCTTCACGCTGGCTGCAATGGCATTATGCCGGAGCCGAAGCTCCGGAAGAAGCCAGAGCCGATCTTGAGATTCTGGCTGATTTGCATTTACGTATTAAAGCTCTGTATGAGAAAGAGGGCGGTAAAGTACCTGAGCCGATTTTGAACCTGAGCTGGCCGTATAAAGTACCGCATTCACCTACACCAGAAGAAATGGCACAGGAATCCAACGGTTGGGCACTGACGGATATTAAAGACGAGCAGGGTAATATTATCGTGCCTAAAGGCGGGCAACTGGATAGCTTTGCTCAGTTACGCGATGACGGAACAACGGCCTGCGCATGCTGGATTTTTGCCGGTTCCTGGACTAAAAACGGCAACCAGATGGCACGGCGTGATAACAGCAATACCGGACTGGGTAATACCCCGGGTTGGGCATGGGCCTGGCCGGCAAACCGCCGTATTCTGTATAACCGCGCTTCCTGCGATCCGTCCGGCAAAGCCTGGGATCCTGACAGAATATTAATTCACTGGGACGGCAGCAAATGGATTGGTGCGGATGTGGCTGACTACAAGGCAGATCAGGCACCTGACACCAATATGAATCCGTTTATTATGAATGAAGAGGGTGTTGGTCGTCTGTTCTGTACCAAAAAACTGGTAGATGGCCCGTTTCCGGCATTCTATGAGCCTACTGAATCACCAGTTGGTAAAAACCTGCTTTATCCTAAAGTGATGAATACACCCGCAGTGCGCTTGTTTGACAGCGTTAAAGGTCGTATCGGCAATAAAGATGAATTTCCTTGTGTCGGCACTACATATCGTCTGACAGAGCATTTTCAGTTCTGGACGAAATCCGTGAAATTGCTGATGATTGCTCAGCCCGAACAGTTTGTTGAAATCAGCGAAGAGCTGGCAGCACAAAAAAATATTGCTAAAGGCGATACGGTTAAAATCAGTACTAAGCGCGGCTGGGTAGAGGCTAAAGCCGTGGTAACCAAACGCCTGCGTCCGTTAGAAATTAACGGGCAGACCGTCCATCAGATAGGTATTCCCCTGCATGGTGGCTGGGTGAATGTTGGTGAGAAAAAACAGTTTCTCATTAACACACTCACACCATTTGTTGGTGACTGCAATACACAGACACCAGAATACAAAACTTTTTTATGCAATATCGAAAAAGCGTGAGGGGAATAAGTCATGGCTTTACAATCTTTGGATATAAAACGTCGTTCGGCTACTAATCAGCTCACGCCGCTACCACAGGCAAGAAAACCCATTGAAATTGCCAAACTGATCGATGTTTCTACCTGTATAGGCTGCAAAGCCTGTCAGGCAGCATGTTCGGAATGGAACGACATTCGCGATGAAGTTGGCACCAATCATGGTGTATACGATAACCCGATTGACCTGAGTGCCGATAGCTGGACGGTAATGCGGTTTTCTGAAACCGAGCAATACGGCAAGTTGGAGTGGTTGATTCGTAAGGACGGCTGTATGCACTGTTCTGACCCGGGCTGTCTGAAAGCCTGCCCGTCACCGGGTGCAATCATTCAGTATGAAAATGGTATCGTCGATTTCCATCAGGAAAACTGTATTGGTTGCGGTTACTGTATTTCCGGCTGCCCGTTTAATATTCCGCGTATTTCGAAAAAAGATAACCGCGCTTACAAATGTACCCTGTGTTCCGACCGTGTGGCCGTCGGGCAGGAACCGGCCTGTGTGAAAACTTGTCCTACCGGTGCTATTCATTTCGGCAGCAAAGAAGACATGAAGTCTTTGGCCGGGGAGCGTATAAAAGACTTAAAACAGCGCGGTTTTGAGCAGGCAGGACTCTACGACCCGCAGGGTGTGGGCGGTACCCATGTTATGTATGTACTGCATCATGCGGATAAACCCAGCTTGTACCATGGTCTGCCGGACAATCCGCGTATCAGTACCACCGTTAAATTATGGAAGAGTATGCTCAAACCGATAGCAGCATTTGGTATTGCTACCGCTGCTTTTGCCGGCTGGCTGCACTACATTACCATTGGTCCGAATCGCCCTGATGATGATGAAGAACAGGTTCTGAATCGCGAAGGCGAAATCCTCAAAGATAAAGGGGACGCATAATGAAAAGATTATTAATTCAGCGATATAAAAAATCCGAGCGGTTTAATCATTGGGTAGTAGCCGGCTGCTTTGTGCTGCTAGCTGTTTCCGGTCTGGGTTTTTTCTATCCGTCTTTTTTCTGGCTCACTGAAGTTTTCGGTTCTCCGCAATTGGCACGTATCCTGCATCCGTTCATCGGAGTAGTGATGTTTCTGGGCTTTTTTATCCAGTTTTTCCGCTATGTAAAATATAATTTTTTTGAGCGGGATGATATTAAATGGTTACTGGGAATTAAGCATATTCTGCTGGGAAGAGAAATTGGTGATACTGGCAAATATAATGCCGGACAAAAATGTATGTTTTGGCTGATGTCCATCAGTATGGCACTGCTGCTTATTAGCGGGCTGATTGCCTGGCGGCAGTTTTTTTCCGGATATTTTCCAATTTGGGTGGTACGTATCGCTTTGTTGGTGCATTCTGCCTCTGCTATCCTGCTGATTGTCGGTATTATTATTCATGTATATGCCGCATTGTGGATTAAAGGCACAATTCCGGCAATGGTGGAAGGGGTGGTTAGTCAGGAATGGGCGAAAAAGCACCATCCGCGCTGGTACCGCGAAATGATGGCAAAAAAAGAAGCCAAAGCGCAGCAAAATTCTACTTCACAGACAACTGAATAATTTAGATAATCATCATCAGTAGTACTGTCTGTATGACGTATTGTCTTACAGACAGTAATATTTTATCTTCTTGCATGACCCAGTTAATATGTCAGTACAAATTTTTTCCGACTGTTGCTGGCTCATAAATACAGAAACCTCATGAATTATACCCCCGCCCAAAATCGCACTGTCTGGGTGGCACAGGCTGGAGAATGCATTAGTACCAGTGATAATATCAGTGCCGAAATCCCGGTAGCACTTGTTTATAACGGTATCTCCCATGTCGTATTAATGGCTACGCCCGCTAATATTGCCGAACTGGCACTGGGTTTTAGCCTGAGTGAAGGCATCATTGAAAATGCAGAACAAATTTATGCGATTGAAGTTACTGAACATCTGCATGGAATTGTGGCTGAAATTGAGCTGGCCAGCGCAGCCTTTGCACGTTTGAAAAGTCGCCGTCGCCAGATAAGCGGACGCACCGGTTGCGGACTGTGCGGTATTGACAGTCTGGCAGCTGTTCAGCCAGAATTAAAACCGGTTTTACGCGATTGGCATGTAGAATTTAGCATAATCGGGCGTGCTTTGACCGATTTTAACCATCATCAGCAGCTGCGGGCGCAAACTGGTTCAGTTCACGGCGTGGCGTGGGCTGACAAGGCAGGTAAGATTGTAACCGTCCGTGAAGATATTGGCCGGCACAATGCTTTAGACAAGCTTATTGGCTGGGGATTGCATGCAAAAGTGGATTGGAAGCATGGTTTTGTGGTATTGTCCAGTCGCGCTAGTTTTGAAATGGTAATGAAATCAGCAATAACCGGTATCGGGTGTATCGTGGCCGTATCTGCGCCCACCACCTATGCCATTGATTTGGCTCACAAGGCTAATATCACGCTGGTGGGTTTTGCGCGTCATAATCGCCAAGTAATTTATACCCATCCTCAATTTTTTCATCCTTAACGCATGTTTAAAACAAAAAATAATAGAATATACTCTATTGTTTTTGTTTCGCTTTTTAGATTGAATAAGAACTATATTACCACTTACAGTAAGGACGACTATGTTATCGATTATCAAACGATATAGCCGTAATTTGGCCTGGCAAATTTTAATCGCACTGATTATGGGGGTAGCACTGGGATTATATCTGCATACTTTTTCAGATCCTTCTCATCCCTACTACAAAACCTATCAGTCGTGGGTAATCAATGTATTACAACCGATGGGGGATATTTTTATCCGCCTGATTAAAATGATTGTGCTGCCCATCATTCTCAGTACGCTGACATTGGGTATTGCCGGACTGGGTAACTCCAAAAGTCTGGGTCGACTGGGCGGTAAAACCATTCTGTATTTTGAAATTATCACTACTATCGCCATTGGTGTGGGTTTACTTTTCGGTAATCTGTTTCACCCGGGTAGCGGCATTGATATTTCCAATCTGCACCACAGCAATGTCAGTCAGTACGTACAAAAAAGTGAAGCACTGGCCGAGAAGCCTCATGGTCTGGTTATAATGATTCTGGACATGATTCCGCATAATATATTTGATTCGCTTAGCAGCGGTGAAATTCTGCCGGTAATCTTTTTCTGTGTGTTTTTTGGTCTGGGCTTAACTAAGCTACCTGATAATCAGCGCCTGTTCTTTTCAGATTTTCTGAAAGTGATTTCAGACGTAATGTTCAAAATCACCAATATGATTATGCGTTACGCACCTATCGGGGTATTTGGTCTGATGACTGTTACCATCAGTAAATTCGGTTTCGGTTCGCTGATTCCGCTGATGAAACTGATTTTAATAGTTTATCTGGCGATGATAGTATTTACTCTGGTGATTCTGGGTGGCGTGGCCTATTTCTGCCGCTTTAACATTTTCACTATTATCAAAATCCTGAAAGATGAGCTGATAGTGGCTTTCTCAACCTCCAGCTCAGAAACTGCGCTGCCAAAAATGATTGAGAAAATGGAAGCATATGGCGCGCCGAAATCTATTACCAGCTTTGTGATTCCTACCGGATATTCATTTAATCTGGATGGTTCTACGCTGTATCAGAGTATTGCAGTTATCTTTCTGGCACAGTTATACGGTATTTCTCTATCGGTTAGTGATCAGGTAATGATTGTGATTACGCTGATGGTGGCTTCTAAAGGTATTGCCGGTGTCCCGGGTGTATCGTTTCTGGTACTGTCTGCCACGCTGGCTACAACATCCATACCGTTAGAAGGTTTGGGCTTTATTCTGGGTATCGACCGTATTCTGGATATGGGACGTACAGTAGTTAATGTAATCGGTAATGCTCTGGCTTCACTGGTTATTTCGCGCTGGGAACATGATTTTGATGATGAAAAAGCGCGGGAATATGAGAAATCACTTGGTATTAAATAATTAGTTTTTAGTAATAAAAAAGGTTCAGAAATTTCTGAACCTTTTTTGTTATCCGATTCATCACATTTTGAAAAACAAATTGATAAGAGACATTATCTTTCTCTATCGATAAAATATAGAAAATCGTAGACAGTAAATCCAGACAGAATACCTATTTTTGGTTAAACTTGGTTATTTAATTTGTTGATAATGATAACGGTACTATTACCTGAACAAGTAATATCGTTATATAACCGCGTTGATACATGAAAACACAAGCAACACCAGAAACCATACAAGCACAGGAATTTTTTCACATCCCGTTCTGGCAGCAGCCTCCTGTTGATATTTTCAGCCGGCGCGCATTGCGGCTGAATGAATTGGCTGTAAAAGACAATAGTGACTGGCAACCATACTTACAGCTACTGGCTGTTATCAATAATGCTCAGCAAAATTTACTTGAGCAATATGCACAGGAAGCCTGGGTAATTCCTGATACTGATAAAGATGAAGTTCCGCTTACACTGACATTACTAAGTGCCAATAGAGGCCTGACAGAGCGTCTGTTTACCGATTTACATGCTTTATTGCAAGCAGATTTGTCACCAACTGCTCAGCAAGTATGGAAAGAGTTATTGCAGCTCGACAGTGAAAGCCGCAACCAGTTATGCCAGCATGCATTTAATCAGCAGCTCGGAATAGCTCAGCAGGATTATCAGGTCTGGGTAAATGCAGTGGTGCAGATTGTTTATACTCATGCAGCGTTAAATCTGGCGGCTACAACGGTAAAACCTTTGTCTGAACCGGGTTTTTGCCCCTGCTGTGGTACTGATGCTGTGGGTTCAGTAATAGTCGGTCTGGGTGAGCTTGAAGGGCTGCGCTATTTGTGTTGTGGTGTATGCAATAGTCGATGGCACAGTGTACGGGCACGCTGTAGTTTTTGTGATAATAGCCGTGATCTGGGCGTACACCGGATTGAACAGGTAAAAGAAGGTGTATTGGCTGGTGCAGAGGCGGAATGCTGCCCCAGCTGTCATGCTTACCGTAAACGTTATCGCCTGGCCAAGCAACAATATGCTGATCCGATTGCTGATGATTTGGCCTCTTTAGCTCTGGATATACTGTTGAATGAAGAGGGATGGCAGCGTGGCGGAGCTAATCCGTTTTTACTGATGGGAAAAATACCCAGACATTAAATTAAGCTAAAGCTGTTTGGCTTAAATAAATAATAAGGAGTCAAACAGCTTAAATAAGAAAATCGGATCTAACAGATGGATAATAAAGATGAAAAAAGCGGAGAAGTTTTTTTCCAGAGTAATTGGTCCTTTAATTATCGTATTGGGGATAATCTGTTTAGCTGAAAGTAAAAGCAATCACCAGCACTATTATCTTCCTTTGCAAAATAAAGCCAAATATCTTTTATCATTGAATTGTGCACCAAACCAATGCACTACACAGGGGAAGATGATATATAACCATTCGGAAAATATATCTGCTAAATCCATCAGTACACCAATTTATCATTTTCGCTATTATTTCCAGATAGCAGATAAAACCTATATTAATGATGATTTGCGTGTTTTTAGTGAAGGTTTTGGTTTTAACAAAGCGGGATTGCGCTATTTTCCTGCAGGTGGACTGAATTCAGCTGAATTTTTTTCAGAAGAAATCATTTTTGACCGGGATAATCCAAATATAAATTTACCCGTGACATATGCAAAAGTTCTTCATGAGATTCCCAGCCCTTATGGCTTTTTTGAAGGATTTTTTATTATTATTGGAGGAATTATTCTTACTCTAATCAGCTATTGGAATAAAATTTTTTTAAAAAGCAGGCTTGATAAATAATTAAAGAAGTATTTCTGATACCCAATTAAAACTATTTTTTATTATTTCATCGTAAAGTAATTTATTATCTTTATAAATAAGACTGATATTACTGAGACCTTCTAATATCACCATTAATTGATTGGTTATTGTCTCATTTTGTGGGTGTTGCCGGAGTTTATCGCGGATTAGATTTCGAATAAATTCTTTATGCTCCATAACCAGCTCTTTTATTGCATTGTCGTTATGGATTTCTTCTCTTGCTCTGACAAATAAGCAGCCATTAAAATCGTCTTGATTGTACCAGTCTAAATGCCATTTAAATATCTGAATAATGGACTGTTGCTGGTCAAGATCAGCTATTGCTTCGGTAAGTTCTTGTTTAAATCGCAAGTCTCTTAGTTTTAAAACTTCAAAGATTAAATTGTCTTTATTGCCAAAATGTTTATATAGCGTTGTTTTAGAGCAACCTGACTGGTCTCTTATTTCATCGACTCCTACATTGCCAAAACCCTTTTGATAAAAGAGTTGTTCTGCTGTATCAGCAATTAATCTGTATGTTTTTTTCATTTATTATCCAAAGTGTTTGATAAGTGGACAGATCTGTACTATTATAAAAATGAACAGATTTGTTCACTTTTGTGCTGGCACTAATTGCTAACACTCAAGCTAATCTTATAGGATATAAAGAATAATGAAACCATTTTTTTTCGGCAAGGAGAAACTGCCACCAAAGCCCACAAATAGTGAATTATTGCAAAGTCTGACCGGTGGTTTCGTAGCTATATTTTTTCTGATCTGGTTTAGTCAGGTCACCGGCTATACTTTAATAATGGCACCATTTGGAGCAAGTTGTGTGCTCTTGTTTGCTGTATCTCAGTCACCACTTGCGCAGCCAAGAAATGTCATTCTGGGACATTTAATTTCAGCTTTTTGCGGGTTACTGTTTTTAAAACTATTCGGTCATGATGTTATTATTATTGCCTTGGCTGTAGGCATAGCAATTATCGCTATGCAATATTTTCGGGCAGTGCATCCACCAGCCGGTGCTAATCCATTAGTCATTTTATTAACAGCAGATAAAATAGATTATGATTTTACTTTTCTGTTGTTTCCAGTTCTGTCCGGGTCAGTAATATTGGTAGCAATTGCTTATTTAGTTAATAATTTTTTTAATCAAACGCATTGGCCTGTCTATTGGCTGGCACTCTTTAAAGAAAAAGAAAAATAATAATAATAAACCTATCATGTTGTTATCAGTAAATTGAAAAAACTTTGTGATACTTTTTTGGCGCAGAAAATTGGTCAGAAGGGTAGGTAATCCAGTGTATATCAGCTTATGATAAGCTCGTACTATCCGCTGAATCAGCTGTTAAAAAAATCTTAGTTGAAATGATTTATTAATCATTTTATGTGCTGATTAATAAATCATATTTTTATTGTTTAAAAAAATATTTCAGAACTTATTGCCTGAAGACTTCGATAAACTTCAGATAAATATTAGTCGAAATCGATTTTCACGCCTTCTTTTTTAAGTATATTAATTGCAATATTCATATCCGGCAGTGTTTCGCCGAAGTAAACCCGATTAGATAATTGCTGAGTGAATATCGAATGTATCTGGTTAAATGCACCAATAGCGGTGAGATGGGACTGACCTTTAGGATCTGTAATGGATAAGACGGATTGAGCTGGTCGATTGGCCGAATCTGTGCCTGTGATATTGATTAAAATGCGGTGCTCATCACCTTTACCCGGATTGTATAGCAGTTTCTGGCGAAATGTTTTAAAACGTTGCGTTGAGATTAAACGCCAGAAGCCACTATGAATTAATACATAGAAAAGACGGTTGGTTATATTGCTGTTAAAACCAATTCGTGTGGATACTGATCTGGCTTGGGTTAACATTGGCAAGGTTAACTGATCAGGTGTATCGAAGCGATAAACCCGAAAACGTTTTTTATCTGTAAAGCTGACCAGCCTGCCATCTGAAAATGGCATACAGCTTTGAGTGTGTCCCTCGGCGATGACTTCAAAAGGAATCAGCATTCTGTCCATATAATCTACAGAATTGATTCCTGAGTTATCTTGCATAGAATAGAGAATATTAATATCTATACTGTTTATCTGCTTGAATTTAAGTGTGTGCCGGAGTATCAGGCTGGCAGCTACACCAGCCATCCATGTGGAAGAAAATACTATGGGAGCATGCAACTGGTCGAATGTATGGGTATAGGTAATCGCTGTTTTTAATTTATCCGTCCAGCGAGTAATATCAAGATAGGCAATCTGATTTTTGATAGCAAAATGCAGTACGCGGTTATCGGGATCATTGGCCAGGGTTACAATTAATTGGGGCCGGATATTGACTGGAAGCAGTGGAGCATTGATATCGAATTGTATTGCAGATGCTTTGGATAAGGTACTGGCAAATGCAGCTGCAGTATGTATATTGCGCCCGCCAATAATAATATGTACATCCGGATAATATTGATTTAACAGTGCCGCTACTTGTTTGCCTACTACACCATAGCCACCGATTAATAATACTGACAGCTGATTGTTCATGCAGACTTTCTATTTTAGGTTGATTGACCTAAAATAATATACTAAATAATTTATTTTTGGTCAATTGACCTATTTATAAAAATCATGATGGCTAAATTATCTCCAAAAAAACAACAAATACTGACTACTGCCGCGCGGTTGCTGGCGACACGGGGCGGGGTGAATTTCAGTATGCGGATAGTGGCAGATGAAATGGGAATACGGTTAAGTAATCTGCAATATTATTTCCCTACGCTGGAAAAACTCTTTAGCGCGCTGGTTGAAAATATGCTGCAACTGGTTGAGCGGAAAATAAATCTTGCGCTAAAAAGTGATGCTGAAACGATGAGTGTACTGATAGATATCATTTGCTCAGAACTTGATGATGTTTACAATTGTCAGTTAATGTGGGAAATCTGGGCACTATCTGAACGAACAAAAGAAGCTCATCATGCTATTGATTCGTTTTATCAGGAATATTTAAAAAAAATAGCTTGTTTCGTCCAATCACAGAATACTTTACTCAATAATGATGAAATACAGCGGCGTGCATTAATCATTGTTAGTTTGCTCGAAGGTATATGGGTGGTTGCGGGGAAAAAACGCTCAGGCATTGAGTTGGATAAAATTAAGGCAGATTTACTGCACACGATTAATCTGATTATCAGCAGCACCTGATCACGATGCGCAATATATTTATAAAAACAAATTGAGCAGTAATTTAAACCAAATATAGTCGGCCATTAGCAAATTGAAATTCTGCTCGGGTTATCAGATTATTTGGCTAATCAGATAATAAAATCAGAAAAATCCTGATTATATGAAAGCCGGAAAAAGCTCTCTTGCTTTTTCCGGCCTTATTTTTGCTGAATAATTTATTTTTTATATCGGATAAACTGTCAGCCACTGTCCCTGCTGAATATCAGTTTGTGCGGGAATATCGATTAATACCTGTGCATTCACGCAACCGGAAAGCATATGTGAACCCTGTTTATTTAATGGAATAACCTCCGGACCATTATTGGTAAAGCGTAAGCTTCCGCGCAGGAATTCGCGTCGTTTTTGCCGGTTCGGGATTATGCTGAAAGCAGCTTTGGCCTGATAGCATTCGGGTAGTGCTTGCAGAATATGACGCCCGGCGGCTGTTTGCAGTGCCGGTAGTCCAAGCAGTTTGAAGGTAACAAAGCTGGCTACCGGATTGCCGGGCAGAAGCATGACGCGACATTCACCGATACAGCCCCAGCCAAAGGGTTTACCCGGTTTTATCGCCAGTTTCCAGTGTTCTATACTGCCTAATTGTTGCAGTGCCGGTTTAACCAGATCACGATCACCTACAGAAGCACCACCGGAAATAATAATGCTGTGGCTGCTGGTGGCGGCTTTGGAAAGGGTTTCGGTGATGATATCGAGATTATCAGGCAGAATACCGCCGTCAATGATTTCAATAAATGTGTAAGTTTGAAGACAGGCCAGCAACATGGGGCGGTTACTATCATATATCTGATGTTGCTGTAACTGGCTATTGCCGCTTACCAGTTCATCACCGGTGGTAAATACGCTTACACGCAGTTTTTGGTAAACCTGTAGTTCGCTGAATCCCTGTGAGGCGGCCAGTCCGATTGCCTGAGCATTAAGTAATACACCTTTTTCCAGTAAAGTTGCCCCTTGTTTCAGCTCTTCGCCCTGACGGCGAATATTTTCATTGGCAACGGGTGTGCTGGTGCAGCTGAGGGTGAGTCCTTCAACGCAGGTGTTCTCCTGCATAATTACTGCATCAGTATTTACCGGAATTCCGGCACCAGTGTAGATACGCATAGCCTGACCGTGTTGCAGGGTTAGCTGTCGTGTATCTCCTGCTGCGGCTGTATCGGTTAGTTGCCATTCAGAGCAATCGAGTCCGCATATCGCATAGCCGTCCATAGCGCTGTTGTCGAATGCGGGAGAGTCTGTAGTAGCTATAATACTTTGGGCGAGAATACGCCCGGCAGCCTGATTAAGCGGTACGGTTTCAGTATCGACTATGCGGCTTGCCTGTTGTAACAGGGCTTCCTGCCCTTGATAAAAATCCATCATAAGGTTGTTTCTCCGCTGCGCATGCTGGTAAACATTGCGCTGCTGTTATAGTTGGTAAACGGAATACTGTCGGCAAAGGTAACGATAGCATGCCGGTATGGCAGAATGACGGAGCGGACACTGTGTTTGCCAGTGCTGTTAAGCTGTTGCCGGATATGCTGTAAGTGACGACGCCGCATCTGACAAACGACAGGGTGCAGAGTGAAAGAATCTGCGGCGCAAACAATATCAAGTTCAGGCTGGCCGGATAGTTTCTGATACAAACCGGCAATGATATCGGTGTTGAGTAATGGCAGGTCACACGGTACTATTTGCAGATATTCAATAGATTCCGGTAAATGTTGTGCAGCACTGATAATACCGGCAAGTGGACCCATTCCGCTATAGGCCGGCAGATCAGAATATACGGGATAGCCGTATTTTTCTATTCGGGCAATATCTCGGTTGGCACTGATAATAATGTGCTCGCTGCAGTGACCAAGCTGATGCAGAATATGTTCCAGCAATGGCTGACCATTTAGTGTCAGCAGGGCTTTATTGGCACCACCTACACGGGTACCGAGTCCGCCGGCCAGAATAATCAGCCCGAGATTTGCATTTATTCCCATGACTGTGTGCGCAGCTGGTCTGTATGTTTCATTTCTACCCAGTGCTGCTGACCATTGGCAAAACATTCTTTTTTCCAGAATGGTGCTTCGGTTTTGAGGTAGTCCATAATAAAATGATTGGCCTGATAAGCATGTTCGCGATGGCCGCTGGCAGTAAGTACCAGTACTATTTGTGCGCCTACTGGTAATTCACCCACACGATGAATGACGCAGGCGTAGGGTAAAGACCAGCGTTCGCTGGCACGGGTGATGATTTTGCTGATTTCCTGCTCGGTTACTTCCGACATATGAGTGAGATACAGATGACTCAGTGGTTGCTGCGGGTTATCGTTGCCGCGCACTTTACCAATAAAACTGACTACAGCTCCACAATTCGGAGCACTTTGTTCAGCCAGTGCCAGCTCATGACTGAGGTTGAAGTCTTCTGTCTGTATTTGTATGCGTGTCTGCATTTTAACCTCCGGTTACTGGTGGTAGCAGTGCGATGCTGTCTCCGTCTCTAATGGCTGTGTTGCCATGCTGAATAATATTATTTACAGCAATTTTATATACTTTTCCCTCGGCCAGTACCTCGGAGAACGGTATTCCGCGCTGCCGCAGATAGGCGAGCAGGGTATTGCTGTCATCAAAACTACATACAAGCTCTTCCTGTGCCATACCCAGTTCTTCGGCAAAGCGTGCCAGATAAATAACCGTAATCATGATAAAGACATAGTTAAACCAATAATCGTTTATTATGCCGTGTTTTTTCTTTTTGTGGCAGATAGCTGCTGCTAATGCTATTGGATTTAAGTAATAATTTAGGATAAAATGCCGTTCTTTTCTTAATTATTCCAATCATTTGCCTTACTCTGAAATTTTTTCTGATAACAGGCTTTTACCTATCTCATGCTGATTGACCGCTTCAACAGACGTATTGATTATTTACGAATTTCGGTAACGGATAAATGTGATTTGCGCTGTACTTATTGTATTCCGCAGGGATTCACAGAGTTTGAAAAACCGGTCAACTGGCTGTCGTTTGCTGAGATTGAGCGTGTTGCCGGCGCATTTGCCCGTATGGGTGTGTCACGTTTCCGTTTAACCGGCGGCGAACCGCTATTGCGCAAAAATCTGCCCGATCTGGTTGCACGGCTGGCGGCATTGCCCGGGGTTTCAGATTTGTCGTTAACCACCAATGGCACGCAACTGGACAGGTTTGCCTATGATTTACGCAAAGCGGGACTAAACCGGCTGAATGTGAGTCTGGATTCACTGCGGCGTGAATGTGTACAGGAGATTTCCGGTAAGGATAGCTTTGATAAGGTAATAAATAGTCTTCAGACGGCACGCGATGCAGGCTTTGAGCAGATTAAAATTAATATGGTGCCACTGCCGGGGGTTAATACCGGTGATATAGAGGATATGGTGGCGTTCTGTATTGCCAATGGTTTTATTCTGCGCCTGATTGAAGTAATGCCGATGGGGGTAAGCGCCCGCGGACTGGATTATTTTAATTTACTGGAACTGATTGAAAATCTGCGCCCGAAATATCAGTTGCATGAAAGTAAACGTGTCTATGGCGGCGGTCCGGCTAAATACTGGGAAAGTGCGGATGGCCGATTTACTTTAGGACTGATTACGCCACGTTCCCAGCATTTCTGTGCCACCTGTAACCGGGTACGTATGTCTGTTGATGGGACATTGTATTTGTGTCTGGGGCAGGAACAGAGTATGGCATTAAAACCTTTATTAATGGCAAATTGTTCTGATGCTCTGCTGGAGCAGGCAATTCAGCAGGCAGTGGATTTGAAACCGGAAAAACATGAATTCAATGAAAAACCGGATAAAATTGTGCGCATTATGGCCAAAACCGGTGGTTAGTATCCTGGTTATTGCTGTTACCGGAAACCAAAAGCCCGCTCAGGAGAGCGGGCTTTTGGTTTAGAAATAAATCAGAACAGGATGAGTGTCCACGGTAACAGATAAGTTTGTACGACGGTAAATAAGCCGGCGATTACACAGAAAAGCAGGCTATGACGTACGGTAAAGCGGAACAGATCTGATTCTTTACCGGCCAGACCCACAGCAGCGCAGGCAATGGCAATAGACTGCGGTGAAATCATTTTACCGGTTACACCACCTACTGAGTTAACTGCTACAGCCAGTACCGGATCCATACCTACCTGCATAGCAGTATTAGCCTGCAGGGCGCCAAACAGAGCATTGGCAGATGTGTCTGAACCAGTGAGGAAAACGCCTACCCAGCCAAGGAATGGTGAGAAAAACGGAAATGCTTTGCCGGTATCAGCCAGCGCCAGAGCCAGTGTGGAGGAAAGACCGGAATAATTAACCACGTATGCAAAAGCCAGTACCAATCCGATAGACAGTACGGGGTAGCGTAAGTCGTACAGAGTATGTTTGAATGTGTCGACAGCCAGACGTGGTTTTATTTTTAATAGCAATATGGAAATAATGGCAGCCAGCAGTATGGATGTGCCCACTGCTCCTAACAGATTAAGTTTAAATTCGGCTGCGATAGGAGTGTTTTCTGTTACGATAGGTGCGGTTTTAATCACCAGATTATTAAGCCACGGCCATTGAATTTTAATCAGGCTGAATGAGTTAAACCATTCTTGCAGCGGTTTGATTGTCCAGACCGCAACACAAACGGTCAGAATAATGAAAGGCGACCAGGCCAGGGCAATTTGTTTGGCGCAGTATTCTGAAGTACCGCGTTGTTTTTCAGGCTGCTGCATGCCGCTGAACGTAAATATCTGTTTCGGCTGCCAGACCCGAAGAAACAGTGCCAGACACACCATACTAACCAGGGCAGATGTAACATCCGGCAATTCAGGTCCGACAAAATTGGCTGTGATGAACTGGGTAGCGGCAAAAGAAACACCGGAAACCAGTAAAGCAGGCCATGTCTGACGAATACCGCGCATCCCGTCCATGATGAATATCAGATAAAACGGAATAACGACAGACATCATAGGTAACTGCCGGCCGGCAAGCTGGCCGATATGAAACGGATCAATACCTGATACTTGTCCGCCAACCAGAATCGGAATGCCCAGTGCGCCGAATGCTACTGGTGCGGTATCGGCAATCAGACACAGTCCGGCTGCATATAATGGTTTGAAACCAAGACCTACGAGTAGTGCTGCACTGATGGCAACAGGTGCACCAAATCCGGCTGCACCTTCCAGAAAAGAACCAAAGCAAAAACCAATCAGCAGCAATTGCAAACGCTGATCTTTAGTAATAGACAGAATAGATGAGCGAATGATGTCAAACTGCCCGCTTTTAACCGTAAGATTATAGAGAAAAACTGCGGTAATAATAATCCAGGCAATTGGCCACAGACCATAAAAGAAACCATACAAGGCAGAGGAAAGGGCGAGAGCAACCGGCATTTTATATGCGGCAACAGCCACGATAATTGACAGAATCAGCGTAATGGCTCCGGCAACGTGGCCTTTCATGCGAAAAACAGTGAGTGCTGCAAAAAAAAATATAATTGGTAAAAGGGCTGCCAGCAATGTGAGATAAATGCTGTTACCTAATGCCGAGTAACTTTGTACCCATTGGTGCATATATTTCTCCTCAATGTATGAGTCTGTGTGTGATAAGTTGATTGGTATGTGCGTTTTTGAAAATGCTGAGTACTATTAATTTTTTTAATGCTAACTAATGCATAATGCCTTGCAGGCTGTTACTTTAAAAAATAAAAATGTTAACGTCAATGTTTGTATTTTATATTTTAATCTTTGTAATTAAAGCCGATGCGGCTGAATAAGTCTTTTTTCTGGTCAATCAGAAGATAAATTTAGAATGATAATATATTAATTATTTATTTTGTTTGATTTTAGTATCTGAGAAAGCAGATTATTTTTGATTATTGCCTTGTTTGATCGGGTAATTTATAACTATATTGTTAATTTTATGTATGCTAGTGATAGCAGAGTTTAATTACTGTCTGTATACTGATACAGCAGAATAATAGATGTACAGTAATTGATTACTGTACGGCAAGAATAATATGAATGTTGTGCTGGCGCAGAAATGCAGCTGTTTGTATACAGATTGTCTTTTATCAGCCAAATTTGGGTCATAAGGAGAATTCCGGCATTGGCAATAATATTGTGTTTGTCACAAAGTTGTCATGTTGGTCTTTTACAATAAGTCAGGGTAATTCCTAACATTAGGGAGAAAGCTGTGTCTGCTTCGTCTGCGGCTTCGTCGTCTGGGGCAATTATGTCTGCATCTAGTAAAACCAGTAAAGTAAGTAAAATTTTATTCCTGCTGATACTAATGGGTGGTCTGGCCTATGCCGGCGTTTGTATTTATCATGATTTGCAGGGAATTCCCACTTCTTCATTGTTGGTATATGCCTTATTAACAGTAGCACTTCTGATTGCGCTGGCGTTTGAGTTTGTGAATGGTTTTCATGACACCGCCAATGCAGTGGCCAGTGTTATCTATACACGTTCGCTTAAACCCAATACTGCGGTAATCTGGTCTGGAACGTTCAATTTTCTCGGGGTGATGCTGTCTACCGGTGCCGTGGCTTATGGTGTGATTTCTTTACTGCCGGTGGAGCTGATTCTGCATATGGGCAGTGATGTTGGCTACGCGATGATTTTTGCTTTGCTCTCAGCAGCCATTATCTGGAATCTGAGCACTTGGTGGCTTGGCTTACCGGCTTCCAGCTCGCATACCCTGATTGGTTCAATCATCGGTGTAGGGGTGGCTAATCAGCTGATGTCGGCACATCAGGGAACCAGCGGTGTAAGCTGGAATCAGGTAATTAATGTTGGTGAATCGTTATTATTTTCGCCGTTACTCGGTTTTATTCTGGCTGCTTTGCTGTTAATTCTGTCTAAAAAATTATTGCGTATCCCTGCTTTATATAAAGCACCGGAAAATGATATGCCACCACCATGGCCGATTCGTCTGCTGCTGATTTTTACCTGTACTACAGTAAGTTTTGCCCATGGCTCAAATGACGGACAAAAGGGTATGGGTCTGATTATGCTGATTCTGATTGGTACCGTGCCCATGGCGTATGCTCTTAACCATACTGTACCCAAGGAAGAATGGGCAAAATTTTCAGCCCATTCAGTGGCTGCACAGAAAACCATCCATGATTTGCTGCCAGCGGGCTTTGTGTTGCAACAAGGGACAGATGTGCGGGCACAGGTCACGGCTTTAGTGGAAAATAAACAGGGTACGCCGGAACAACTGGACGCACTGGCACAGTTGGTAGAAATTGTGGCGCATGATGTGAGTAAAAGCGACAGTCTGCGTAATTTACCGCCTGAACAAGTAGGTAATATCCGCAACGATATGTATCTGGTGTCTGAATCAATGACCTTATTGCAAAAAAATGCCCTGGTTCATCAATACAGTCTTAATCCGATACAGATGGACAGTTTAAAGACATATCATACGTCAATTGATCATGCCACTAAGTATATTCCGGTTTGGGTAAAGGTACTGGTTGCACTGGCACTCGGACTGGGTACACTGGTTGGCTGGAAACGGATTGTGGTAACAGTGGGTGAAAAAATCGGCAAAACCCATTTGTCCTATGCGCAGGGGGCTTCTGCAGAACTGGTAACGGCCGCGCTGATTTTTGCTGCCGATCGCTTTGGTCTGCCAGTAAGCACAACACATGTACTGACTTCCGGTATAGCCGGTACGATGGCTGCCAATAAAAGTGGTCTGCAGAAATCCACAATTCGTAATCTGGTAATGGCATGGGTACTTACTCTGCCGGTTTCCATTCTGCTGGCCGGAGGCTTATTCTGGTTTTTTCGGATGATATTCTGAGTATGTATTACTATTTGTGTTCTGAGTGATTACAAACTCTGTAATAATTTGCCAAATGCACTTGCATGGTGCGGTATTTCACAGTTTAATGTCGGTTTAGTGGTGGCTGTGCTGGTGCACGTCATAGATACTTGCTTCCTCCCGTTATAACGGGGCATACAAATTGGAAATCGTGTATGAAAAAATTACTGGTATTGTCAGCTATCGTAAGCTTGCTGATAGTTGCCTGCTCGGATGCCGGTACAGCAAATAAAGATGCTGCTTCCAATAACGGAGTCATGAATCCGACTGACCAGCTTAATATCTATAACTGGTCTGATTATGTTGATCCCGATACAGTAAAAAGTTTTGAAAAAGAAAATAATATCAAGGTTCGTTACGATTATTATGATAGTAACGAAACATTGGAGGCCAAGATTCTGATTGGTCGTTCCGGCTATGATCTGGTTGTACCATCCATTGCCAATGTCGGCCGGGAAATTAAAGCCGGTGCTTACCGGCCGGTAGATAAAAGCCAGCTGTCCTATTACAATAATATCGATCCGAATCTGTTGAAAATGATGGATAAAGTAGATCCGGGTAATAAATATGCAGTGCCTTATTTCTGGGGTATTAATACTATCGGTATCAATACTGCTATGGTAGAGAAAGCACTTGATGGCAAATTACCGGATAATCTCTGGGATCTGGTATTTAATCCGGAATATACGCATAAACTGAAAAATTGCGGTATTTCTCTGTTTGACAGCCCTACAGAGCTGTATCCGCTGGCTTTGCATTATTTAGGTAAAGACCCGAACAGCAGTGAACCGGATGATATCCGTGCTGCAACCAATCTGATTAAATCCGTACGTAATGATGTGAAACGTTTTAGCTCATCAGGCTATATTGATGATATGGCTCGCGGTGATCTGTGTGTGGCTACCGGTTACGGTGGTGATTTAAACATCGCTAAAAAACGTGCTGAGGATGCTAAAAGTGGCGTGCATTTACAGGTGCTGGCACCGAAAGAAGGGGTTGGAATCTGGGTTGATTCGTTTATGATTCCTAAAGATGCCCAGAATGTAGCCAATGCTCTGAAATACATCAATTACACACTCGAACCTAAAGTTGCAGCGAAAAATGGTAATTATGTGACTTTTGCACCAGCCAGCAAACCGGCACGGGCACTGATGAGAAGTGAAATTGGTAGCGACCCCAGCATATTTCCCACTCAGGAAGTACTGGATAAGAGTTTTATCGTATCACCGAAATCACAGGATGCTGTGCGTCTGGCTGTGCGCCTGTTCCAGCAGGTAAAAGCAGGGCAGTAGTTGTTTGATATACGCACATGCAGATTTCAATAAAAAACGAATCGTTCCGGTTCGTTTTTTATTTAGGATGATTAGTTTATCTTGGAGAATCATCGGAACATAACACTCTTTGTAAGAGTGTAGTATGCTGGTAATGGCAGAATCGTTATAGATATTAGCTGTCAGAATATGGGTAAACACTTATAATCAGAGGCTACAGCGCCAGTTCTGATTGTTGAAGGTCAGACAAAATTTGAGAGTGAATATCAGCATATTTTCATATAGCAAATAGTAAATCAATGAAATTATCAGTCATTATCGGAAGTAATGGTTTTTTATTCATTTAAAATAAAAGTTTGTTCTGAAATTTTTACGTTTAACCTTTAGTCTGACTGGCTGCTCACGGCCGGATAAAAAGTGTAAAGGGCAGCAGAGTTAGCGGGATAAAGGTTTTAAAGTTTTAAATTGGATGGTTATGAAAATTTTAATTTGTAATGATGACGGTTATTTATCAGATGGGATCGCTTTACTGGCACAGGTAGCATCTAAATTTGCTGAAATAAGAGTTGTTGCTCCGGAAAGTGATCAGAGCGGCGTAAGCAATTCATTTACTCTGAACCGGCCTCTGTCGATTAAAAAAGCCGCAAACGGATTTTATTATGTTAATGGCACACCAACCGACTGTATCCATGTAGCTATGCATACCATGACTGACTTTAAACCTGATTTGGTTTTGTCCGGTATTAATCATGGTGCCAATATGGGTGATGATGTGCTGTATTCTGGTACAGTGGCTGCGGCTACTGAAGCTTTTCTGATGGGTATACCCGCACTGGCATTTTCAATTAATGATCGCAGCGGTGAGTACTGGGCAACGGCTGAAAAAGCCGTCATGACTATTCTGGAAAAAGTATGTGTACAGCCGCCGGCTGAACCGGTTTTATGGAATGTTAATATTCCGGCTGTAAAAGCAGAATCAGTGCAGGGCTATCGTGTGGCTAAACTGGGGCGCCGACACCATGACCAGTGTATTGTGCCGTATAGCAGTCCTCGCGGCGAAACCCTGTATTGGATTGGTGGCGTAGGTGCCGCTGATACTCGCTGGCAGGAAACTGATTTTAGTGATAACGAAGCAGGTTTTATTACCATTACGCCATTATCGCTGGACTTAACTAATTATCAGCAAATGGGTGCAGTCAGTACATTTTTACACGACATACAATGGTGACAGAAGTGGGACAGGGCGTAAGCTGGACCGGATATGAATTCCGGCGTGCACGAATGGTAGAGCGGCTGAAACAGATGGGTATTACCCGTGCTGAAGTATTGGCTGCTATGTCTGCTGTGCCGCGGCATGTATTCGTTGAAGAGGCTTTGCGCTCTCATGCTTATGATGATATGTCTCTGCCGCTGGGTTTAGGGCAAACTATTTCCCAGCCATATACGGTCGCAGTCATGACGCAGTTATTGTTTGCCAGACGGCCAATACAAAATAATCTGCGGATACTTGAAATTGGTACCGGTTGCGGTTATCAGACAGCTATTTTACAGGCACTGGGTTTACGTGAAATTTACTCAATAGAGCGTTTGCGTCCGTTGCATGAGCGTGCCAAACAGAATTTACGTGCAGTACGTTTACTGGCTCATGCACGGCTGGTCTGTGGAGATGGTTATCTGGGTTTGCCGCAGGAAGCACCTTTTGATGGCATTATACTGACAGCTGCGCCGAAAGAGGTGCCTTTGCCTTTATTACAGCAACTTTCAATTGGCGGGCGTATGGTTTTACCTCTGGATGAAGGCGGGGTGCAGTTTTTATGGGTAATCGACAAAACTGCTGAAGGTTTTCAGGAAACCTGTGTGCAACAGACTTTATTTGTACCATTGGTAAATGATAATTAAACCAAAGGCATTCTGTCATTTTATTTTGCCGGTTTACATAACCACTTGAATCCAGGCATAGATACAATGCCTGTCAAAATGACTGATCCCGTTTACTCTCAGAAGAGTCTGAAAGAGTAAACGGGATCACAGTATCAAATAACTGAAACCATTAAATGTATAAAAAATAGCTATCGTTATGAAATAACGAATAAATAATATGGGTTATGACGAAACCGGCTGCTACTGTGCATTGCTTGATGAAAAACTCAGTAAATAGCGTAAAATAATCTTGTCTTAATATTTTTTAATGAAAAAAATAATGATGGCAAAGAGTTATTGCTAAACAATACAGAAAAAGCCGGAAAAATTCTTTGGCTCCTTCCGGCTTAATCTGAATAGTACTGATTCACTATGTTATATAAAGTGATTTGGCTGTCAGAAACAGGTAAATCACAGTAATCTGGGAAAATAACTATGAAAGTAGCAGTATTCGTTGAACCCGGAAAAGTAGCTATACGGGAAATGGAAAAGCCGGTTATTCAGAAACCTACTGATGCCATTATTCGCATTGTTCGTGCCTGTGTTTGCGGTTCTGATTTATGGTGGTATCGCGGAATCAGTACCTGTGAGCCGGAACGAATTGTCGGCCATGAAGCTATTGGTGTTGTTGAAGCTACCGGCAGCGCAGTAACTCATGTCCGTAATGGTGATTTTGTTATTGTACCGTTTACGCATGGTTGTGGCCATTGTGCTGCCTGTAAGGCAGGTTTTGATGGTAATTGTCAGAATAAAGAAGATGAGCGCAATGGCGGGTATCAGGGTGAATATCTGCGCTTTACTAATGCAGACTGGGCTTTGGTGAAAATTCCCGGTCAGCCACAGGATTATTCAGATGCTGTTTTAAATTCGTTACTTACTTTGGCCGATGTTATGGCTACTGGTTATCATGCTGCTGCCAGTGCTGAAATAAAGTCAGAAGATACGGTAGTGGTGATGGGTGATGGAGCGGTAGGGCTGTGCGGAGTCATCGCGGCGAAACTGCGCGGCGCTGAACGAATTATTGCAATGAGCCGCCATCCTGACCGAGCAAAACTGGCAGAGGAGTTCGGAGCAACTGATATTGTGCCTGAGCGTGGCGATGAAGCGGTAGAAAAAGTGTTGTCGCTTACCCGGCAGGCTGGTGCTGATGCAGTATTGGAGTGTGTGGGAACTCAGCAATCACTGCAAACAGCAGTTGCAGTAGCCCGTCCCGGAGCAATTGTTGGTTGTGTTGGTATACAGCATGACACAGAAATTAAAACCAGCGATGTTTTCTGGCGGAATATCGGATTACGCGGCGGTATTGCCAGTGTCACCACTTATGATAAAAATTTATTACTGCAAGCTGTATTAAATGAAGAAATTCAGCCGGGGAAAGTATTTACCCATCGGTTTGATTTAACCGATATTCAGGCTGCCTATCAGGCTATGGATCAGCGTAAAGCAATTAAATCATTAGTTATTGTCAGCCATGAATAGATAACTCCCGCAGCTTAACAAGCTGCGGGAGTTATCTGTATGAACGGCAACGCTTATTCTATCTGTCTGATCAGAAAATTCCTTTCATGCCTTCCGGTGTATAGCGTTCTCCCTGAATATTGATATGATTTTTCAGCTCGTTCAATATCTGAATATCTGCTGTATCCAGTTTTAACTGGCAAGCCTGATTATTTTCATTCAGGTATTTTTCACTTTTGGTTCCCGGTATCGGTACAATATGTTCCCATTGAGCGAGCAGCCAGGCCAGTGCGATTTGACCCATAGTGCAATTATATTTAACAGTCATGGGTTCTAATGCCTGAAGCAAACGTTTGTTATGTTCCAGATTATCATCCTGAAAACGTGGGTTGGTACGGCGGAAATCATTTTCAGCCAATTCATTTTTATTCTGAATTTTACCGGTCAGAAAACCACGCCCGAGAGGTGAGTAGGGTACAAGACCGATATTCAATTCTTTTAGTAATGGCAGCACTGAATCATCTTCTATATGACGTGTCCACAGCGAATATTCTGTTTGCACCACATCAACCGGATGAACTGCATGGGCACGCTGCAAAACAGGGGCAGAAACTTCACATAAACCGACATGGGCTATTTTCCCTGCCTGTACCAGTTCTGCCAGAGTCTGCATCGTATCTTCAATTGCAGCATTAGGATCTAAACGATGAATATAAAATAAATCGATCTGTTCAATGCCAAGTCTGGCCAGAGAGTCATCGCAGCATTGTTTAATATATTCAGGGTGGTTATTAATGCTGCGGTTATAGCCGGAAGTATTGTTTCTATCAATACCGCATTTGGTTGCGATAGTAAGTTGTGCCCGTACTGAAGCAGGCAGAGTTTTCAATACTGCACCGATCAGTTTTTCGTTTTCACCCCGACCATACATATCTGCTGTGTCAATCAGCGTAACACCGCTATCAATAACTTTGTGCATCATTGTGCGGGCATGTGCTGTATCCATATCACCATAAAATTCGCTCAGACCCATTGCTCCATAGCCCATTGCAGATACGGTAATGTTTTGTCCAAGTTTTCGTTGTGGTAAAGAATGGCTCATTATTTTCTATCCTCAGATTAGTTATATCTGAAACGCTTAATCAAATAATGCTTTTATTCGACTGCGGTCAGATAATTGTTAATTACTGATAGTGATAGTAAATAATTAACCTTGCTAAGAGAAATATAAAATCATTGATATAAAAAATATATCAATGATTTGAATTTCACAACCTTCCGGAAATATACATGTCACAATTGGGTATCAACTGTATTATGGTGCTTAAAATACTCAATAATGGTTTGTGTCACAGTATTTTCAGCCTGCTGATGCCAGAGCAGATGTATATCGATTGATAGTTGCTGTTCATATTCAGTAGTTAATTTTTTATATACTACTCCCGGGATATGTGCCTGTGCCATAGAAGCCGGAAGTAATAACATGCCTCTGCCCATGGCAATTTCCATCAGCATGGTTAAAAAATTAGGTAATTTCGGTTGTAAAACTAGAGAAGCGGTTAAGTTGCTGATAACTTTTTGCAGTTGATCATACAATCCCGGATTCTGGTAACGTTTACACCAGTACAGAGGTAAGTCTGTTACCGTATTTAAATTTATTTCTTCCTGTGAACAGGCAGGGTGGTTTTCAGGTAAGGCCAGTACTAGTTTTTCCTGATAGACTAATAAACTATTTGCCTGATCATTATTTTTTTTATAATCTGAAATAATAATCAGATCAATATTGCTTTTATTAAATTCAGCCAATAGCTCTTTTGAAGAATAGTCCTGCTGCAAAAGATCGATGTTTGGCTGGAATTTACTAATAAATTCGCTGAATAGCGGAATAAAATTAAAACCCAGAATTTTAGTTATACCGACAGTTATTCTGTCTGTTGAATAATTATTAACATTGGTTATGGCCAGAGATAAACCTTCCAGCCAGTTTCTGGCTTTGTCTCTGAATTGTCTTCCCTGTTCAGTAAGCATTACATAACGGGTATTACGTACCAATAAAGTAGTTTGCAGCTTTTCTTCCAGCTCTTTGATTTGCATCGATAACGGGGGCTGACTAATACCCAGTCTGCTGGCAGCCTTGCGAAAATTGCCTTCTTCACATACTGCCAGAAAATATTGCAATTGTCGGACTGTTGGCAGATGCCGACTGTAAATGGCTGAGTTATCGAGATTATGTTCTGTCTGAGCAGGTAATTGATTATACATATTTCCCCTACTATATCTTATAAAGACTAAAATTAAAAAAAATATTACTAATAGTAAATAAATTTGACAAACATTATGAGTATGTGTATTATAACAATATAGATGGATGTACCGTCCATTTCGATCTTTAATTTTATTTTGTATTTCTTTAGTTCAAGTATTGTTGTAGAGAATTAACCCATTTGGGTGCCACATTGTGGAAATTTACTCTGTGTGAAAAGAGATGGCCAGAATCCCAAAATAAGTTGAGCGAAAAGCTAAGCAAATTGGAAAATGGAAATCGCTAGAACAGAAAAAATGACAGGTTGTTGTCGCGTGTAGGTGGGCTCTTGGTTGCTAATCGTACTAAACCGACAATAATACTTGAAATGACAGGGCAAGTTTTTTGCTCGGTTTAATTTAAGGAAATACTATGAAACAAAATGAAATTAAAGAACTTATTTGTTTAGTTGAATTAATTCTGGCAGATAAGACGAATACGATTAGCGACGATGCTCGAAAAAAGCTAGAAAAACTACTTTTAGAACTAAGAGAAGGTAAAAGTGAATTTTCATTACTATCCTATTTAGAAGTTATTTGCAGAGTAATGACGTTTATTGATCTAAGTTCTAGATTACTGGAGTTGCTGGAAAAGTATTTTAGCTAATTAGAGCGGGAGCCCTACATTCGATTTGGAAGAATAATGAATATCGGTAAAGCAATAAAATTTTGTAGAGTATCAAAAGATATTTCATTAGAAGAATTACAAAATCTGACTAATTTATCACAATCTTATCTCTCACTAATAGAAAATAATAAAAGAAAGCCTACCTTAGATACGATTGAAAAAATATCTAATTCTCTAAATGTCCCAATAGAAATTTTGGTATATTTAGCATCTGATAAAAGAGAATTAAATTTGTCACCAGATATTGTAAAACTTTTTGATGAACATATAATTAATTCTATCAAGCATAATGATTAAACCACAATTATTTTACTATCCTCTAGCTGGAATACAGTCAATTGAATCATTAGCTAAGCACCTTGATATTGATTTAGATAAATTAACATATTTATTAGAAAATATAAACTCTCAATATATAGGTCCTATTTTCATAAAAAAATCCAATGGTGGCTCACGACCAATTTATCGATGTAGACCACAATTAAAATATTTTCTTAAAAGATTAAATTCTAAAGTATTTAAACTTGTCCATTACCCTAATTTTTTATATGGTGCTCTTCCTAATAAAAGTATTTATACTAATGCATCTCAACATTTAAATGCAAAAGTAATGTGTAATTTTGATATCAAATCATATTTTACTACTATTACTTTTGATCATGTATTTGATATATTTAAAAATTTTTTTCATTTTTCAACAGAAGTTTCTAATATACTTGCAACTTTAACAACTATCAATAATCAAGTTCCACAAGGATCACCATGCAGTACTTATATTGCAAATTTGGTTTTTTATCGTTCTGAAGTTAATGTGGCAAATAAATTAAAAGATAAAAATTATGTTTATACTAGATTTATTGATGATATAACTGTTTCATCTCAATATAAAAAGACAAAAAAAGATATAGAGGAGGTACATACAATTGTAATAGGAATGATAAGAGCGTATAAATTTAGTTTACAAACTGAAAAAAGATCAATAGCACCTAGTCATAAATGCCAGATACTAACAGTAAATCAAATTAATATTGTTAAATCTAATTTATCAATTTCAAAGGAAAATAGAAAAAAGATAAGAGCTGCTGTGCATGAATTAAAATGTAATTTAAATGATAATAACATAGAATTTGTGGTTAAAAATTTTGAGAGCGTTTACGGAAGAGTACAATATTTAAAGAATATACATATAAAAGAAGCTCAAGGAATGCTTAAGCAATTAGAACAAATTCGAAGTAAGATTCTTAAACCATTGCAAATTTATAAATATAGAAAATTGAAAGAAGCTATTCGAAAAAAACAGGGATATAAATTATGAAAAATAAATCATATGGTTTATAGTTTTTAATAATTTTTGGTTATTTTATGTATATAAATGCATAATTGATAGTGATAAACTTAATATTATTAAATATTTTTAGTTTGTCAATTATATTTACATATATATGTTTTAATAAATTTCTAAATAAAGATTTTGAAGTCTTTATCAAAGACCAGATTTGAAAACCATTAGAATATAATTATCTAAATATATTTTGTAATCTGGTCCGTGTTCGTATTAAATATAGTAAAAATGAAAATTAATTTGATAATGAAATATCCCGCCGTCTGAATATCAATGTGGCTATCAGGAAAAAGATCAAGACATAAGCAATATTGGCTGCCAAGGTAATAGAAAATTCACTCTGTACGGGCTGGTCAAATGTATTATTAACTGTATTAGAAATTAACTTAATCAGATAGCTGTTTACATATAATGGATTTAATTTGTATATCCATTCGTCACCAGGTACATGAATATTATAATAATTGATCATTTCCCACAGACGGTCAGCAAAGAAACCATATACTATACAGAAACCGGTAACGAGCGGACTGCTGTTAAACATAGAAGAAAGCATCAGAGCAAAAGCAGTAAAAAAAATTATTGTAGCTAATATGCATAAGCTGTATATTCCAATATACTTTATTATGATGCTAAATTCCGGTATATGGTGAGTTGTCAGTATTTGTAATAATAAACAAATAATTACGGATATAATCAGAAAAACAGGCATTAATAAAGTAATCGCCGCGATTTTAGCCAGTAATATTTTGTAACGCTGATAAGGACGGGTCAGAATAAATTTAATTGTTCCTTTGGATATTTCAGAGCTTAAAATATTAGATGCATAAATAATAGAGATAAATTTAATAAATATGTAACAAATAATAATACTAAATGAAAATACTTCGTCACTGTCTTCTGAATCTAGAGAACTAAAATGAAATATTAGTACCAATAAAAATATTGTTGTTATGATACTGACACTTCGGGTATTTTTAATGTATTTACGCCATTCATTGATTAGTAATTTCATTTATTGCCCTTTTTTTGATTATCGTTTTTTATGGTTTGCAGAAAAGAATCTTCCAGAGAGTAATGAGTCAGCTTCAAACCGATTAAGGGAATATCATGTTGAACAAGAAGTCTGGCAATTTCTGCACGCGGATCGTGGTCAGTCGAATTAGTTGCAATTTCAAGATTATTGAGCTGACGGGTAACCTGATACCCGTTGTTTAGCAAAATTTTTTCTGCCGGTGCTAAATCTCCGTCTACTTCGATATGAATAATGTTATTGGATTTACCCAGAAAATCACTCATTGTTCCCGCATAGACCTGTCTGCCCTGATTAACGATAAAAATATCATTAACAATTTCCTGAAGCTCAGAAAGCAGGTGGCTGGAAATAATAATGCTGTTTCCATGCTGGACAAAATTTTTCATCAATGTACGAAAATCTTTCATTCCTTCCGGATCAAGACCATTCATGGGTTCATCCAGAATTAATACTTTAGGCTGATGAATAGTTGCGTTTGCGACGCCTAATCTTTGGCGCATACCCAGAGAATAGCTTTTGACTTTTTGGTGTTCTGCACCTTTAAGCCCGGTTCTAGTTAATGTTTGCATTAAATCATCTTTACTGATTGACTGACGGCTCATATCAGCAAAGATTTGCAGATTATTAAAACCGGACATGTAATTATAGAATTCCGGATTTTCAATGATGGTACCAAGATTAAAAGCTGCTTTTTCAAAGTCTTTTTGTATATTGTGCCCACAGATTTTAATGTCTCCGGAAGTGGGAAACATCAGACCTGTGAGTATTTTCAGCATAGTGGTTTTGCCGGCACCATTGGGGCCTAAAAAGCCCATAATCCGACCGGGTGCAATCTTGAAAGAAATGTTATCCAGAATCTTCCTGTTTTTAATTTTTTTGCTAACGTTTTTAACTTCAATGAGATAATTGATTTTTCCCACTCTAAACCTTTCTTGTTCAGGGAGTTAAATTTATTGACTTTGTCGATGTTATATGAGTAAAGCAATACCTGTCTTTATGGTATACGGAATTTTTATTTTCCTTATTTATAATAATGTATTATACATAATTTAACAATATTAAAATGTCTGGTTTATTGATGGTTTATTCAGTCCGGACATGCTGAATATAAATTGAGTGTTGTTTTTGAATTTTTTTATGTAATGAATCAGATAAATAGCTGAGCAGAAAAAATCTGACCGAAATAACTTATGCTGTAACCAGAATTGTTTAACAGAAAAAAATTCTGGTAATGATGATATATAAATGGTCTGATTAAAGGATATCTATTCTATAAAGATTATGTATTTGAATATTCAGGTTTGCCGTAATAGGTCGTTTGAAAAATGTTTGTATATAATGAATAATAAAAAAGCACAGCTTATGCTGTGCTTTTTTATTTTATTTGGCGCGGCGGACGGGGCTCGAACCCGCGACCCCCGGCGTGACAGGCCGGTACTCTAACCAACTGAGCTACCACCGCGCAAGTTTTATGCAATGCATAAAACAGAAAACTGGTGGGTGATGACGGAGTCGAACCGCCGACATTCTGCTTGTAAGGCAGACGCTCTACCAACTGAGCTAATCACCCCTGCTTGGGAAAGACGCTATTAAACCAGATATGCTGGTCTATGGCAAGTGTTAGTTATGAAAAAATTAGTTTGTACCTTGTAGTGACCAGTTTTCAAAGAGAATTACTTTGTCTCTAGGACCGAGCACAACGAGCGTATCTTCTTTTTTGAAACGGAATTCAGAGTTGAATTCACGTAACTGATGGGTATTACGGCGTACGGAAAGCAATTTGACCTTCAGTTTATCCAGTGGAAGATCATCCATGCTTTTTCCCACCAGAAAAGCGTCAGGAGGCAGAGTGAAAGCCTGACGGAAAAAATGGATATTTTCATCTGAGACAGTGTCGTCACTGCCGGCAAATAAGCCTTCTAATGCCTGGTAGCGGTTTTGGCGAATACGCTGCATGATTTGATAGACTTCATCAAACGGCTTGCCTGAGCTTAATAATGCCTGACTGGCGAGCGTAAGGCTGGATTCTTTCTCATCAGAAACGATATCGTCAGCCCCCATATTGGTCAGTACAGAAATATTGTCGTCGTTGGTAACGCGTACGATTACCGGCATGGTAGGAGCAATCAGCATAATATTATTGAGAATATGCTTGGTCTCTGTCATATTGTTGATGGTAATCAGTACGGTATTGGCACGTTTTAACCCGGCAGCCTGTAATACTTCCTGCCGTTTGGCATCGCCGAAGGTTACCGGCTCTCCGGCAGCTTTGGCTGTGGCAACCCGTTCAGCATCCAGATCAATGGCATAGTAGGGTGTCTCCTCCTGTTGCAGGATACGGGCAATGCTCTGACCACAGCGGCCGAAGCCGATAATGAGGATATGGTCAGATTTGCTCATGGTATCTACCAGTATGCTTTGTAAATCAACTGCCTGTTCGTCCCAGCTGCGTTTAACCAGCAGTTTGTTGATTTTATCTGCACTTCGCATAATAAAGGGTGCCAGTATCATGGAAAGCAAGATAGCGGCAATGGCTGCCTGTTGCAGCTCAAGAGAAATGAGTTTTAATGCGCCGCTAATGGCCAGCATAACAAAGCCGAATTCGCCGCCCTGTGCGAGATACAAAGCTGTTTTAATACTGTCGCCGGTATTTTCTTTCATGTAGCGGCTAATGCCAAATAGTACCGCTGCTTTAAGAATAATCAGCAATGCTCCCAGTATCAGTATCATTAACCAGCTTGATTGTAAAACTTGTATATTCAGTTTCATGCCGATGGTAATGAAGAAGAAGCCGAGCAGAATGTCCCGGAAAGGGCGAATGTCATCTTCCACCTGATAGCGGTATTCGGTTTCAGATATCAGCATGCCGGCAACAAATGCACCCAGGGCCAGTGACAGACCGGCCAGCTGTGTAAGATAAGCAACGCCAAGAGTGACCAGCAAAACGTTAATCATGAAGAGTTCACTGGATTTAGTGCGGGCAATCAGACGGAACCACGTTGGCATGATTTTGCTGCCGACTACCAGCAGCAGACCTAAGGCGAGTGCCATGGTAAGCAGGGCTTTGCCCATTTGCAGGACCAGACCGTCACTGCTGTGAGCCAGAGCAGGTAATAAAATCATCAAGGGAACCACGGCAATATCCTGCATTAGCAGTACGCCCATAATCATGTGGCCGTAATGCTGCCCCAGTTCATTTTTCTCTACCATGATACGGCTGACAATAGCTGTCGAAGACATAGTCATGGCTGCAGCAAGGGTAAACGCCCATGTCAGCTGAATGCGCATGGCCGCAAATATAATAAAAAGGATAAACAGAGTAAGTGCAACCTGTAAGCCGCCTAAGCCCAATACCAGTTTGCGCATGGCTTTAAGTTTGCCGATGGAAAACTCAAGCCCGATGCTGAACATAAGAAAAGTAATGCCGATTTCTCCGATAAATTCAGTAGCATGACTCTGATTAATTAAATGCAGCCAGCCGGGGCCGGCGATAAAGCCAACCACTAGGTAGCCCAGCATGGCGGGAATTTGCAAACGTCGGCAGATGATGGAGGCCAATACGGCTACCAATAGAATCATCACGACAGGGCCAAGAGAAATATGCATAATATATTGATTTTATTTAATTAAAATTTAATTATCATATTTTAACACAGATGTTTTGGCTTGTGCGGACTTGTATCTTATAAAGATGCATTTTTTTGACAGATTATTGTAAATAATTGCGCAATTGTTTAAGTGCAGTCCATGCAGTGGCTTTTAAATGGCTTTGGCGCAATAATCGTGCGGGATGAGGTGATATTACGTAAGGAATATTGTGCAGATTCTGTGCCAGTATTGTCTGGTCAAGCTGGCTGAATATCTGCCCGAGCAGCAGAATAGCCTGAGGCCGGATATGTTCGATCTGAGTACTCAGATAAGGCAAACAGGCCTGCAGATGCTCATCAGTAATACGCAGGCTGACATTAGGCGCACACTTTACCTGACTGGTAAAAAAAACTTCTTCAACAGTAATATTGATGGCTGCCAGCATATTGCTGAGCAATTTGCCAACTTCTCCGCTGAAAAGCTGTCTGCTGCTGTCGTCCGGCGGTGCAGGATTAGAGCTGATGACCAGAAGCCGCGCATTGCTTGCACCATATCCCGGTAGCGGGGTGCAGCGCTCCTGATGTAAATTACAGCGGGTGCATGCGGCCAGTGTTGCCGGAATGGATTCGAAGCTGATATTTAATTTATCATTTGTGGTAATGGGGCTGATTTTGCTAGTGTTATCTTCTTTAGCAGTCTGTTTTACAGGTTTAGTTGGCGGCTGATTAATAATTTGCCGGAGTGCGTCACGATGCCGGCTGGCTGGCTGAATTGCAGAAATATCAACCGGTGGACTCGAGTAAGAAGTTCTCACTGGTTGTGGACGAACAGAGCTGTCCGAAGCAGAACGCGCAACAGGCCGAGTATTGTTTTTTACTGGCGTATTTGTTTCCGAAACCTGGGAAGGTATCAGATAAGCAGTTTGTGATAACCACATGGGGCCGAGACCCAATGCTTCGTGCAGATAAAGATAGCGGCTGTCTAGCATGGTTTTTCCATTAATACAGCATCATCACCATTCTGGTAATAATTTTTACGTATGCCACAGGATACGAAACCATTGTTCGTATACAGTTGTAGTGCACCGGAATTGCCGGCACGCACTTCAAGCAATATCCGGCTCAGATGCTGTTGCTTTGCATGCTGGAATAAATGTTCCAGTAATTGTTGTGCATAACCCTGCCGTCTGAAATCAGGATGGGTCTCAAGCAAATGAATTTCGGCTTCCTCTGGCAGTTTTTGCCAGACCAGCATGCTGACAATTCCATGCACAGGCAGATCGATTACCCATACCGGCTGTGGTGCATAAACGGTATTGGCCAGTTGTGTTGCAGACCATGGTGCCGGATTACACTGTTGTTCAAGCTCGTGCAAAGCGGCGATATCGGCGAGAGTGGCGGCACGGATATTCATGCTATCTGACTCGCAGTTCGTCTGGCAGCCTGTTCGGCAGCTGTCAAGGCAATTTTATTACGGACATAATGCAGGCTGGCATGAGCAGCATCAGTTGCTTTGTAACGACCGGATAAGGCCAGTTGCACATACTCCTGAGCTCCGGGCATAAGATTCTGTCCTGATACAGGTAAAGTGATATTCAGCCCGTAAGCGTTACCGATACCTGTAGCCTGATGCTGACTGGCCGGCAGAAAGATGCTGTCGGCAGTACCCACCAGATAATCACTCAGTCGTTTATGATTATAGGTGTCATACCAGGCATAGAATAGTTCGTTCATACGTGCATCTGTTGCTGCCAGTACACAAGGCTGATCCGGTGCGAGAGCAGCTACAGCATCCAGACAGGGAATGCCAATCAGTGGCAGGCTGAATGGCAATGCCAGACCAGTGGCTACACCCAGACCGATGCGTAATCCGGTGAAAGCACCGGGACCCTGTGCGTATATGATGGCATCCAGCTGAGACAGTATCAGTCTGGATTCTGCCAGTAGCTGCTGTATACGCGGTAATATCAGTTCAGATTGTTTTGCACCTGCTGCTTCGCAGATGCTGTCAGTATGTCCGTTGTGATGCAGTCCCAGCGACAGATAACTGGTGCTGGTATCGATAACAAGCAGACGGGAATTGTTACTAATCATAATATGTTAATGTGTTCGGATAAATCGGATTATACCTTTTTATGCCTTTATTTTTTAGGATTAAGTATTGTGCCAGAGTAATGTCATAGTTAATGGCAATAAATACTGCTTTTGGGTAATTTTTTGCTAAATAACTGTTTATATTATAAATATGATTATTAAATATGGTAGTTGGTTTGTACTTTTTCAGAGGTGATGTTAAGTTATTCGCTGTACTGGCTAAAATTGATTTAAGAATGGATATCATTTGTGAATGAGTTGTACGTGGGCCGCTTTGCTCCCAGTCCTACGGGTTTGCTGCATATAGGTTCACTGCTGACTGCAGTAGCTTCTTATCTGGATGCACGCAGCCATAATGGGCAATGGCTGGTTCGAATGGAAGATCTGGATCCGCCCAGGGAAATGCCCGGTGCGGCAGCAGCTATTCTGTCCGCACTGGAAGCATTTGAACTGCACTGGGATGGTGAAGTAGTGTATCAAAGCCGGCGCCATCACCTTTATGCTGCAGCTCTGGCGCGATTGAAAGCTCAAGAACTGGTGTATCCGTGCTTTTGCAGCCGTAAAATGGTACAAGCTGAAACACAGGGAATAGGGGTGGATGGTATAATTTATGGCGGGCGCTGTGCATTTTTAAGCGCAAATATGCATTTGTGCACAGAGAAAACACCAGCCTGGCGTTTACGTACCAGTACAGATATAACTGGTTTTGTAGATGAAATACAAGGCAGTGAACAGCAGTGCCTGAGCAAAGATGTAGGTGATTTTATTTTGTTAAGAGCGGATGGTTTCTGGGCTTATCAGCTGGCGGTCGTAGTGGATGATGCAGAACAGGGAATCAATCATGTAGTACGCGGTCAGGATTTGTTATTATCTACCCCCCGTCAGATTTATTTACAGCAGTTACTGGGTTTTTCACAGCCGGCTTATGCTCATTTGCCGCTGCTGACTAATACACTGGGACAAAAATGGTCAAAACAGACGCAGGCTCCGTCATTGGATTTGCGCCAGCGTGAAGTTTTGCTACGACAGGTTCTTACTTATCTCGGGCAGCCGCCTGCTCCGGAAGTAGACAGCCTGTCTGATTTGCTGAGCTGGGCAGTGCGGCATTGGCAGTTGTCGCTTGTATCACCACAAGCGATTGCAACAACTTAATGCTGTTAAAGCCTTTTAGACAACAAGGGAGAACAAGATTGGCCATTAGAAATTTACATGCATCTGCTCCGCGATTTTATCTGCGTTTATGGCAAAAACAGCAACACCGTTCCTACCGTCTGGCTTGGGTGCTGATGATCACCGCAGCAGTACTGATTATTCTACAGAGCGCATTATTGGCTAATTTGTTTGCTCTTTGGCTTAACGGGGAAAATATAACTGCGACCTTATTCCAGTTTTTACCTTATCTGTTTATCTGCTGGTTATTACGGCCACTGCTGAATTATTTTAAAGAGCGTTTGCTGTTGCGGGCGAGTGTGTCAATCAGGCTGCAATTGCGCAGCCAGTTAATGAAAGCACTGGCTTTACTGGGACCTGAGCGCAGCCAGTATGGTAGTGATGGTGCACTGTCTGCAATTTTACTGGAGCAGGTGGATGCTCTGGATGGTTATTTCAGCCGTTATGTTCTGCAACAGCAGCTTGCAGCGCTGATGCCGGTACTGATTGCCGCGGCTACCTGTTTTTATAGCCCTTTTGCTGCTGCGCTCTTATTGCTGACTGCGCCACTGGTTCCGATTTTTATGATTTTGCTCGGACAGGCGGCAGCACGTAAAAATCGTGCGCAGTTTTCAGCACTGGCGGCTTTAAGCGGACGTTTTCTGGATTTGTTGCGGGGGCTGCCCACGTTACGTCGTTTAGGTGCTCAGTTGCAGGCACAGAAAACTATTGATGCCGCTGCTGAATCTTATCGGGTGCGAACAATGGCGGTATTACGGCTGGCATTTCTGTCTACAGCCGTTCTGGAACTGTTTGCTTCACTGGCAATCGCACTGGTGGCTGTTTATCTGGGTCTTGGATTGCTGGGCGTATTGCCCTGGGCAAACGGACAAATACCGGTACCTTATCAGGGTGCCTTATTTATTTTATTGCTGGCACCGGAATTTTATGCACCACTGCGTCAGCTGGGTGCTGATTATCATGATAAAGCTAAGGCTGAAGCAGCAGTAGAAGCATTAATACCACTATATAAAGTGGTTGAAGATATATCGGCTGCTCCTGAGGAAGTTGATTTTGTATTACAAACCCCGCCATATCTGCGTGCAGAGTATCTGGTGGTATACGGACGTGATGAACGTATCCGTTTGCCACAGTTCAGTTTTTGTGTAGAAGCTGGCGAACGTGTTCTGCTCAGAGGAGCAAGTGGCAGTGGTAAGTCCAGTCTGCTGCAGGCATTACTGGGATTTGCTCCTTACTCAGGTTCTTTATGGATAAATCAGCATAATTATGCTGATTTGAATCTGCCACTGTTGCGGCAGTCGATAGCTTATCTGGCACAGACACCACCGATATTGCCACTATCAATTGCAGAAAATTTGAGGCTGGCTAGTCCCGATGCTACAGATGAAGAATTGCAGCAGGTGTTGCAACAGGTCGGGCTGTGGGCATTAATACAACGTTTACCCGGTCAAATGGATACGCAATTGGGCGAGCGTGGGCGTGGAATGTCCGGCGGACAGTTGCAAAGACTGGCGCTGGCACAAATGCTATTGCGCAAGGCACCGTTATGGCTGCTGGATGAACCAACTGCTCATCTGGATGCACAGACAGCATCGGAAATTATGCAGTTACTGGCCATGCTGAGTATGGGTAAAACAGTGTTACTGGTTAGTCATGATATCAGTTTTGCAGGATGGGTAGACCGGGAAATTATGCTGACTGACCGGCAGGAGCAATTACGATGAAACGTTATCATTTGTTATGGTCACAACAGCAGTTGAAATTGTCCAATTTATTGCTCAGTCGCAAGAGTGCCTGGTTACTGGCGTGGCTTCTGGGCCAAGTAACGGCTATAGCCAGTATTGCTTTGCTGGCCCTGTCCGGCTGGTTTATTACTGCTGCCGGGCTGGCCGGAATAATAAGTCTGGCAACAGCTTATACCTTTAATTATTTTACACCGGCAGGGGTGATTCGTTTACTGGCGATTGTGCGTACTGCCGGGCGCTATGGTGAGCGTCTCGGATCACATGATGCAGTGCTGGGACTTCTGGCAGATTTACGCAGCGGGCTGTTTTCCCGACTGGCTGCAGGTAAGCAACAGCAACAAAATTCTATGCGGCAGATGCATTCTTTACTGAGTGATATTGAACTGTTAAATAACTGGCCGCTTAATGTTGTGTTGCCATGGTTATGGGCTTTAATCATGCTGCTATGTATTTTGTGCCTGGCCATAATAGTGGCTGACAGCAAACTGGCGCTATATCTGTCTATTCCTTTGTTACTGGCAACTGTCGTGATTCCCGCTGTGGCTGCTCTGTACGGACAAAGCTGGGGTAAACAGCAAACCGGACTTGCTGAAAAGCGGCGTACGGCCTTACTGCAACCGCTTGAAGCAATAACAGCTTTGCTGCAGTGGCAGCAATGGTCGCGTTTTGCAACGATTTTTCATGCCGAAGATGAATATTATGTCACTGGTCAGCTGCATCAGCAGCAACTGGCAGGAAGAGTAGTATTGTTGCAGCAGCTACTGCTGGCTGTAGCTGTAGCTGTTTTGTTGTGGCAGGGAAGTGAGCTTCTAGTGATTCAGAAGCTTTCGGCGGCCATGTTGCTGGCACTGGTTCTGGCAATATTCGGGTTTGCAGAACTGGTACTGGTACTGGGTATAAATATGATGACTTATGGTCTGTGTCAGGCTGCATGCGTCCGCCTTAATACAATTGTGCCGGAGCAGACGGTTGAAGTAACGGAAAAACAGACTTTACCTGCAAAACTGCATTTGCAGGCAGATGCTTTACAGGCACGCTGGCCGGATGCACTTAACGGAGCCGAAAATATCAGTTTTAATCTGGTGAATGGTGATATTCTACTGCTGCAAGGGGTTTCAGGGGTTGGAAAATCAACTCTGCTGGCAGTTTTAGCGGGAGAGCTGGAGCCGTCCGGCGGGCAGTTATATTGTAATCAGCAGCCTTTTTCAGTATGGCAGTGGCAGGGTGAAGTAGGTTATCTGGCTCAGCAGCTGGACATATTTGATTTAACTCTGGCTGAAAATTTGCGTTTGGGGAAAGCTGAAGCTAACGAAGATGAGCTTTGGTCAGTACTTTCCAGCGTCGGACTGACTGTGTGGGCTGAAAATCAGCCTCAGCTTCTGGATACACCTCTGGGTGAGTATGGAGCCGCTGTGTCTGGCGGACAGGCACGGCGTATTGCTCTGGCGCGTTTACTGCTGCGTCCTTATAAAATATTGATTCTGGATGAACCGTTTGCCGGTATTGATGAGCAGACCCAAACAAAGCTGGCTTTCATGTTGCAGCAACACCAGCAGCATGGCATTCTGATTGTAGCCAGCCATCAGGCTAATCCCTGGCCTGATGCGCAGATTTTGTCAATAAATTGAAATAATTCTGCATATAATTTGTAATTAAATTACTTTTCGAGCAGCCTTATCCGGCTGCTTTTTATTTGATTTAAATCAAATTAATTACTTAATAACAGATTCTAACAAAATACATTGAATTATAATTTTTTATTATATATTTTTATCATTTATAATGAGAAACTGAAATATATAATTATTTTTGATATTAGAAGTTTTGTTTATTTTGATATTTATATATTTGATGTAAATTTAAAGAACTATATTTATGTGTTAAATCTGCGTGTCAATTCATATTTACAATTTTTATAGAATATTTTATTCTATTTAATTGAAGTATTTATCAATGCCGGTTTGATGATGAATGTAATTTTATTAATATAAATAATGGGAACAAAGCCATGGATTTAGTGGAACTGTCAAGGCTGCAGTTTGCTCTGGTCGCGCTTTATCATTTTTTGTTTGTGCCGCTGACACTGGGGATAGTGTGGATTCTGGTAATAATGGAATCCACTTATGTGTTAACCGGTAAACAAGTATATAAAGATATGACGCGGTTCTGGGGTAAATTGTTCGGCATTAATTTTGCTCTGGGTGTGACTACCGGTATAACAATGGAATTCCAGTTTGGCACTAACTGGTCATATTATTCGCATTATGTGGGTGACATTTTTGGTGCGCCATTGGCTATTGAAGCGCTGATGGCTTTCTTTCTGGAGTCCACTTTTGTAGGCTTGTTCTTTTTCGGCTGGGATAGGCTGAGCCGGCAGGGCCATCTGTTTGTTACCGTGCTTATGGCACTAGGTTCCAATCTGTCTGCATTGTGGATTCTGGTGGCCAATGGCTGGATGCAGGATCCGGTAGGGGCGCATTTCAACTTTGAATCAATGCGTATGGAAATGACCAGTTTTACTGACATTTTCCTGAACGAAGTAGCGCAGAATAAATTTGTACATACCGTCTCTGCCGGTTATGTAACTGCAGCGGTTTTCGTGATGTCTATTTCTGCGTGGTATATGCTGAAACGTCAGGATGTCGAATTTGCCAAGAAAAGCTTTCGTATTGCCGTAGCTTTTGGTGTGGCTTCAATTCTGTCAGTTATTATCCTGGGTGATGAATCCGGTTATACCGTAGGAAAATCACAGCAAACCAAAATGGCGACACTGGAAGCCATGTGGGAAACAGAACCGGCTCCGGCTTCGTTTAATCTGATTGCCCTGCCAAATGAGGAGACAATGGAAAATGATTTCGCTGTCAAAATTCCATGGGTAATGGGTTTAATCGGTACCCGGTCACTGGATAAACAGATTCCGGGAATCAAGGAAATCATTGCTGAAAATATTGGACGTATTCGCAATGGCCGAGAAGCAGTGATTGCGCTGGAAACATTGCGTCAGGATCGTACAGATGCACAAGCACAGGCTGCCATGAAAAAATATGGTGATGATCTGGGCTTTGGTTTACTGCTTAAATCTTATGTGCCGGATGTGCGTAAAGCAACTGAAGAAGATATCGCGCATGCTGCGCGGGAAACTATTCCGCGTGTAACTCCGATGTTCTGGAGTTTCCGCATTATGGTATTCTGCGGTTGTATGCTGCTGTTACTGCTTGTTGTAGCATTTTATGCTTCGGTTAAAAATAATTTTGCAGAAAAACGCTGGCTGCTTAAATGGGTGTTCTGGAGTTTGCCATTGCCCTGGCTGGCCTGTGAGGCGGGGTGGTTTGTTGCAGAGTACGGACGCCAGCCATGGACAGTATATGGTGTGCTACCGACTAATCTTTCTGCCTCTTCGCTGACCGCTGCTAGTCTCTGGGGATCAATTTTCGGTTTTGTAACCCTGTATTCAATATTACTGACTATAGAAGTGTATCTGATGGTACGGTTTTCCCGTCAGGGCCCGGGTTCACTGGGTACAGGACGTTATGCTAATGAAGCAGAACATTAGGAGTAGACCATGGAATTCTTGGATTATTCGGTATTAAAATTCATTTGGTGGTTGTTGCTGGGTGTTCTGCTGATTGGCTTTGCCATTATGGACGGACAGGATATGGGGGCAGGGTGTCTGCTTCCGTTTGTCGGCAGAAACGATAACGAACGCCGTGTAGTCATTAATTCAATAGCTCCGCACTGGGATGGTAATCAGGTGTGGTTTCTTACAGGTGGCGGTGCTATTTTTGCGGCATGGCCGTATGCTTATGCAACAGCATTTTCCGGCTTTTACTGGGCAATGATGGCTGTGCTGTGGGCAATGTTTTTCCGTCCGGTAGGATTTGACTATCGCAGTAAAATCAATAATGCTCGCTGGCGCACAACTTGGGACTGGTTATTGTTTGTCGGCAGTTTTGTTCCGCCACTGATTTTCGGTGTGGCTTTCGGGAATCTGCTGCTGGGTGTGCCATTTCATTTTGATGATGATTTGCGTTCTTTCTACACAGGCTCATTCTGGGCTTTGCTCAATCCTTTCAGTTTGTTGTGTGGTGTGGTATCAGCTGCAATGATTACCTTTCATGGTGGGATTTATCTGGCTTTACGCACTGATGATCAGGTGAGAAAACGCGCACTGCGTGCCAGCACAATAGCTCTAATTGTTGTTGTAATCACATTCTCACTGGCCGGTATCTGGGTCAATATGGGGATTAATGGTTACAGCATGGTTGAGGGAAGTTATTTGCCGGGAGCTTCACCTGATCCGCTGAATAAACAGGTGGTCAGTGCTACTGGTGCATGGATGAATAACTACCAGAAATATCCGCTGCTGCTAGTGATACCGGTGCTGGCTTATGTTGGCTTTATAGTTGCATGGCTGCTGGCAAAGAGCGGTAAGAATTTTGTAGCATTCTGGTTTTCAGCATTGGGTCTTGGCGGCGTAATCAGTACAGCCGGTGTATCCATGTTCCCCTTTATTATGCCTTCAAACACTGATTTACGCTCCAGCCTGACGGTATGGGATGCCAGTTCGAGTGAATTTACTCTTAAAGTTATGCTGGTGGTAGCATTAATTTTCGTGCCGCTGATGTTGTTTTATACCAGCTGGTGTTATCGGGTGATGCGCGGTAAGGTAACTACCGACATGATTCGCAAGAACGATCATAGCCTGTATTAAATTTAGCTTTGTCTGCCGTGGTGTTATCCGGCAGACAGACTCGTAAAACAAGGAGTATTTTATGTGGTATTTTGCCTGGTGTTTAGGTATTGGTTTTGCCATATTACTAGGAGTAGTAAATGCATTATGGGGTGAGTATCAGCAAGACAGAGATACGCTGGATCAGCAGTCACAACAATGAAATAATTGCATATCAGTCTGATACACTCTGTGTCTGCAACAAAATTAATTAAATTAAAAAAGTTCCTTTGGTTTGCTGTATACCGGTTTACGGGTATACAGCTTTTTCTTTTTATGAATAATGCTACTAAAATTAAAGCATAATCTGCTGACTATGCTTTATCAGATGGTTATCAGTCCAGCCGTGATCTGAGTGGCCGCCTAGGTGAGGGTAAATCTAGTTTTGATAAATGGACATGGCCACTGGTACCAAGTAAAACGAGCCGTCGAGATTAGCAATTAAATACCGCCATACGTTAGTTTTTTCCAAAAATATTTAAATATTTTATAATGAAGAAATTAAGAAGCTTGCATAATGAAAAAAATAATTTTTTTATCGCTCATTCCACTATTCCTAGTTAATAATGTTTTTGCCAATAATCAAAAGGAATACATTGATATTACTGGAATATCGTCAGCTACTTTTAATAGTTCTTTTTGTTACTCTTTACGCATTGAATATTATCCAAATGGTCAAATTAAAGAACAAGGTTGCCAAGGGCATTATAATGCGGCAGGTATTTTTATAGGTAACTGGTATGAATATGATTTATCAGGTATGACTGTTCGCATGAATTATTATCATCCTGATGAGTTTGGCAAAGATTATAAGATCATTACAATCTACGATAAGCATGGTAAGGTTTTAACTAAGAAAATATATAATTATGATAATTTATATGAAACTGAGGAAGAAGAACTCAATGAAATACCTCAATAAAAAACTTATCAACGCAGTTTTATTTACTTGCATTTTCTGGGCAATATCTTTTGCAAAGGCTGCTAGCAGTAACGAAAATAATTTAATCATTAAAGCAGCAAATGGAGATAAAATTGCTCAGTATCATTTAGCAAATTTGTTGTTATCGAAAAACGTTGATGAAAAATATAATGATAAAATTTTTTATTGGTATCAGCAATCAGCAGAACAAGGATATGCAGAAGCTGAATTTGCTTTATCTGTTATTTATTCAGAGCGAGGTGACTCTCAACAATCGCTTATTTGGTTAGAAAAAGCCGCAAAACAAAATCATACAAAATCTCAATATAAATTAGGCATAGATTATCTATTTGGATTTGGTGTTGAAGTAGACAATTCAAAAGCATTATATTTTTTAGAAAAATCGGCTGAACAATATTATATACCCGCCCAAGTTGAATTAGGTAATTTATATTTAACAACTAGTGGATTGGGTTCAGATTTAGATAACTACAAAAAAGGGCTTTATTGGTATAAAAAAGCAGCAGAAAAGAATAATGGGTTTGCTCAACTTAACTTAGGTATTATTGAAATGGCCCAATCAAATTACCAGCAAGCATTATTGTGGCTTAATCAGGCTTGCAAAAATGATTTAACTGATGCTTGTCGACTTGCCTCTGAGATTATGACAAAAATAGCCTCTAAAAAATAAATAATTACCTATTAGATTTTTAGATAAGGTGAATATTTCTAGAAATTAATCTAACTTGAGAAAATAAAAAGTGCTTATAAATAAGTATTCACAATTTAATTATGAATGTTGTTGGTGACAGGGCTAAATCTAACATATTCTATGCAAGGATAAATAACCATATTCCTCTATTTTAGAAAGGAATTCTCATAAAAAATAAGGTAACTCTATGAAATTTTTAATTTTACTCTTATTGATTTTCCCTAAATTAATATTAGCTCAAGAGGTATTTATTGATTCTTCGAATAAAGAATATTTATATTTAGGAAGTACACAAAATAATAAACAGAGTTTTATGGATTTAAACACAGGAACGATAGATTGGATAAATAAAGCCAAAGTAGAACGAATGCAACAGATAGGTATGCTATCACCAGCACAATTTTGGAATAAAGTTACCAATAATTCAATCGGGTTTTATGCAAGTGGCTATGAACCATTTTGGAAAGCAAAAATAACTAAAAATAGATTACAGTTTTTTCATTTGAAAGAAGACAACATAGCAATAAAAATCGATATAAAAAACTCTAATTTAACATATGATTTTGTTGCTTTTTTTTACTCACAAAATGGTGTGATTGGATTAATCCGAAATCTTGATAAAAGATCTAAATGTGCTCTCAATATTGATGAACCTGATTCAATTTATGAAATTTTTATTAATTATAAAGGTGAAATTTTTGAAGGTTGTGCTTATTTAGATAAATTATAAAGAATATTTTAGATATTATCCTAACATTAATGAATAAAAATTTGAAATGAAAACAATTTTTTGTAATAGCGACATATAATTAATGTTTTAGAAAATAAATCTTCATACAAAGACAAATCAATATATGTCCGGCATGAATTTATTAGGAAAGAATATGTTTCGTTATTTTTATTTATTAATTTTTCTATTTTTATCATTTATCTCGTTTTTAACAAAAGCTGATCCTACTAAAACCTGGATTGTATCGAAGGTATACATTAGCGATACAATTCATACAAAAAAAGTAACTACAGATGATCCATTGTATCTTAATAGAATATTTGAATTAGATGATAATAGTATAAAAACTAATGTTTTTTCAGACAGTAATATTGAAAATTGCTTAAATTACAAGATTAATAAATTTAAGATTAATTTTGATGAATTACTTAATAATAATATGGCAAGAAATAAAGATGAAACTCTGACAGCAAAATCTTTTGATATTGAAATAGAGCAACCAATAAACCAAATAGATATTTTTTGTCCCAATATCAATGAAACCTGGACACTTTTTGAGAAAAAAAAGAATGAATATTTAATAATAAATACTTATGATTCAATCTTAGAGTTAAAAAGCATAGAAAAAAAGAATGTTAAACCTGGTTTTTCTTGTCATGATGCCAAAAAATTATCCGAAAAACTAATTTGTCAAAATATGTATCTTTCCGGATTAGATAAAAGTATTCATGATATCCTTTTGAATATAAGAAAGGATTATGTCTATAATGATGCTGTGGAATTGTTTGGTGAAATTTACAACAGACAGAAAGAATTTATCAAAAAAAGAGATTTATGTACTGACGAAAAATGTTTAATGGATATTATGTCTGAATACACTATTGAGTTACATAATGATATGCCTTTAATCATCCCTTATTAATAAACCCTGCTGGATGAGTTGTAGCATGGAGAGGCTATCGTATTATCATGGAGATGGGGTGAATTTAGATCATGATTCTGGCGATAGTATTCATTTAAATGATCTGCGCATTATGGTTTGGCACACAGTAAACTTACAGAAATATGCTGGAAAATCTTAATCTTTTGTATTAATATAAATATCTGAGGTAATCTTCGGAAAGGAATCCGATGAATAAATATATACGTAATAGCCTGATTTTTTCAATTGGCTTAGCTGTCGCAGCAAGTGTTAGTGCTAAGGAAATTAAAGTGGCTAGTAATAACACTGCATATACACCGGAAGATGTACAGAAACTGGCCAGTACTGCAGTAAAAATGGGGGTAAAAGAACCTCTGAATATGAATGTTGCTTCCGGTAATCTCATTGTTACCGGCAGTAGTGACACTAAATGTATTTTTAGAGTAGGTACAGCGAAATCGCCACAAATTAGTGGTATCAGCTGTAAATAATTAGAAAACAGCTATTACAATTAAAAGATGAAAAACTGACCTGTTTATAGTAACTGGTCAGTTTTTTATTTGTAATAGCATTATGCAAATTAGAAGAAAAAAGTGAAAAAATTAATGTATCTTGGAAAAAATTTTACTCATTCATTTTTTTATAAATTTATTTTCAGTAATAAAATTTTTTCTTTAGCTTTTATTTTGGTTTTTACTTGCATTAAGAACAGAAAACGTGAATTTGCCATGATTGTATTAGTGTAAGTAATTTGAGATTCAGTAAAGCGACCTTTATACTCCGATTATCTGAGTAGCTTGTCTGTAATCAGTCAGGCACATTTACGGTTTAATTGAATAATGGGGAATTGATATGTGGTTAGGTATTGCAGCGGTTAATCTGGCTTTGGCGGTAATGCTGGGTGCATTTGGTGCACACGGATTAAAACATATGGCCAGTGTGCAGCAACTGGAGTGGTGGCATACTGCAACACAGTATTTTTTCTGGCATGCACTGGGATTACTGGTATTAGGTGTGCTGGCAAAAGCGGCACCGGTATTTATGGTAAAAATGCCATTTTTTTTGCTACAGCTGGGATTGATTATTTTTTGTGGTTCACTGTATCTGATGGCTTTGGGTTTGCCTCGCTGGCTTGGTGCAATTACACCGATTGGCGGTGTTTTAATGATTGCCGGCTGGCTGACTCTGGCATGGCTGGCTTTTAAGCAGCAGTAAAATTTACGCAACCTGACAGGAGGTAGCTATGCGCGGTAACGTTTATTCAATGATAATGAGTTTCTTGCTGGCAGGCAGTCTGTGTGCTTGTAGCCATTCAGCAGCTGTCACAGCTAATGGTTCTGCTCAGGTTTTCAATCAATCAGTGACACCAGTTACTTATCAGCTGGCCAATAATTACTTTATTAAAAATAATGTAACCGGATTAGTACCAAGACACATTAGATCATCTGCTGAATTTACCCGTTATTTCGGTATGGCTGAGACTATGGGGAAAAACGGAAAACCAACTCCTATTGATTTTGCGTTTCAGGATGTAATCGTATACGATGCAGGAATTGTGCAAAAGCAATTGGAAATTACACCCTTAACATTAAATCATGCTCAGGATAAGCTGATATTAGATGTACGCATTCGTTCTGGAGCAAGACAGAGTTATCAGATGCATCCGTTTATACTATTGATTGTGCCTAAAAACTTACCTGATAAAGTGGAATTCAAATTAAAGCAACCATAAGCAGAAAAGATATGGATGGTGTTTTGTGGCCAGTAACTGGTTATTATCTAAAAAAAGCAGTCTGTATAAACAGACTGCTTTTTGCATAAATAGGCGGATTAGTCCTGTGCTAGTACCACAAGTTTGTGATTAACAAATTCTTTAATACCTAGATCACTAAGCTCGCGCCCATAGCCCGAATATTTAACTCCGCCAAATGGCAGTTCAGCTACGGAATCACCGAAACGGTTAATAAATACCATACCGGTTTCAATTCGCGAGGCCAGATTTTTGGCGCGTTCAATATCTTTACAGAAAACGGTTCCGCCCAGACCAAAATTAGAATCATTAGCCAATGTAATTGCTTCTTCATCATTTTTTACAACATACAACTGTGCTACAGGTCCGAAAAATTCTTCGAAATAGGCCGGATTATCCCGGCTAATATCCGTGATCAGTGTTGGGGTAAAGAAATTATCTTTAGCTGGCTGGTTACCGCATAATACTTTAGCACCATGAGCAATGGCTGCATCCAGCTGTTCTTGTAGTGTTTCTTTGCTTTTACGAGATGAAAGGGGTGCCAGGGTAGTCTTTTCATCCAGGGGATCGCCCATCACTACCTGGGCAAAATCTTCCTGAACAATCCGGGTGAATTGTTCAGCCACTTTTTCATGCACTATAAAACGTTTTGCTGCAATACATACCTGACCGGCGTTAAACAAGCGTCCTGCTACTGCGGTATGTGCGGCGGCTACTACATCTGCATCATCTGTGACAACGAATACATCATTACCGCCCAGTTCCATAGTAGATTTTTTCAGTTTACTGCCAGCCTGTCCGGCTACAATACTGCCGGCACCTTCTGAGCCTGTCAAAGCCACACCCTGTACGCGTTTGTCACCGATAATGGTTTCTATCTGCTCAGGGGTTACAAACAGATTGGTATAAGTACCGGCAGGTGCCTGAGCTTCATGCAGTAGATCTTCCACCAGTTGCGCGCATTGCGGAACATTACTGGCATGTTTGGCTACTACCGGATTACCGACAGCAATAGCCGGTGCAATAACCCGGATAAGCTGGTAAATGGGAAAATTCCATGGTTCAACAGCCAGAATAATACCGATAGGATGATGTTCTACCCAGCCAGTACCCAGTTTGCTCGGATAGGTTAACGGTTTCAATAACTCGGCAGCCTGTTTTGCATAGTACTGAACGATTTCTATGCAATTAACAACTTCATTACGGCTTTCTGCAATGCGTTTGCCCATATCCAGAGTGATAATGCGGGCAATTTTTTCCTGATGCCGTGTCATAATTTCAGCCAGGCGTTGCAGTAAGGCCTGTCTTTCGCTGATATTTTCCGGTTGCGACCATTCAGACTTATATAAAGCATGTGCCTGAGTCAGTGCGTTTTCTACTTCAGCATCTGTATGATTGGAAAAAGTTCTGGCCAGCTCGCCAGTAAACGGATTGATAGATTGATAAGCCATGTTCAGCTATCCTCCACAAGTAAGATTGTAAGAATATTTTGTCTGTAAAAATGCAGAGCAGAAGAAAGCAGCTGTCTGAATCATACTGAAACAGGTTTAATTCGATTAATAAATGTTAACAAAAGCTGCTAATGATTGTACGGCAGAGGAAAAGTTGCTGTAAAGAAGCTTATAAGGATGAATGTAGTGGTTTGGGTAAAGGATATTCAACACCATTATAATGTAATGTGTATTTTCTTTTTATTGACTTAGTTACTTCTTCAACACATTTCCCTTTTTTATTTAATTTACCAATTTGTTTTTGTTCATTATATGAAATAATCAAATCTTTATAATTATTGGTTGTGTTTTTTCCTAATAATAAAGCAGCATTTTTGCTATGGAATTCAGCAATACAATTATCATCCAATTCACCACCATCGTTTTTTAATAATAACTTATTAACAACTAGATTGAGTTTTTCATTTTTTTGCACATAGAGATTAATTATTTGTTCAGAGAAAGGAAAAATACGGGAATAATTTCTAAAGTTAGCACGAATACCAAAAGCTCGGGATTCATTATTAAGCTGATAATGAGCAGTATCGATTTCAAAATCAGTTAATTCAACAGCGTCACTATAAAATGCATCCTGTTCCCATTTATGAGCAATTAATTCACCACTTTGCGTATCCACAAGCAAAACATCAAGATCATAATAAATTGTCCCTTCGATTTCATTAGGAATTGGTAAAACCACAATTGTTTTACTTTTATCAGCAGGCCATATCTTACAAACTGCATTATCACTGCCGCGAGAAGAATGATATTTTTCAAGTAAATGATTAATCCATTTTTCACAGTTAGCACTACTTATCATAGGAAAGCAAAGAGTGATGACTAGTAATAATTTTTTTAAATTTTTCATTGGGTATTTTTTATTATTAGTAAGAATTTACTTTTAAGTGAAAATGTAATATTGCCTATAGTTTTTGATTCTTTCGAATCTAAACAAAAAATTTAATGAAGTTAATTGAATTTCAATTAAAATTTACATAATTAATTTACATAATTTGTATTGGAACATTAATTAAATTTATAAATATAATCACTCCGTGATTTTACTCATGTAATAAGAGGAGCTAGCATTATAATTTAGATTGATAATCTAAAACATTCTAATTTTTAATATCTTCTTTATATAACACGAAATAATTTCAATCTGATCATCAGAATCTTCTATTTAATGAATAAAATTCATTGCAACAGAAGCATTCAGTAATGTTGGTTTGGCACTTAAATCTGATTTGATGCTAATAGAATTTAGTATCACAGCCAGACTATGACTCGTACTACGAAGGGGCCGGCCAGTACCATAAATAAACCAGCCAGAATCATAGTCAGGCTGGCAACCACGCCTTCATCAGCATTACGCTGAATTGCCCGAGAAGTACCAAATCCATGTGCGGCATTACCAAATGCAGCACCATTAGCCAGATGCAGACGGCTGCGGCTTAATGCCAGTGTGATATCACCGAAGAGCATACCTGCCAGTCCGGTTATAATGGTAAATACAGAGACCAGAGCGGCAGAGCCATGAATTTTATTTGCCAGCTCAATGGCAAACGGAGTAGATATAGAACGGGCCATCAGGCTATAGGTCACTTCGTGGTTAAAATGAAACAGACGTGCCATCAGATAAGCGCTGCCCACCCCGACAAACATTCCAACGATAATTGCTGTCATCAGAATCGGTAACTGACGTTTCATTACATCACGATATTGATAAATCGGAATGGCAAAAGCAACAGTGGCCGGACCAAGTAAACCGGAAATATACCGCGTATATTGATTGTATTGGGCATAGCTGATATTAAGCCATTGCATGACAGCTATGGTTAATACACTAAAAGTAATAGCGGGTGACAAAAATATAACCGGTTTAGCGCGATAGCATTTTTTTGCCAGTGCATATAATGCGATTGTCCAGATAAAACAGCCGGCAGCAATTATATTCATAACAGATATCCAGTAAAAATTTATTGTGTGGCAGTCTAAATATGGCGATGTTTAATCCATGCCCGGCGCAGGCGATAACAATATTTAAGAGTAAGTGCAGTACTGCTCATTACCAGGAATGTACCTATGACGATGCTAATAATCAGCTGCCATCCTTCAGCTGCAAACAATGCTTTATATTGCACTACTGCGATAAGAACAGGCATAAAATACAACATTAATTCGCCCAGTAAAGCCTGAGCACCGCTGGCTAACCAGGACAATTTCAGTATATTTAGCTGTAATAAAAGCAATACCAGAACTAGCCCGATTACACCGCCAGATAAGGGAATATGTGTCATTCTTTCGATGCCTGACCCTATCAGCCAGAATAAAATGATTAATAAAATTTGTGCGCATATACGTAAGCAGTTTGTCTGACGAAGGTGTAACATATTCATTTTGGCTTTTCTCTATAACCAGTTATTGAAAACTTACCATTATAATTAGTCTTATTAGGCATAATATGAATTATAATTTTATTATTATTCTTTTTTTGAATATTTATGATTGATATAAAGGCACTTCAGTGCTGGGTTGCTCTGGTTCAGAATCACAGTTTTTCAGTTACTGCGGAAAAACTGGCACTATCCCAACCGAGTGTAAGCAAGATTATCCATGCACTTGAAAATGATTTAAACGTAGCCTTATTGCAAAAAGGCGAAAACGGACGCAAGCGCCAGGTGCTGCCAACGGAAATTGGTCAGTGTGTATATGAACGTTCTCTGCAGATACTTAATCAGGTGTCGCTGCTGAAACAGGAGGTAGAAGATTATCGCGAACTTAAATCGGGTATGTTGCGTATCGGAATGTCGTTATTGGGCAGTCGTTTGCTGACGCCGGCTTTTTTTCGTTTTCATCAGCAATGCCCGGATATTGAACTGGCTTTTATTGAAGCAGGTACTCGTGATATTGAAGCTGCATTGCTAGATAACCGTTTGGATGTAGGGCAGTTGTTGTTACCCGTTAGAGATGAGTTTGAACATATTCCTTTATGTAATTATCCGATGATGGTGCTGTTTCCGCGTAAACGCCTGGTTCAAGTATCAGAATCCATGTCGTTACGCAGTCTGCGAGATGAATCTTTTATTTTGTTTAGTCGTGGATTTGTTTTGTATGAACGAATTGTCAATGCCTGTCGTGATCAGGGGTTTGAGCCAAATGTAGTTTGCTGTACCAGCCAGTGGGAGCTTTTACGTGATATGGTAGCAAAAGAAATGGGCATTGCTTTACTACCCAGTTATTATACGGATGAATTTGACGATAAAATATTTGCAGCTGTTCCGTTAACTGATCCGGCTATTAACTGGAGTCTGTCCATGGCATGGCCTCGCCACAAAAAACTGACACCGGCTGTAAAAGCGTGGCTTAGAGTAATCAAAGAGGAATTTTCACGTTAATAATCAGAATTAATTGTCTGCTTAAGTCGTATAAATAGCAGGGGAGTGAAACAATGCCGGGTAAACTTATCATTAATTAAAATAATCGCCAGAAATAAGATTGTTTATCTTTACTATTTATTTGATAATGTTGTTTAATATTAATAATTGTTATTATAAAGATATTCAGCTGATAAGTTAGATTCAATAAATACCTTAAAAATACTCTGAAAACCAGTTTTGTAACTCCTGTTTCACCTCAAATTGCTGCAATCTAAAATATGAAAGGTTTTTCATGATCAGCAAAGTATTCGGAATACCTTATTATGCTGTTGTATTTACTTCCCAACGCAGCCATGGTGATTTCGGTTATGCGGAAATGGCACAAAATTTATTAAATGAAGCTGAAAAAATGGAAGGGTATTTAGGAGCAGATAGCGTTAGAGATGCGGAAGGAACAGGCATTACCGTTTCATACTGGCGTATACTTGAGGCTATTAATAAATGGAAAAACCATACTTTACACATGGAGGGGAAAAAAATGGGTATCAAGCAATGGTACGAAGAATATTCAATCCGTATTAGTAAAGTTGAAAATGAAAAATTTTTTGAATCTTGTGATTCAAACTCAGATGAATAATAAGGTAATTGGTAATAGCTTCTTATCCGTCTGAGCTTATTATTTATAAATCTGCATCAGTGCAGAATCAGTAGTTTAACCATACATTCTGGTCGCGATTGCTCAGACCATTCAGTTTATTCAATTCTCAGAGTACATATGGTCCTGCATAATTTTTTCATAAACTGCATCAGGGACATAACGGCGAATCATGGCCTGCCAGTTTTGCGGTCCGACCATGCCTTTTATCATGGTTGATGATACTTCGGCATATTCACGCGGTGGTATCAGGAAAATAGTGGAAATTTCCGGCTGTAAGTCATGATTGATATGGCGCATGGAACGCTCATACTCATAATCAGAAGCGGTACGAATACCACGGATAATGAAATCTGCACCAATACTGCGCGCATAATTAACCAGATACTGATTTTGAAAACTGGAGATTTTGACATTGGGAAAATTTGCCGTGATAGCCTGAAGCATTTCTTTACGTTCTTCAACTGAATATGTGGCATTTTTTTCCGGATTCACGCCAATAGCGACGATTAGTTCATCAAATAATGGCTGTGCTTCACGAATCATCCACAGATGGCCATTGGTAGGTGGATCAAAGCTGCCGGCATAGACTGCACGGCGGATGGTTGAGTTAGTCATTATTGCGTATTCCGAACTGCTTTTTGTCATGCGAAAAAAATTAACCTGTATGCTGATATTTTGCTGTTGCGTATGAATAATTTAATTATAAACAGTTATTGCTTTTCAATGATTTTATTACAAAGCTGCGCAGCTTAATCAGTTGCGTCTGAATTGTCAAAGCATAATTATTTTTTATTCTTAACAGAAAACGTTAAGCCTGATATTGATAAATGGTGGTTAATAAATGCAGTTATATTTCTGATACTTAGAGTAAAAATCTTGTAAACTTGCCGTGAAGTATTTTGAAACTATAAGTGGTAATATGTAAATAGATTGCCTGGTGGAGTGTTTATTTTTGATAAAGGCAATGAATTAAAAAGATAATAGGAAATAGTATAAAATAATCAATTTTACTGCAATAGTATACCGATTAGTTGGTTTATCTAGTTATTTTGCCATATATGAAACCTCAATCAGGTTTTTTCGTTGTGTATCACTGGAATATTTTCTTTACCAAATTTATATCAGATTAGTGTTTATTTTGTTATTTTGTTTAAAATTGAAATCTTTTTATATTTTTCTATTGTTTTTTTAGTGGCAGTTTCTCTTAATAACTACTATGTTTCAGAGATTGAATTGCAGCATGGAGTATTCAGACTTTAATCAGATAAATATTGAATGTATTTTCAGTTTGGCAATGTGTTAGTGTTTATTTGATTGAAATTATTAAAATTTTAAAATTATATTTTTGTTGATAAAATAAAAATGATCACATATATGGTTTTAAATCTGTATTGTTTATCATTTGGTATTCATAATTAGTAACAGAAATGAGATATTAATTACTAACATGATATATTGATGAGAATGGTTTTCATCCTTTACAATCTTAATCTTTTTGCCACTATTGATTAATTAGAGCAAAATTTGAGTGATATACGGATTATTAAGCAAATGAAAAAAAAATGGGTTAAAAGGTTTGTATGGTTGTTAGTCGTGGTGGTGCTGGCTGCTGTTGTATGGAGCCTGTTTTTTAAGCCTAAAGACCAGATGAATTTTGTGACAGATGATGTTCGCCGCAGCGATATCATGCAGACAGTTAATGCCACAGGAGAAATTGCGGCGGCACAATTGGTTGATGTCGGTGCTCAGGCTTCTGGCCAGATCAAAAAACTGTATGTCAAACTGGGCCAGCAGGTTAAAAAAGGTGATTTGATTGCTGATATCGATTCCACTACCCAGTTAAATACCCTCAACACTAATAAAGCTAAGCTGGATACTTATCGTGCTCAGCTGGTATCTGCTCAAATTGCATTGAAAATGAAACAACGTGCATTTGACCGTGAACGCGCGCTGATGGGGCAGGATGCTACCTCTAAAGCAGATTTTGATAATGCTCAGGATAATCTGGCCGCAGCACGGGCTAACGTGGCTGAGCTGAAGTCACAAATCCGGCAAACACAGATTGCCATTAATACTTCAGAAGCAGATTTAGGCTATACCCGCATTACTGCTCCAATGGACGGTACAGTTGTATCCATTCCAGTAGAAGAGGGACAAACTGTGAACTCCAGTCAGAATACGCCAACGATTGTACAGCTGGCTGACTTAAGCAAAATGCTGAATAAAATGCAGATTGCCGAGGGCGATATGAGTAAGGTTAAGGCAGGAATGCATTTAACTTTTACTACGCTGGCGGACAATAACAAAGTGCGTAAAGCTACTCTTGAAGCAGTAGATCCGGGGTTAACCAAGATGTCTCAGGGAAGTTATGACACCAGTACGGATACAACTGATACAGCTATTTATTACTATGCCCGGGCTCTGGTTCCGAATGATGACGGCACACTGCACATCGGGATGACTACTCAGAATAATATTTTTGTGAAATCTGTTAAAAATGTACTGACTGTATCGAATCAGGCAATCAGGCATAACCGTGGTAAAAAAGTGGTGAAGGTGCTGGGCGATAATCAGCAGGTTCAGGAAAAACAGATTGAGACTGGTATTACAGACGGTATGCGCACAGAAGTGAAATCAGGCCTGAAAGAGGGTGACCGGGTAGTTTTATCTGCGCTGAGCAAGGCAGACGCCAAAAATGGTGTCAGCAAAGAACCTAAAATGCGTGGTCCGAGAATGTAAGCCATGAGTTTATTGGAAATTAAGGCAATCAATCGCTGGTTCGGCACTGGTGAAAACCGGGTTCAGGTGCTCAAAGATATTAATCTGAGCATAGAAAAAGGCGATTTTGTAGCTATTATCGGTCAGTCTGGTTCGGGTAAGTCTACTCTGATGAACATCATTGGCTGTCTGGATGTGCCGTCCAGCGGTTCGTACAAAATTGATGGCGTAGAAACTGCTGCTATGACCGCAGATGAACAGGCCGCTTTGCGCCGTCGCAGCTTTGGTTTTATTTTTCAGCGCTATAACCTGCTCGGCACATTAACAGCACGTGAAAATGTAGCCCTGCCGGCTGTATATGCCGGTATGGAATACGATGAACGAATGAAACGGGCGGATGAGTTGCTGGCTCAACTCGGGCTTGCCGGTAAGGAAGAAAACCGTCCCAGTGAACTGTCCGGTGGTCAGCAGCAGCGGGTAAGTATAGCCCGTGCGCTGATGAACGGCGGTGAAATTATTCTAGCAGACGAGCCAACAGGTGCGCTGGATACCGGTAGCGGAAAAAACGTGATGGAAATCCTGCATAAACTGCATGATGCCGGTCATACCATTGTGATGGTTACACATGATCCGACGATTGCTGCTAATGCTAACCGGGTAATTGAAATTAGTGACGGACGGATTATCGCCGACCACAGTAAGAATACAGATATTCCGCCCAGCAATATTGAGAGTATTAAAGAGCATAATTCATGGCATTTTTACCGTGATCAGTTTTTTGAATCTTTTCTGATGTCTATTCAGGCGATTATGGCGCATAAGATGCGCTCGTTTCTTACGATGCTCGGCATTATTATCGGTATTGCTTCAGTGGTGTCGGTAGTAGCACTGGGAAGAGGGTCGCAGGAAAAAATTCTTGAAAACATCAATGCTATGGGCACAAACACGGTTTCCGTATATCCGGGTTACGGATATGGGGATCGCCGTTCTTCCCGTATTAAAACGCTGACTGTTGGTGATGCAGAGGTTCTGAAGCAACAGGATTATGTTGACAGTGTCACTCCGGGTGTTAATACCAGTGGTACGCTGACTTATGATAATCAGTCTCTTTCAGCTCAGCTATACGGTGTAGGTGACCAGTATTTTGATGTACGCGGTATCAAGCTTGCTTTTGGCCGGCTGTTTAATGAGGATGATGTAACTCAGAACAGTCAGGTAGTCGTAATTGATGACAATACCAAAAACAAATTGTTTGCTGATGGTACTAATCCGCTGGGAAAGGTTATTCTGTTTAATAAACGGCCATTGCGTATTATCGGAGTAACAGAACCTAATAATAACGGCTTTTCGGACAGTGACAGTTTACAACTGTTTACTCCTTATACCACGCTGATGAACCGGATTTCCGGCTCTAAATACATTACTTCAGTTACGGTAAAGGTAAAAGATAATGTCAATTCACAAACGGCAGAAAAAGGCATTATTGAATTACTGAAAGTACGTCATGGTACAGAGGACTTTTTTACCCGTAACAGTGACACTATTAAGCAGACAATTGAAAGTACTACCGGCACCATGACTCTGCTGATATCAAGTATTGCGCTGATATCTCTGGTCGTAGGCGGTATCGGGGTGATGAATATCATGCTGGTATCGGTAACCGAGCGGGTGAAGGAGATTGGTATACGCATGGCTATCGGTGCACGTCAGCACAATATTCTTGAACAGTTTCTGATTGAAGCGGTGCTGATTTGTCTGATTGGCGGGTTGGTTGGTGTACTGTTTTCGTTTGCCATCAGTATGCTGTTTAATTTGCTGGCAACAGATTTTGCTATGTCATTCTCAACAATTTCTATTGTGATGGCTGTACTTTGTTCAAGTGTAATTGGTGTGCTGTTTGGTTTTATGCCGGCAAAACGTGCATCGCAGCTTAATCCTATTGACGCGCTGTCACGCGATTAATTGTGTTGATGCTGAAATTTAAATCTGGCGGAAATGGCTGTACTGCATTGATAAATGCAGTAAGCGTCAGAATAAAAAGTTACGATGATGAGAGATAATTTTGTGAAAAAACGCAGCGCAGTATGGATGCTGAGTCTGAGTCTGCTGTTAACCGCCTGTGCTACGCATAGTTCCTATCCGCAGCAAAGCATGCATAAAGCCGGAATGCTAAGCAGTGCAGAAATTGCTGCGCAGTATCAGGTTAATGCTAACTGGTGGGAAATTTACCATGATGAAACTCTGAATCAGCTGGTAAATACTGCGCTGGCTAATAATGTTGATTTGCGTCAGGCAGCACTGACAGCTGAAAAAGCACGTTATAGTGCCCGTCTGACAGCAGTAGACCTGGTACCGAATGCAAGTGGTTCTCTTGGCGCCAGCAGCTCCAAAGATTTGAAACATGGCGGGGTGTCCAGCCGTAATTTTACCGGCCAGCTCGGATTAAGTTATGAGCTGGACGTATGGCAGAAAATTCGTGCCAATACCAATGCGGCACGCTGGAAATATCAGGCCAGTGAAGAGGATCTGGCCGCCAGCAGACTCTCACTGATTAATAGTGTCGTCGATAATTATTTTCATCTTGCCTACATTGATGGTGCAATCAGTTTAACTAAAGACAGTATTGAACAATACCGGCAGATTGCCAGAATCTCTCAGGCACAGTATCAGGTAGGTAAAGTCAGCAGCATTAATGCTACTAATGCCAAACAATCGTTACTGAGCGCAGAGAATAATCTGACCTCATTGCAGCAGAACCGGCTGGAAGTATTGCAGAATCTGCATAATTTACTCAATCAGCGTCCGGGTGAGGTAACGGATATTCAACCAACATCTTTAAATCAGATTCATTTGAGTGAAGTGAATCTGAATGTGCCATTGTCTGTACTGGCTAATCGCCCTGATTTACGTGCGGCAGAATATCGTTTGCAATCTGCTTTTTCCAGTCAGCAGGCAACTAAACGTAGCTGGTATCCGAGTATTAGTCTGAATGGTGCGGTTAATTCGCGTTCTGAGGCTGCTTCTTCGGCTTTACATTTTCCAGTCGGTACGGCAAGTGTTAATGTAAATTTGCCTTTTCTCGACTGGCAGACTCTATATTGGCAAAACAAACAGGCTAAGGCAGATTTTGAAAGTGCTAAACTGACTTTTGAACAATCTCTGACTACAGCCCTTAATGAAGTTGAACGCTATTACCGGCAATACACGCTTAGCCGCAATACACTGGCCAATAATGAACAAAAATACCAGTACGATTTAAAAAACAGTCGCTACTACCATGCCCGCTATCAATACGGTACTAATCCGCTTAGTGACTGGCTGGATGCATTGAATACTCAGTATTCTTCGGCACAAAATGTGTTAAACAACCGTTATAGTGTCCTGCAAAATGAAAATCTGATTTATCAGGCTATGGCCGGACGCTATCAGCCGCAATAATATTCAAGCCGGCCTGTTTGAAAATATACAGGCCGGCTTTTTATAGGTTAGTTGATAATTGAATTATTTTTCTGTTTTCATTACACTAATGACTAACAAAAAAAATCGCCCCTCAAAAAGGGGGCGCAAAAAGGAACACAAACCACTACCAATAGAAAAGTGCTAAATAAATTGTTGAACAAAAACAATATATTTTAAATCTGTGAGTATGTTCAGAAATTGCTGCAAAATATTTGTGAATATTTGTGTCGTTTCGTGAACATAGATGCATCATAAACAAATTATTTTCTAATTGCAAATGATAGTTATTATTATTTGCAAAAATAACTGAGAATTTTATTTATAATTTTGTTTTTAAAAGAAAAATAAATAGTGGTATATATACCCGTTAATAGAGACTATGACAAAAAATACTAAAAAATAATGTTTTATCCGGATAAAACCGCTTGATGACTATTAGTTTGTAATAGTCATCTGTTGGATTTGCCTGCTGAGTAATTTGTTTTACCGGTGCGGACGGCTGTTATGCACCGGAGTTGATTTTTTAGTATTATCGGAGTTTTAAGTCAGCGGTGTTCAACCGCATAAAGCATTGAATCAATATGCGTCAAATTATTCTTGATACTGAAACCACCGGACTGTATGCAAACAATGGTGATCGCCTGATTGAATTTGCCGGTGTAGAAATGGTAGACCGGCGCCTTACCGGAAATAATCTGCATCTGTATATTAATCCTGAGCGCGATATTCCAGACGAAGCTGTGGCAGTACACGGAATTACACTGGAAAAGCTACAGGAAATGAATGCACCGGTGTTTGCCGGTGTGGCTCAGCAGATTGCCGACTACCTGCATGGTGCCGAACTGATTATTCATAATGCTGTGTTTGATGAAGGCTTTCTGGATATGGAGTTTGAGCGTCTGAGTATGCCCAAAATTAAAACGATTACCAGTGGGATAGTTGATACGCTCAAAATGGCTCGTGATAAATATCCGGGACAGAAAAATTCGCTGGATGCTTTATGTACGCGGCTGGAAGTAGACCGCAGTAAACGTGTACTGCATGGTGCGCTGATTGACTGTGAATTACTTGGTGAAGTTTATCTTGCCATGACCCGAAGCCAGTTCAGTCTGGTAGATGAACTGATGGCCACTGCTGCTGCCAGTGAAAATCAGATTGCAGAAAGCAAATATCAGATAAAGCATACTGGGTTAACAGTAGTGGAACCCAGTGCAGAAGAACTGGCTGAACATGAAGCTTATTTGCAGGCGTTGGATAAAATAGTTGGTGAACCCTGTATGTGGCGGAAATGGCAGGAAAATAACGGAGATAAATCTGTATGACCCGGCATGTAGTGCTGATTCCTGCCGCGGGTGTCGGAGCACGATTTGGTGCAGGATGTCCGAAACAATATGTTACTTTGGCCGGTCAGACTGTATTACAGCATACAGTGTCGCGACTGGCACAAATCAGTGCAATTGATCTGTTTTTGATTGTTGTATCAGAACAGGATGAATATATCGATGCTGTCTATCCGGCAGATTTATTACCGCCGGATGTGCATATCCTGCGTTGTGGCGGAGCGACGCGGGCGCAAACTGTGCACAATGGGATTGTGCAGGCGCAAAAATATTTTAATGTACAGGATAACGACTGGATACTGGTACATGATGCCGCTCGTTGCTGTGTGAGTACGGATTCTGTAAAACGTTTATTAGCTGCTGTGCAGGATCATGCAGTCGGCGGGTTACTAGCGCTTCCCGTAGCAGATACCCTTAAACAGGCAGATGAGCAAAAGCAGGTGAGCCGGACAGTGAACAGGACAGGTTTATGGCAGGCTCAGACTCCACAAATGTTTCGTACCGGTATTCTGGCCAGAGCACTGGCACAGGCAGATTTGGATGTAATTACAGATGAATCTTCTGCCGTAGAGGCGCTTGGTCTGACTCCATTACTGGTAGCAGGGGATATACGCAATCTGAAACTCACCAGTGCACAGGATGCGTTACTGGCTAGCTATTTTTTACAGCAGGACACCATTAAATGAGTTCTTTAAGAATTGGTCAGGGTTATGATGTGCATCAGCTCGTTAGCGGGCGGCCATTGTTACTTGGCGGCGTAAAAATTCCTTTTGATAAAGGTTTGCTTGGTCATTCTGATGCAGATGCGCTATTGCATGCGATTACCGATGCACTGCTGGGTGCAGCTGCTTTAGGTGATATTGGCAAGTTTTATCCGGATACAGCTGCTGCAAATAAAGATGCCGATAGCCGTGTACTGTTACGCGGTGCCTGTGCTGCCGTTCTGGCTGCCGGCTGGCGTGTGGTCAACGTTGATAGTACGGTTATTGCTCAGGAGCCGAAATTGCGTCCTTATATAGATCAGATGCGCATAAATATTGCAGCTGATTTGAATATAGCTGTGGATGCAGTAAATGTTAAGGGTAAAACCAATGAAAAATTAGGCTATCTGGGGCGGAAAGAAGCTATTGAGGCTCAGGCAGTCGTATTGCTGACGGCAGTTTAATCCTGTTGCGGCATCAGTTATAATTTCGTGCAGGAATAATTATTGTTTGAAATGTACTTAAAGTTAAGCTGATCAAGGAGCAGTAGAATGGCCACACAGGATGAGTTGAAACGTCAGGCAGCGCAAAAAGCTGTTGAATATGTCAATGAAAACGAGTATCTGGGTATTGGTACCGGTTCTACCGTGTATTTTTTTATTGAGGCACTGGCACAAAGTAAAAAGCAGATTAAAGGTGCAGTATCCACATCTGCTCTGACCAGTGAAACTTTAAAAAAATTTGGTATTCCGGAAGTAACACTCAATGAAGTGAATGGTTTACCGCTGTACATTGATGGAGCTGATGAAATCAATCATTTATTGCAGATGATTAAAGGTGGCGGCGGTGCATTGTTAAATGAAAAAATTGTTGCCAGTGCTGCTGAGAAATTCATTTGTATTGCTGATGAAAGTAAATATACCAGTCGTCTTGGCCATGTATCGTTACCAGTGGAAGTGACACCCAATGCTCGTTCACTGGTAGCGCGCCGGCTACTGAAACTTGGCGGAGAGCCTGAACTGCGTCTGGGTTTTACTTCTGATCATGGTAATCAGATACTGGATGTAGCTAATTTGAACTTTGATGAGCCAATTAAAATGGAAGATGCCATTAATAAGATACCCGGTGTAGTGGAAAATGGTTTGTTTACTCACCATCCGGCTGATTTACTGGTGCTGGGTTGCAGCGATGGTGTCAAGGTATTAACTGCCAGAGTTTGAATTCGCTGCACAGAAGTATTTAATATTACAATTAATTAATATCTGCGCAGCCAGTTACCTGAAAAAAGGGTAGCTGGCTGCTGTTGTTTTAAGGGTTTATTTTACTGTCTGTGGTTTATTCTGTTCATGCCGGGCATATTTAACAATGTGGTTTTCTGATAAATGCATAAAAGAAAAAAAATTCTGACTAACTGGCGTAAAATTCTGGTCTGGGTGGCTGTTATTCTGACAATCGCTAAAGTGTGGTTGCCGGAAAGTATAATTACACCTTTAGCGGAATGGACACAGAAAGCGGACAGTATTGTGCGCTCTGTACAGGATTTACTTAATGGTAAGCCGCCTGTAAGAGGAAAAAAGTGGGCAGTAGCCAGTAAAGGACGCTATTCCGGTAATGTTGACAGTGTGCATGACGGAGATACTGTGCATATCAGAGACAAGGACGGGCATATGCATAAAGTTCGTCTGGCTAATATTGATGCGCCGGAAATCAAACAAGCTTATGGTATAGCCAGTCGCGATGCCTTAAAAGCACGTATTGAGGGTAAGTATGTTGATGTCAATGTGGTTGCTATAGATCAGTATCAGCGTGAAGTTGGTCAGATTATATTGAATAATGCAGATATTAACTTATGGATGGTTCAGCAGGGATATGCATGGCATTACGACTCAATTGCTAAAAAGCAGCAGGATCGATTAGGTTTTGGCCGTTATCAAAGTGCTCAGATACAGGCGCGCCAAAATCGTCTCGGTTTATGGCACAATGCCAGTGCAATAGCACCGTGGCAGTTTCGTCAGCAACAAAAAAACCGATAATGGTTTAATTTCATGAATGCACAAAAGCGCAAGAAAATATTCACTCGTTTGCAGGCTGTCTGTCAGAATCCGACTACAGAGCTGATATATCATTCACCATTTGAATTATTGATAGCAGTTATGCTCTCGGCACAGGCAACAGATGTTTCTGTCAATAAATGTACTGTACATTTATTCCGAATGGCACCCACAGCACAAGCCATGCTGGAGTTAGGAATAGATAAAGTTATGGAGTGTATTCGGACGATCGGTTTATATAAAACCAAAGCCAAACATGTGATGGAAACTTGCCGGATTCTGGTGCAGCAGTATAACGGAGATATACCGCAAACCAGAGAAGAGCTGGAGGCATTGCCGGGAGTAGGGAGAAAAACGGCTAATGTTGTCCTGAATACAGCTTTTGGTCATCCAACGATTGCAGTAGATACGCATATTTTCCGGGTATGTAATCGTACTGGTCTGGCACCGGGTAAAACGGTACGTGAAGTTGAGGATAAATTAATGCAGGTGGTGCCGAAACAGTTCAGACTTAATGCACATCACTGGCTTATTTTACACGGACGTTACATATGTAAAGCGCGTAAACCGCTGTGTGAGCAATGTCTGATAAATGATTTGTGCGAGTACCCGGCAAAGTCGACTTTAACCGTCTGATTGTGTAACTTAACGCCTCTTTTCGTTACAATATTATTAATCTTTGCTTGTGTAAGAAAACAAAAAAGTTAGGGAAGTGGATGCGGATAAATCGCAAATATATGTTGACGGCAATTTTGTCAGTGTTGTTGGTAGCAGCAGGTTGTGACAGGCTGGAACAATGGTTTGGTAAAAATAAGGACGGTCAGGGTTTTGTGAAGGAAATACCTGCCGGTACTGATGGGAACAGCAATCAGGTAGCTATGTTGTTGCCCGATTTTACCCGGCTGGTCGACCAGCAAGGTCCGGCAGTAGTCAATATTCAGGCTACACGCAATAACCGTAATATCGATAATGAAGCCGGTCCGGATGCTTTGCCTGACAATGATCCGTTTTACGAATACTTCAAACGCCTTTTGCCAAATGTACCGCAAACCCCGCAGGCAAATGATGATGAATATAATTTTGGTTCAGGTTTTATTATCAGTAAGGATGGTTATATTCTTACCAACACTCATGTAGTCAACGGTATGAATAATATTAAGGTTTTACTGAATGACAAACGTGAATTTCAGGCAAAACTGATTGGTGCTGATGCTCAGTCTGATGTTGCATTATTAAAAATCAGTGCAAATGAATTACCGGTTGTAGAACTGGGTAATCCTGAAGAATTAAAAGTCGGAGAATGGGTAGCGGCCATTGGTGCGCCGTTTGGTTTTGATAATAGTGTGACTGCCGGCATCGTTTCAGCCAAAGGACGCAGTCTGCCGGAAGAAAACTATACGCCGTTTATCCAGACTGATGTGGCTATTAATCCCGGAAATTCAGGTGGACCTTTATTTAATCTTAAGGGACAGGTAGTAGGAATTAACTCACAGATATACAGTCGCAGTGGTGGCTTTATGGGTATTTCTTTTGCCATTCCGATTGATGTGGCCATGAATGTAGCCGAGCAATTGAAAACATCAGGTAAGGTACAGCGTGGTCGGCTTGGGGTAGTTATTCAGGAAGTCAACTATAATCTGGCCAAATCTTTTGGTCTGGATAAAGCCAATGGTGCGCTGATTACTCAAGTTGTTGCCGGCGGACCGGCAGCTAAAGCAGGCTTATTATCCGGTGATATCGTACAAAGTGTGAATGGCGATGAGCTAAAGAATTCAAGCGATTTGCCGGTGAAAGTTGGTTTACTTCCACCAGGTAAGCAAATCGTTCTGGGTATCTGGCGTAAAGGTAAAAAAGAAGAAATCAAGGTAACGCTGGATAATGTGTCTCCGGCTGTAGCTAATCCGGCCAGTTCTGCCAGTAGTACCATTATGCCAACTGACGGAACCAGTTTTGCTGAACACCGTCTCGGTCTGGTATTGCGGGCAACAGCTCAGGGGCTGATTATTGAAGACATCAGCGGGCTGGCTGCACAGGTAGATTTACGTCGTGGCGATATTATTATCGCCGTTGGTCAGAAACTGGTACATGATGAAAAAGATTTTGATAATGCAGTAGCAGCCAGTGGAAAAAATGTACCTCTGTTAATCAGGCGTGCAAACAATACCCTGTTTATTGCTATGATGCTGCCGTAATTTTTTCATAAAGATACAGTCCTTAGGATATGTTCTAGTTGGGTCATCAGTTAATCGCACAGGTCGTTTACACCATTATGCAGGTTTTATTAATTGTTCCATCGTTAATGATGGATCACTTTCTGGTCAGACCACGCGATTCATTCAGAAAAATTTTGGAATAATTTATGTTGTCAGTACATCCCAAAGCATTAGCACGTGGTCCGGTTATGGCTGATGTGGCAGAGTTCAGGTTAAGTGATATCGAACGTGAACGTTTATGTCATCCGGCCATTGGCGGTGTGATTCTGTTCCGGCGCAATTATCAGTCCCGTGCTCAGTTAACCGAGCTGGTTACGGAAATTAAAGCATTAAGAACACCGGAGCTTATTGTCGCTGTTGATCATGAAGGCGGGCGGGTACAGCGCTTTATTCCCGAATTTACCCGATTGCCGGCCATGCGTACTCTGGGACAGTGCTGGGAGCAGCATGGTGCAGCAATGGCCGACAAAATGGCCGAAACGGTAGGCTGGGTACTGGCTACTGAATTACGTGCCTGTGGCATAGATTTATCATTTACGCCTGTTCTGGATTTGGACTGGGGTGAATGTGCTGTTATCGGTAATCGCAGTTTTCATCAGCAGCCGGCTGTAGTCAGCTCTCTGGCAGTAGCTTTGCAACGTGGTCTGGCTCGTGGTGGTATGGCTTGCTGTGGCAAACATTTTCCCGGGCATGGAGCCGTCAGTGGTGACAGCCATCTTACTTTACCGGAAGATAACCGCAGCTGGGAAGAGTTATGGGCTGATGATATTCAGCCATTTAAAGATCTAATTCATAATGGTATGCCGGCACTCATGCCCGCACACGTGGTATACCCTAAAGTTGATCCGACAGAACCGGCAGGATTCTCCACTATCTGGCTAGGTGGTGTTTTGCGCGATAAAATGCAGTTTGACGGGGTAATTTTCTCTGATGATTTAACTATGGAAGGAGCCAGCTGCGCCGGTGATATCCATGCACGTACAGCGCAGGCTTTTGGTGCCGGCTGTGATATTGCTCTGGTATGTAATAAACCAGACTGGGTAGATAATCTGCTGACCGATTTTGTCTGGCCGGATATCAGCCGGCTGGCACAGCGCTGGCAAATGATTGCCGGTAAGGGGAGTGCAACAGAATATATTGCTACTATGCAGACACCTGAATTTCAGGCAGCTCAGCAACTGGTAGCCAGTCTGGCCTCTGCTCAGGATACTCTCAATGGTGTTCAGGTAGGCGAAGCCTGCTAATTAATTTTCCGGACAACAAAAAAGCCATAGTCAGACTATGGCTTTTTTAAACTGCCTAACAGATATCAGGCATTTTTAAAGTCGATTACCATACGACCAGTAAACTTACCGGCAGTCATTTCATCGAAAATATCATTGATATCTTCCAGAGGGCGCATAGTTACTTTTGGTACTACTTTACCTTCTGCACCAAACTGGAATGCTTCACGCAAATCTTCACGTGTACCTACCAGTGAACCTACCACTTCAATACCATCCAGAACCAGACGCGGAATATTCAGATCCATAGTGTCAACTGGCAAGGCTACAGCAACAATACGTCCGCCGGCACGAACAGAGGCTACGGCTGAATTGAAAGCAGATTTAGCTACAGCTGTAACCACAGCAGCGTAAGCACCACCTACTTTTTCCTGAATGATTTCTTCTACTTTTTCTTTAGCAGGGTTCAGAGTCATATCTGCACCCATTTCGCGTGCCAGCTCAAGTTGTTTTTCATTAACATCAATAGCAATTACTTTAGCATTAAACACGTTTTTGGCATACTGCAACGCCAGATTACCTAAGCCACCAAGTCCATAAATCGCAATCCACTGACCCGGCTGGATGTGTGATACTTTGATTGCCTTGTAGGTTGTCACACCGGCACAGGTAATACTGCTGGCTGCTTCAGAACTCAGTCCGTCTGGTACTTTAACTGCATAATCTGCTACAACGATACATTCTTCAGCCATACCACCGTCTACAGTATAGCCGGCATTTTTAACTTCACGGCAGAAGGTTTCGCGACCACTGTTGCAATATTCACAATGTCCGCAGCCTTCAAAGAACCAGGCAACACTGGCACGGTCACCCACTTTTAAAGAAGTAACATCTTCACCTACAGCAGTTACAACCCCAATACCTTCATGTCCCAGTGTTACACCAGTTACGTCGCCAAAATCCGCATTTTTTACATGCAAGTCGGTATGGCAAACGCCACAGCATTCCATTTTCAGCAATGCTTCATTGGCTTTCAGCGGGCGTACAGCTTTATCCTGGATGGCAACTTTTTTGTCTTTTGTTACTACGGCTGCTTTCATAATGAACCCTTTTCATCAGTAAAGAAGAAGTGTTTAGTCTGTTAGTTTCTGTTCTCAGATAAACAGACCGGTACAACCAGAAAATCATTTACCGGATAAAATCGATACCGGTATAAATATAATCCTGAATAAAAATGACAGAAAAGTATACAGAGGTGTAAATGTACCTCATATTACCGATTAAATGTCATTTAAAACAGGATTAAAATATTTATTTTCTACCAGTTATTCTGACAGATATATCAGTGCAGTACCAGCACTGGTATATAAAATAATTGTAACTCTAAATAAAGCATCTGCGTAAGACTTAATTGCAGCAAAATACCATATACTTATAAGAAATTTTAATAAATTTCAATGATTCCTTTTTGCTATTATCCTACTAATCAGATCTGCTCAGGTAAGAAAACATAAAATCTGCATAGAGGCTGCACACCTAAATTAAGACAATAAGACAGTATGCAAAATTAACTATCACATGGGTAAACATCGCTGGAAATCAGGAATAGTATGACTGCCAGCATATACATCTGATTCATACACCTATCTGGGTTCGCTGATTTCACTGATAGTGAAATCTGGTAATTATGTCATCTGTGTGTATCCTGATAAGATGCTTTTATAGTCAGTTTTTAAGTTTGAAAATATAGATGTCCGAAGTTCTGTTATCGGCGGAGCAGGAATTTTAAAAGCCAGTACTGGTTCTCAAGCCTGTTTCTAATCGAAAAAGCCACTAATCCTGAATAGGCCGGATAAAGCATGTTATGATGCGCTCGCCTAATGATCCTGAAACTGAAATTAGATAAACAATATCATGAATACCCAGACTAGCCGGCGCAAACGCGTTCTTAATGGCGTGCTGTTACTCGATAAAGACAGCGGAATGAGCAGTAACAGTGCTTTGCAGCGGGCGCGCTTTTTATATGGTGCGGCCAAAGCAGGGCATACCGGTGTACTGGATCCGCTGGCAACAGGTTTGTTACCCGTATGCTTTGGAGAGGCAACTAAATTTGCTCAGTATCTTCTGGATGCAGATAAAGCTTATATAGCGACTTTACAGCTGGGTGCGGCTACCAGCACAGGTGATGCTGAAGGTGAAATCGTTGCCACTTCCGATACTGTGATTACACTGGCGCAGGTACAGGCAGCCATTTCTGCTTTTAGTGGTGAAATTACTCAGACACCGCCTATGTATTCAGCTATTAAATATCAGGGCAAGCCATTATATGAATATGCCCGTGCAGGTATCACCATCGAACGGAAAAGCCGCCAGGTAACGATTTATCAGATAGATATTATTGACTTTACTTTCCCGCGGCTGGTTATCAGTGTGCGTTGCAGTAAGGGAACGTATATACGTACTCTGGCTGAAGATATGGCCAAATATATGGGAACTGTAGCGCATCTGACTGCATTACGCCGCACTGCTACTGCCGGCTTTACCATTGAACAGACTCATTCACTTGCTGCAATCAGTAATCTGGATGAAGCTGCACGGGATAACTGGCTTTTGCCTTGTGATGTACTCGTACAACATTTTCCGGCTGTCACTCTGAATGATAAAGATATTTTGCAGTTACAGCATGGTGTAGCCGTGCATTCTGAGCAAAATTATGGCACAATGTGCCCCTTGCGTATTTATGCTGTTGATGGCCGCTTTATCGGGCTGGTGCAATATCAGGCTGCCAGCAGGCGTTTGAAAGTGCTGCGTCTGATGAATACGGCTTATATCAGTTAAATATGTATCCGGAGTTGGTATTTGTTAATGACATATATTAGCTTGGCCAACTTGTCTGCCGTAAGGCTTTTTTTAAGAGTAAATTACATGTTATCTGTTGAACAAAAAGCACAAATTATTAAAGATTATCAACGTGCCGAAGGGGACACTGGTTCTTCTGAAGTACAAATCGCGTTATTGACTTTCCGTATTAATGATCTGACTGGTCACTTTAAAGCTAACCCGAAAGACCATCACAGCCGTCGTGGTCTGTTGAAAATGGTTAGCTCCCGTCGTCGTTTGCTGGCCTACATCCGCCGCACTAAACCGGATACCTACCGCGAATTGATTGCACGTTTGGGTCTGCGTAAATAAGCATTCTCCATCTGAAAAAAAGCCGTCTTTTTAAAGACGGCTTTTTTATACCTTATCGTACCTTTCTATTTTGAGCGAACAACAAAGGCAATTGGCCAAGACATGGACAGCCTTCGGGATGTCTATAACAAGCTTAAAACAACGGTAGAGAACAGGTTGAGCGTGCGGCAGGATACTTGACCAGAAGGGAACTGAAAGGGTTGCGATTGCGCTGAGTAATGATAAAGATGATGACGAACCAAGTATGTGACAAAATTGAAACAAAATAAATTTTAACGTATTGACTTATAATTTAGTTAAAGCGTTTAATTTCTTTATCAATACTGGCAGTTTTAAGTATATCAGCAGTAACTGCTACCGCTGCTGACCAAAAGCATTCTAGTGTAACTAGTATGTTGAGTAGTAAGAAACAGAATCAAAAACAAGATAATGAAGGATTGCTGCGTTTATCAGTAAGTCAGCTTAAACGGTGCAGCCAGCAACATAATCGTTGTACTGAAGGCCTTATTCCTAATATAGGGTTTCATCAGTGTTATGCAGCCTATACGTATTGTCTTGGCCCTGATAGTGGAGGTATTTTTGACTTACCTGGAGGGGCGGCGAATCATGATTGGTAATGGATATGGACAAATCAGAGTTTTCTCATGAGCAACTAGTTGAGATTAACCAGAGAGCTAATGAATTAGGTAAGGCTCTTGATCAATTTGCTCTAGATTTACGACATAAATATCATTTTTACCCTGATCTAACTGTTCATGCATGTGGAACAGCTTTAGGTAATATGATTAACATAAATATGCTTGTCTATCATCTGTGTCCTGAATTAGCACCACCATATTTACATGGTACTGATTATTCCGTTGTTGTTGAAAGGATCAAACAAGAAAAACAAGAGTTTGATAATGAGATAGCGCGATATGAACAGAAATAGGCTGCAAAATCTTTGTAAAATTAAAAAAAGCCCCAAACGGGGCTTTTTTTGTTTAGCTTACAGTCTATGACTTAATCGCGCTTCAGCATGTGCCATAAAATTTAATAGCTCGCTTATGATACAGACAGCTTGTAATTGTCGTAGCGCCCCTGTTTCAAGCCACGTTTTATCTTCTGCCAGAAAGAGCAGGCAGCGGCATAAGCACTATAACTAATACCTTGCACGCTAAATGCTTTAGCTTTCTGTTTTTGGTTAAATCTTAGCTGTATCCAGCGTATTTCGCGCTTACATTTTCTAAAATGAAATATCAATATTAAAATCAGTATTGGTATTGATTTGTTCAACTGCCGGAGCAATTACGAATTTTTTAAGGCTACTAATTTCTTTGTATTTGTCGCCAATAGCCTTGAATCAAGGCTGAAAAATCAATACTACACACCGGCAGAAGAGAAATGCAAACAAATCTGAATTATCCTATTTCGTTATATAAATCGGGATTTAAACGCGCATTCTGTGTCTGACACCAGTCCAGATGATCCTTATTTAAATGAAAAGCTTTTGCCTGAAATTCTTTCAAAGCTTCCTGCTGTTCTATCTTGCGAGTATATGAGCGTACAAAACGGCGTACTTCATTGGATGTTTCCAGAATCAGACCGGGTACAGACTGTGGCTTACCAGTGGCAGAATCAATGGCGACCATGGTGAAATAACTGGAATTACTATGACGAATTTCTCCGGTAACCAGATTTTCCGCTTCTACACGAATACCAATCATCATGGACGATTTGCCTACATAATTGACTCGCGCTTTAATGGAGACCAAATCACCCACATAAATTGGCGTACGGAAATTAACAGTATTAATAGCTGCTGTTACCGTTACAGAACGTGAGTGTTTACAGGCACATGCATACGCGGCCTGATCCATTAAGGCCAGAATACGTCCGCCAAAAATAGTGCTGTTTGCGTTGGTATCTTCCGGATGCATCACAACAGATAACAGTACATCACTGTCAGTTGGTTTTTTATACAAAAATTCAGACATTATTTTGTCCTCAATAATACAGGTACAGCCAGATCCGGTTGAACCAATATGGTGATTTACATTAATAAAATCAATTCTAACATACAAGCAAATAGTTTTAATATTAATGATTTTTGGTAAAGAAAAAATGTTTGGTCAATAGAAATATTTTTATGGCAGATTGAAAAAGACCAAAAATGCATATCCTGAGCTTAACCAGCGTCGTGACAGTCATTGAGTTTGCGATAAGGTAAAAAATATATGTTAGAATTTGACCATAATACAAAATGTATTTATAGCCTGTTACAGGCTTGATTAAAACCTCATTAATAATCATTTTGCAAATCACGCCCGGCCAGAAACCCTACCTATGTATATGCCTGTTACGTGTACATTGTTAGGTTTTTTAGCAGGTGCGGTATCTGCAAAAAATTAGAATGGAAAAACAATATGTTTGATAAACACATTAAAACCTTTCAATACGGCAATCAGACAGTTACTTTGGAAACTGGTGAAATTGCCCGTCAGGCAGCCGGTGCAGTAAAAATTTCCATGGGCGATACTGTGGTACTGGTAGCCGTTACAGCTGCTAAAGAAGTCAAACCTGGTCAGGATTTCTTTCCGCTGACCGTAGACTATCTGGAACGCACCTATGCAGCCGGTAAAATTCCGGGCGGATTTTTTAAGCGGGAAGGCAAACAGAGTGAAAAAGAAATCCTTACCAGCCGCCTGATTGACCGTCCGATTCGTCCTTTATTTCCGGAAGGTTTCTACAACGATATTCAGATAGTTGCCATGGTAGTATCAGTTGATCCGGAAATTGATTCAGATATTCCGGCTATGCTAGGTGCTTCAGCTGCACTACTACTAACAGGTGTACCTTTTGCCGGTCCGATTGGTGCAGCTCGTGTCGGCTATGTCAATGGTGAATATGTTCTTAATCCGACTAAAACACAGCTGGCTCAGTCACAACTGGATTTAGTTGTTGCGGGTACAGAAAAAGCCGTATTAATGGTGGAATCTGAAGCAGATGTACTGTCTGAAGAAACCATGCTGGGTGCAGTAGTATTCGGTCATGAACAGATGCAGGCAGCCATCCGTGCCATCAATGAATTTGCAGATGAAGTTAATCCGGAAATGTGGGACTGGCAGGCTCCTGTTGCTGATGAAAGCCTGATTGCCAAAGTACGTGAGCTGGCTGGTGCAACAATTGATGAAGCATTCAAAATCAAGCAAAAACAAGCCCGTACAGCAAAACTAGATGAAGCATGGTCTGCTGTTGAAGCGGCTTTGATTACCGAAGAAACTGATACATTACTGGCTAACCAGATTCGCGGTATTTTCAAAGATCTGGAAAAAGAAGTAGTTCGTGGCCAGATTCTGGAAGGCCAGCCGCGTATTGACGGCCGTGATACCCGTACTGTTCGACCTATTAATATCCGGACCGGCGTGTTACCGCGTACACATGGTTCTGCCTTGTTTACCCGTGGTGAAACTCAGTCACTGGCTACAGCAACACTGGGCACTCAGCGTGATGAACAGATTATCGATGCTCTGAGTGGTGAATATACCGACCGCTTTATGCTGCATTACAATTTTCCGCCATACTCAACCGGTGAAGTAGGCCGTATGGGTGCACCAAAACGCCGTGAAATTGGGCACGGCCGTCTGGCAAAACGTGCACTGCTGGCTGTATTGCCTGATGTTGAAGATTTCAGCTACACCATGCGTGTGGTGTCTGAAATTACTGAATCCAATGGTTCTTCTTCCATGGCCAGCGTATGTGCCGGATGTCTGAGTTTGCTAAATGCCGGCGTTCCTTTGAAAAGCCATGTTGCCGGTATAGCCATGGGTTTAATCCTGGATGGCAATAAATTTGCTGTACTGACTGATATTCTGGGCGATGAAGACCACCTTGGTGATATGGACTTTAAAGTTGCTGGTACCACTACAGGTGTGACTGCTCTGCAAATGGATATCAAAATTCAGGGAATTACCAAGGAAATCATGCAGATTGCACTGGCTCAGGCGAAAGAAGCTCGTTTGAATATTCTCGGACAAATGCAGGAAGCAGTAAAAGGTCCGCAAGAATTATCTGCACATGCACCACGTTTATTTACCATGAAAATCCATCAGGACAAGATTCGTGATGTTATTGGTAAAGGCGGTGAAACCATCCGTGCATTAACCGCAGAAACCGGTACTGAAATTAATATTGCCGAAGATGGTACAATTACCATTGCAGCCAGCACCAGTGAAGCAGGAGAAGCGGCCAAACGCCGTATTGAAGAAATTACTGCTGAAGTAGAAGTGGGTAAAGTATACGAAGGCACAGTAATCAAGATTCTGGATAACAATGTTGGTGCTATCGTATCAGTTATGCCGGGTAAAGACGGCTTGGTACACATCAGCCAAATTTCACATGATCGTGTGAAAAATGTAAGCGATTACCTGCAAATTGGTCAGCAAGTTAAAGTAAAAGCACTGGAAATTGATGATCGCGGCCGTGTACGCCTGTCAATCAAAGCTTTGCTTGAAAAGGCACCGCAAGAACCAAAACCGGCTGAAAATTAATCATTAATATTGAGTATTCAAGACTGCCTTACATGTAAGGCAGTCTTTTTTTGTAGCAAAATAGGAGTATTACATCATTTATAAGGGGTATAACCTATTATAAGAATAATAAGAAATTGCATCATTTAAAGCAGTTTTTTGAAATCAGTTTTATAATTTGAAAATGTCTTAGATAAAAAATCAACAATGAGATGAGTAATTTCACGATGAATCTCACTTCTATCCCGACTGCCGCCATCCTTACAAATAATTCCTTCTCCTTCTTTTTCTTGATTCAATCTATCAATTGCATTAGATTTACAAATTTGGATAAAACTAAAATGCATTGCATCTGGAATAATGATATAAGTTGAGGACGATTTTGGTAGAAATTCTTGTACATAACCCGATTCAAGTTGTGTATTTGTATCACCTATATCAACTCCTGCACCAATAATAAGAGATGGTATTTTGATTTTTTGTAAGCTTTCAATGGTAAACCCTCTTGTCAAACCAGCATCCAATGATACGAATGCTTTTATCCTGGGGTCTGACATATTCTTATTAAGCTCTGAATTTGCCAGACCAAGTTCAGATATCAAATGACAAGCTTTTAAATATGAATATTTATTACAATCTTTCTTAAATGACTCTGTATCAAATCTGGCTCCGGAAAGTGCAATTACTGACCAACCACCAAGCGAATGGCCTATAGCGGAAATCTGATTTAAATTAATGATATTTGAGAATGTTTGATTTTCAGCCAGCGCATCAATAGTTTTACTTAAATCTTGCGGCCGTAACCATAGTTTGGCTGACTGCTCAGTATTCTGATCAAATCCAGTTGTCCCCGGATGATTAGGAGCTGCAACAATATATCCCTTTGTAGCTAATGCATGTGCAAGCCAACTTAAATTTCGCCAGCTCCCACCGTAACCATGTGAAAGTAAAATTAATGGCGATTTAGTATTCTTTATTTCTGGTACTGCATCAGCAATAACTTCAGAACCATCAAAAATAGCATTATCAGCTATAGTTATTGAATTTTGCCTATTATTAGTGGCATACCAAACAGCAATATCTAGTGGCCTTCCATCATGTATATCATAGTGAATTCGCTTAAAGCCAATATGTTCTGAAGCGTTGGAGATAAGTGGAAAAAGTAAAATAAATGAATTGATAAAGCAAAAAAGTAATTTAATCATAGCATCCCTCTTTAATAAGGGAGTGTTGTTATAATAATTTCAAATAATATAATAAGGAATAAATCAAAGCCATTATCAAAGCAGTAATCAATGTTCAATATTCCGTTATATAAATCAAATTCAAATCCGGAAATGAATATAAAAATCAGCGTTTACTTGTTTTTTATGATAAAGATAATCAGCTTTTCAGAAAACCATTCCGATTAACATCATAACGGTGGAAACTTATCAGCATTTCAAAATATTCAACAAGCTCAACAAGTAATACTAAATTTAATATGTACTAAAAACTATATCTGTTATAGATATGAGGGCTATGCTGCTGTTTGCAAACAAATATTGTCAGAGCAGTTTATGTAACGGAATCAAGGAAAATTGATTCAGTTATGATTTGCTGATTAAAAAATAGGCAGTTAAATTTAATTTATATATAACAAGAATATAAATTACTTATCCACAGTTTATGTGCAACACCATCCCAATAATCACAGGAATAATGTGTATTTATTCATCTTATCGTATACGCTGACAGATACGTGGATAAAGACTGGGAAAACAATATCAGGTATTATGATTGTGGATAAACTAAAATATATTTATTATATTGACAGGATTGAAGATTTACTTAAGTATATTTTATGATTTTCCGCCTTTAATATGGATACTATCTAAAGCTGAAAAAATATCGAAGCAGATTTTGACAAGTACAAGTTGCGAAAATTTGATAGTTCATCAATATTGTATGGAACACAACATGTAAAAGTATAACCATACAGATGCTATTATTATTGCTGTGACAGAAGTTTCCGAACTAAGCTTCAAATCAGGTTTTATCAGAAGCAGGCTGACATTTAAATTTCAACAAAAGGAATATCTTATAAAAGTCCCGAACTTTATTCTTGTCGCGAAATGGAAAAAAAGAAATCTGAAAAATATCTTTCAGCGTTACATGATTAAATATTCATAAAAATACCAAATAATTATTTCTCAGTATCAGCAGATAATAATATATTTCATAATCAAATATTTCTAATGATCCAATACGAACTCTTTTAAATTAATCACAATAGTCTATTTTCTGTTTTTCAGTGCCGGCTTTGTATTTTGAATTTAATTTTAGCGGTGACAGTGTACAGAAAATACAAAACAGCCATGTAGTAAATATGAGGAAAGTCTATAATGCTGGTTTTCATCGCATAGAGACAGAGAAATGCAGCATATCCATATCATTGGTATCGGCGGAACATTTATGGGGGGAATTGCCGCTATAGCCAAACAGGCAGGCTATCAAGTAACTGGTTGTGATGCCAAAATGTATCCGCCCATGAGTACACAGCTGGCTGATTTGGGCATTGATGCGGTGGAAGGATTCGAAGCAGCACAGCTGGACAGTTATCCTGCTGATATTTATGTAATTGGTAATGTTGCCCGTCGCGGCATGCCTGTCATTGAAGCCATCCTTAATCGTAACTTACCTTATACTTCCGGCCCGCAATGGCTGGCTGAAAATATTCTTCAACAGCACTGGGTACTGGCAGTAGCCGGCACTCATGGTAAGACAACGACAGCCAGTATGCTGGCATGGGTGCTTGAAGATGCTGGTCTGGCTCCCGGATTTCTGATTGGCGGGGTACCGCAAAATTTTGCTGTATCAGCGCGCCTGCCTCAGGTACCACCGGCTGAGCAATCCGCATCTGAACCAGAGTGCAGTCCGTTTTTTGTCATCGAGGCAGATGAGTATGACACAGCTTTTTTTGATAAACGCAGTAAGTTTGTCCATTATCGTCCGCGTACGGCAATTCTGAACAATCTGGAATATGATCATGCGGATATTTTCCCCAATCTCGCAGCAATTCAGACTCAGTTTCATCATTTGATTCGTACAATTCCCAGTGAAGGGCTGATTGTTGTTAATGAACAATCGGCTGCACTGGATGAAGTTTTACAGCAAGGCTGCTGGTCAGAAGTAGAAGGTTTTGGTCTGAATAAGGATTGGCAGATTGGTGAAATTTCTGCAACCGGTGGCTTCGATGTACTCTATCAGCAACAAAAGGTGGGACATATAGAGTGGAAACTACTGGGGCAGCATAACCGTATGAATGCACTGGCAGTAATTGCTGCGGCACGTCATGCAGGTGTGTCAATCCGGCAATCTTGTGCAGCATTGTCTCGTTTTGAGAATGTTAAACGGCGCATGGAAGTCAAAGGTGTTGTTAACGATATTACGGTTTATGATGATTTTGCTCATCATCCGACAGCCATTGCCACAACTATTGCCGGTTTGCGTCAGAAAGTTGTTAATGCACGTATTCTGGCTGTGCTTGAACCACGCTCTAATACTATGAAGCTGGGTACCATGAAAGCTGCTTTATCTGCCAGTCTGGCGGAAGCTGATAAAGTATTCTGTTATGCCGGCGGGGTTGATTGGGATGTTGCGGCTGCACTAAGTCCGTTACAGGATAAAGTAGCAGTTTTTCAGGATATGCAGTCACTGGTTGAAGCTATCACTGCACAGGCAGAGCATGGGGATCATATTCTGATCATGAGTAATGGCGGCTTTGGTGGTATTCATCAGCAATTACTGACTCAGTTACAACACAAAGCAAATAATTAATTATTTTTGTACTGAATTCAAGGTAAAACAATAACCCCTGTTCAGATTTTCTAAAGGCCGTAGCTATCTGTTATTTCAGGTACTCAGGCTTTTATTTTATGTGCGTTTTAAAACAGTGCAGTAACAGGGTAAATATAAAAAATAATGAAATTACGTGATTGATAGTACAACAGAAGCAGAGCGATACAATATTTCAGGAAGCCTCATAAACCGTAGCTTTTGCCATTTCAGTATGATTCATTTTTCCGTATGCATTTTGCCAGCTTTGTGCAGCTTCACGCTGGTCACAGTTTTTGGCTACTTTAATCTGGGTTGGATTCATTTCAGTATAAGTTAAATTCGCCAGATGCTGGCAGTCCAGCGTTTGCGAAATCAATGCCGCAGGAGCTGTAGCACGAGCTGGTACTGAATGAAAATTGCCCAGCAACAATAATAAAGCCATTAACCCATATATTTTTAATAATTTCATAATCCATTCCTTATTTAGAAAAATCTAATAAATTGTTTAATTTTTATTATATTAATTAGAAAAAAATAAATATTCAAGAAATTTATTTCTTAAATATTTAGTTACTTTTCATTTTTCTAAAAATGAAGTATAATAAAAACAAATTTATTGACGATATTTCTAAGAAATTGCCGGAATTTGTGCATGCAAACATTTAAAGACCGTCTGGCTTCACTGTGGCCAGGTGAGCGCCAGTCTAAAATTGCCACAGACATTGATATGACTATGGCCGGTTTCAGTCGTATCTGGCATGAAGGCGGGTTACCCAAAGCAGAAACCCTGAAACGTATCAAAGAATTAAAAGGTTGCAGTATTGACTGGTTGCTGACCGGAGAGGGGGAGCCCTTTCCTGAACAACAAACTCAGGCAGCACATGATACGCTGGGTAATCCGGTGAATACTGAAGATTTTGTTTATGTACCGCGTTATGCAATTGAAGCAGCTGCCGGACATGGTAGTTTAGTTGCTAATGAAAAACCGATGTTTACCATGGCGTTTCGCAAGGATTGGATAAATTCAATGATTAGCCCTGAAGTTAGTGGCTTGTCAGTGATTTCGGTCAAAGGCGATTCAATGGAAGGTGTACTCAATGACGGGGATACCATTCTGGTACAGCAAATGAATCATATACGCCGTGATGGTTTGTATGTACTGCGTATTAACGATAATCTGCTGGTTAAGCGTTTACAGCTGATGCCGGGTAATGTAGTGAATGTTATTTCTGCTAATGAAGCCTATCCGAGTTTTGAAATCCGGCTGGATAGTGAAAGTGATGATGTACAAATCATCGGTAAAGTATTGTGGTTTGGCCGTTATCTGTAATGTTCTGATAATAAAATTTCATACTGAAGAGCCAGTTTGATAATCCGGGTATTACTGCAGACACATTATTAACCGGTTAACTCATTTATTCTGGACATGAAAAACCGTCTGAATTCCAAAATTCAGACGGTTTTTTTATGCACGTAAAATTCAGCTTATGGTTTTAGCCTTTATAAGCACTGCCATCAGCCAGTAACCATTCAGGTTCAGCACCTTTATCAATTACATCCTGATTAACAACCACTTTTTTTACATCGTTTAAATCCGGCAAAGCATACATAGTATTGAGCAACGCTTTTTCTACAATTGAGCGTAGGCCGCGGGCACCAGTTTTGCGCGCCATGGCCAGCTTGGCAATTGCCCGTAATGCAGAGGGTTGTACTTGTAGCTCCACACCTTCCATCGCAAACAGAGCCTGAAACTGCTTAATTAATGCATTTTTAGGTTCGGTAAGGATATTAATCAGTGCATCTTCATCCAGCTCAGTGAGCGTTGCAATAACTGGCAGACGGCCGATCAGCTCGGGAATCAAACCGAATTTAATCAGGTCTTCCGGTTCTACCGTCTGAAATAGTTCGCTTACATTGGTATTTTCGTCTTTGCTGTGTACCGCAGCACCAAAGCCGATACCACCCTTTTCAGTACGCTGACGGATAACTTTTTCCAGTCCGGCAAATGCACCACCACAGATAAACAGAATATTAGTAGTGTCTACATTAATAAATTCCTGATTAGGATGTTTGCGTCCACCCTGTGGCGGCACAGATGCAACAGTTCCTTCTATCAGTTTAAGTAAAGCCTGCTGAACACCCTCACCGGAAACGTCGCGGGTGATAGAGGGATTATCACTTTTGCGGGAGATTTTATCGATTTCATCGATGTATACAATGCCTTTTTGTGCTTTTTGTACATCAAAATCGCATTTCCCCAATAATTTAGTGATAATCTGTTCCACATCCTCACCAACATAGCCGGCTTCGGTAAGTGTGGTGGCATCAGCCATCACAAACGGAACATCCAGTTTGCGCGCTAGAGTCTGAGCGAGCAGAGTTTTACCGGAACCGGTAGGTCCAATCAGCAGAATATTGGATTTAGACAGCTCTACCTGACCTTCTTCCTTACCCAGACGCAAGCGTTTGTAATGATTATATACCGCTACAGCCAGTGATTTTTTTGCTGTTTCCTGTCCGATTACATACTGGTCAAGATTAGCAACAATCTCTGCCGGAGTAGGCAGTTTTTCCTGTCCGTCTCCGTCAGCTGCCGGCATGCCATTCTCTGTAGAAGAAGCACCCGGATTATGTAGCATTTCATTGCATGTATCCACGCACTCATTACAGATTAATGCGTTTTCACCTTCAATTAAATTTTTAACTTCGTTTTCAGGTTTACCGCAAAACGAACAATAACGAATTTCTTTACTCATAAACAGGATTTCATCAAGAAAATAGAGCTTATATTGAATGCCGGACCAAATACATAAGTGATATCGTATCGGATTCAGCCAAAAAACGAGTATATAGTTTTATCAGGCTGATATCAAACTGAATGCTAGTGTGGTTTTAATCACTGAAGAAATCAGTTTGATAATGAAAATCTGATTAAAATATCGTTTATAAACACCTTTTTTAGCCAAATATAATAAGAAAATACCGGCCGTAAGCAAATTTGTCTTATAATTAGATTGAGAAACAATATTTTTATTGAATAATTGGACGTTAAAAACTTCTTTCAAACACAGATAATAATTATGTCTGTGTCTCTATTGCGTCCAGTATGAAGTAGTATTCTCTTAAGAAATAAATTACCCTGATTCAGGGTCAAAAAGGAAGTTATCATGTCATGTTTATCACGTCTGCGTCGCTGGCAGTGGGTAAGCCTGTTAAGCAGCAGTCTGTTTTTTGCAGTACCTGCTGTGGCCGGAGATATAGATGTTCTTGGTCAGTTTATCGAACAAAAGCAGGCAGGTGGTCAGTCTGACACGCTCAGTACATTTATCAGCAACCATCCTGACGCCAGTCTAGAAACCCGTGCACAGGTTGCCGGTCCTTTATTGAGCTCACAATCGGCACTGATTATGAATAATCAGACCGGTGAAATTCTTTACCAAAAAAATATCAATCAGGTACGTTCAATTGCATCCATTTCTAAGCTGGTTTCAGCAATGGTAGTGCTGGATGCCAATCAGAACATGAATGATCAGATTACCATCACAGATGCCGAAATTGACCGGCTGAAAAACTCAACCAGCCGTCTGTCTGTTGGTACAGTAATGACCCGGCGTGAGCTGTTGCATATTGGTTTAATGAGTAGTGAAAACCGGGCAATCCATGCTCTGGCACGTACTTATCCGGGTGGTATGCCGGCATTTGTAGAAGCCATGAATAATAAGGCAGCTGAGCTGGGAATGACTAATTCACGTTTTTACGAACCAACCGGGCTTGATCCGCGCAATCAGTCCACTGCACGGGATTTGGCTTTGCTGGTGCGTGGCGCCAGTCAGTATCCGCTTATCAGACAATATTCAACTGACAATTCCGGTTCGGTATACACCAGTAATGGCAGAGTAGAGCAATATCACAACTCCAATGCGCTGGTACGCGAAGGTTTATGGCCTATCGCGCTGCAAAAAACCGGATATATTCGTGAAGCAGGTCGGTCTATGGTGCTGCTGACCAGTGTTCAGAACCAGCCGGTAACCATTGTTTTACTGAACTCTCCCAGTTCAACAACCCGCGTAAGCGATGCCCGCGCTTTACGTTCATGGGCGATGCAGCAATCCTTATAAACCATATATCTGTTATCAAAGAGCCCCGTTAGCAATAACGGGGTTTTTTATCAATAAATCAATCCGTTTATATCGTAATGTAACTATCAAAGCAGTTAATTAACATGATAGAAAGCCAGACATAACGAATTAACATCAGCAACTGAAAGTAATTTAACAGATATGATTAATAGCGTTTTATAAATGAGTCAGTTGATTCGTCTGCATCTTTTGTTTGTAAAATAATGGGCAAGGCATAGTTTCCGAGAATAGTACTGAGTAAAAAGCTTAATCATCAGTGTAAAATATTGGTTCTGAGACTGATAAATATTCCTGAGGGATGAATGAATGGATGTCACCGGTTGATAAACAAGACTCGGTCGTAGCAAAATAGAAATGTAATACCATAATATTGGAAATCGAATAAATATTGACTTATCTCATAAGGGACAAATAGAGGTGTTATCTTTAAACAGAGAAAGATACTGACATGGCAATATTAATTACAGGTGCTTCTGTAGGATTTGGCGCAGAAATGTGTCGTGTGCTGGTTCATGCCGGTTACCATGTTATTGGTGCCGCACGGCGGTTGGATAAGCTGCAAGATTTACAGACAGAACTGGGTGCACAGTTTTTACCATTACAAATGGATGTAGCCGATAAAAGCAGTGTAGATAATGCATTAGCCTCCTTACAGGGTACTTGGGCGGATATTGATTTACTTGTGAACAATGCCGGGCTGGCGCTGGGCATGGAGCCGGCTCAGGAAGCAAACTTTGCTGACTGGGAAACCATGATTCATACCAATGTTCTGGGTTTAACTTATGTCACCCGGCAAATATTGCCACGTATGGTAGCGAAAAATAGCGGCTATATCATTAATCTGGGATCTACTGCCGGATCATGGCCATATAAAGGCGGTAATGTTTACGGTGCTACCAAAGCTTTTGTACGCCAGTTCAGCCTGAATTTGCGTACTGATCTGGCCGGTACCCGCATACGAGTCACCAATATTGCCCCCGGTTTATGCGGTGATACTGAATTTTCCAATGTACGCTTTCGCGGAGATGATAAACAGGCTGCTGCCGTATATGAAAATATCAGCTATCTGCAACCGGCAGATATTGCCAACACCGTATTATGGCTGTATCAGACTCCGGCACATATGAATGTTAACCATATTGAAATTATGCCGGTATCACAAACCTTCGCCGGTCTGAGTGTAACCCGTGATTTGGCTTGAGGTTTGAGTCATGACGGATAAACTTGCATGGTCGACAAGAACCACTGAGAAAACGCGTATATTGGCTCAATGTGAAGCACAAGGTGTAACCATTACTCAGTTGCGCGCACAGGTTTTGGATATCGTGCTGAGCATGAGCGGAGTGATTAAAGCTTATCAGGTTTTGGCTCATATGCAGCAAAGTAGTCACAACACAATTGCCCCACCGACAGCGTACAGAGCGCTGGATTTTTGGACCGAGCAAGGTATTTTGCACAAAATTCCGGCGATTAATGGCTATATATTATGTCGGCATGCTCAGCATGATTGTGGTGAACAATGCCAGCCGGATCATATTCATCACAGTGATTTTGTGCTGGTATGTAATCAGTGCGGGGCTGTGGATGAACAAAGTATGAGCCCGGAATGGTTAGCTTTACGACAGAGGGTAGCTGATAGCGGATTTATACTTAATGACGAACATATTGTTTTGACTGGTATGTGTAGTCAGTGTCGTACTCAAAATGAAAACTTTAAATAAGTTATTCAGTCAGTTTTGGATTCTTAAATCGGTTGAAACTATTCCTTTATCTTTTATGCATAAGAAACGCCGAATTATTCGTGAAAAAATGGTTAATTAAACAACATTATTACCTATACATTCTCAAAGAACTAAGTGAAATTACCTATCCGGATGGCGTTTTATAATGTTGAATGAAAACTATATGCACTAAATTTTGTTGTTATAGCAAATATCCTACTAACGGAATAAATTGTGCCCAAACAGTAATAAAGAAAAACAAATATAGATTACATTAGATTGTTGCGTCTGACATTATTTCCATTATTTATTGTATGACATGCTATCCTGTAATAATTAAATAGGATTGAAAGCGATATTGTCATATCCGATTATAAGCCAGCATTTAAAATAAATGTTAAATCAAGTTTTTTTATGATAAATAAAATTAGAAAATTTGATCTAGAGTAAAGTATCTAATTTTAATATCTGTATTATGAAGTCTGTCTTTGAACTTTTAGAATTTAATTCTTAAAAGATTATAACTATTATTTGATCTGATTCTAAGCAATCGCTGAACTACGGTAGCTAACAGGGAATATAGATTAATAAATAACAGTTAATATTTTACCAATTAAGTTATTGGAAGCAGAATGAATACATTGACATTCCCTATTATCTTTATGCTGGTTTGTATCTATATTGAAGCAATATTATTGAAATGGATTAAAAAGCAGAATATTAATTGGCTTGATATTATCTTCAATTTAAATTCTGGGCATATTGTTTTGTGGTTATTCAGAGGCCTGGAAATTTTATGTTATGCCTATGTTTATCAAAATTGTAGTTTAAATTTATTTTCTTCAACCCCAGTCTTTTATATATGGATATTTGCCGTCTTTGCCTGGGATTTTTGTTTTTACTGGCAGCATCGTTTATTACATACTTTTCGTTTGTTATATGCTGTTCATTTAATTCATCATCAGGGTGAAAATTTTAATCTATCCTTGGCGGTCAGAAATTCCTGGTACTCTTCTTTACTGTCTGCTGTGTTTAATGTTGGTTTAGCTTTTCTCGGATTACCTACCGAAATCTTCTTAGCAGTTTCTATGATACATTATTCTATCCAGTTTTTTAATCATAATGATTTCACACCCCGACTAGGCTTTTTAGAGAAAATTTTTGTCACGCCCAATCATCATCGTGTGCATCATATTAATGACAGATATTATTCTAATCGCAATTTTGGTGGTTCATTTATTATATGGGATAAGTTATTTGGTAGCTATGCGGAAATGCCGGAAGGTACGGTTAATTATGGTTCTCCGGGTGTGAAAACATTTAATCCGTTATTGGCCAGTAATTTTCCATTTATGCAAATATTTAAAATTCGTTTTCAACCTTCTTCGTTTCCTAACAAATTTGTTATTTCAAATTTACTCATGACTTTAGGTTCAACAGCATTGTTTATTTTAGCTATTAGTTATATCTATACATATGGGTACGGTTTGAACGATATTAGTTTAACTCAATATATATTATTTGCTTATCTGGCTGGTGGAACAATTTTTCTGGGCGCGATGTCCGAAGGTCGCTCGTGGGGAATAATAGGCTGGATAATATTAACTTTAACTATGCCTTTGTTATTTTTGTATGGATTTCAATGGCATCAGACCTACTGGCAAATTACTATGGTACTGCTGAGCATACATGGCATCATTATTTTCATTAACTGGATAAGAGTGTATCGAAAATCTTTGCCTGTAATCGAACCCTAAAGCCGAGTACGGATAAAATATGAGATCTGAATTAAGAGAACTTGAATACAATTCGCAACAGGATAAAAGTTTAAAAAAAGCTCTTAATGATGCTTTGCAAGAATATCTGACTACACATCAAGATCATCGCTATGCTGACAGGGGTATGAAGTTCAAGTTGGCAATACTTTGTCTGTTTTGTGCTGCAAGCTATATTACGGCATTACATCAAAGCTCAGTAATTTGGTTTTCATTATTTTATTTTTGCTATATTACCTTTGCGCTGCTGCTGGCTATTAATGTAGTACATGATGCTTCGCATAATGTTTTTTTCCGTTCCGGACGAGCAAATAAATGGTTAAATTGTCTTATTACCATTCCCCTGGGTATTGATCCAGACTGTTGGCGTGTTCGTCATGTTATTCAACATCATCCTTACACTAATGTTGAATACTACGATTTAGATATTGATTATAACGGAGTGTTGCGACAGACTCCGTTTCAGGTACATTATTGGTTTATGCGCTATCAGCATTATTATTGGCCAATAGTAGCAGCAATGACATTTCCGGCAATTGTCTGGTGTTTTGACTGGCAGGACAGATTAGGTCTTAAGTTCAATGTTAAAAAATTTACTAGCCAGGGCTGGAATGGATGGATGGTATTTTTACTAGCTAAATGGGTACATATTTTACTGGCGTTCATTTTGCCGGCTTGGGTATGTCCACAATTCAATTTTAGCTGGATTGTATTGGTTTATTGTTTAAGTCAAATGTGTTCTTCTTTGATATTTGTCATATTGATTTTAGGTAGCCATTGGGCTAAAGCTACTTTCTATCAGGCGCCGGAAAATGGACATTTTATGCATGGACGTTTGCAGCATGCTTTTAACACAACGCTCAATTGGCATCTAAAATATGGCTGGCTTGAATATTGGCTGGGCGGATTGAATTTGCACTTAACCCATCATTTATATCCCGGTGTTAGCCACCGGCATTATCATAAGCTGACTCCTATTGTGGCGGATATAGCACAGCAATTCAATATTTCGTATCAGGCTTTATCTTTAATCGGTCTGTTTAAATCCCAACAGGAATTTCTGAAGAAAATGGGAAGCAATTATCGAGAAAATCAGTCGTAATATTTGCTGTTATCCGTGCTAATCAAAGTAAAATAAATCCGCATCTGCCAACGCTTACAAAATTAAGACCAAAATTCAGATAATCTTGTTGAAAAGAGAATAATTTGCCAGACGGCTATGTTACGGTTATAAAGAGCATAGATGAGGATAAAAATTCGGGAGTAACTGATGCAGAATGTAAAAGTAGCTATAGTGCAAATGGTATCTGGTACTCAGGTAGCAGAGAATGTGTGCACAATGCAACGATTGGTGCAACAGGCAGCTGCTGAGGGTGCGGAGTGGGTAGTATTACCTGAATACTGGCCGATAATGGGTAAAGACGAAACAGATAAAGTAGCTATAGCTGAGGTTTTTGGAGATGGGCAATTGCAAACAGCTTTGAAAACTCTTGCTGCTGAACTGGGGATCATATTATTTGGTGGTACCATACCTTTACAAAGTACGGATAAAACCAAAATATTTAATACCATTCTGGTGTACGGGCGCTCAGGAGAGTTGCTGGGTTTCTACCATAAAATGCATTTGTTTGGTTACACTGGTGCCAATGAGTCTTACGCAGAAGCCGATACAATACTGCGAGGCATGGATGTACCGGAGCTGAGAATTGATAATATCGCAGTGGCACAGGGTATTTGTTACGATTTACGTTTTCCTGAATTTTTCCGTGCCCAGCTTCCGTTTGAAGTACTCGTGTTACCGGCAGCATTCACTTATACCACGGGTAAGGCACACTGGAACACATTATTAACTGCCAGAGCAATTGAAAATCAGTGTTATGTGCTGGCGTCTGCACAGGGTGGGCAGCATCAGAATGGCCGCCGTACATATGGCCACAGTATGATTATTAATCCATGGGGAGAAATCCTTGCTTCTTTGCCAGAAGGAGAGGGGGTTATTTGTGCAGAGCTGGATACTGAATTTCTGCAATCAGTACGAACTAAGCTACCGGCACTACAGCATCGACTGTTGTAAATATGTTTTTTAAGTTAGTATTTTTTGAACCAGCCTGAATTTAATCCATATTTAAGCCCAATATTTGGACATAATGTCTGAATAATGGGCTTAATAGTTTCAAAAACGGTACATTCACAATCATTTCTTGTCCAAAAATGCGATTCATGGCATGATTATTGATTAAAGTTTGAATTAAGAAGTAAGGGGCAGTAGCGATGAGTGGCGGAACAAAGAAAAAGTCGCATTCTCAGTGGAGCTCGCGGATGGGGTTTATGCTCGCCGCAGCAGGTTCAGCAGTTGGTTTGGGTAATATCTGGAAATTTCCCTATATGGCCGGTCAGATGGGCGGTTCAGCATTTGTACTTACCTACCTGATTTGCATGTTTGTGATTGGTTTGCCTATTCTGGTGGCTGAGTGGCTGATTGGCCGTCGCGGGCAGAAAAATCCGATTCACACCATGGAAGATGTAGCTGCTGATGAAGGGCAATCTAAATCATGGCGCTGGGTAGGTATTATCGGCGTACTTGGTTCATTCCTGATTCTTTCCTTTTACAGCGTTATTGGCGGGTGGGCTGCTGATTACATTTTTCTTGCCGGTACTGGTACTTTTAAAGGTTTAAATGGCGAAGGAACCGGTCAGGTCTTCCAGCAATTTCTTGGTAGTGTAAGCCATTTACTTACATGGCATACCGTCTTCATGTTTGCTACCGCCTTGATTGTAGCCATGGGTGTAGGTGCCGGTTTGGAACGTTCTTGTAAAGTGATGATGCCGGGGCTGGGTCTTTTATTGATTGGTCTGGTGGTTTATGCGGCTGTTGTCAGCGGACCTTCATTTGGTAAGGCTTTTGCTTTCCTATTTACTCCTAACTGGTCTGCTATTACCGGTAAGGCAGTACTGGCGGCATTGGGGCATGCATTTTTCAGCCTGTCTCTGGGCATGGGTATTATGATGGCTTACGGTTCCTATCTGGGTAAAGATGTGAATCTGATTTCTACAGCACGTACTGTAGTTATTCTGGACGTTATTGTTGCCATGTTATCCGGTATGGCCATTTTCCCGCTGGTATTTGCCAATGGTCTGCAACCGGGCGAAGGTCCGGGTCTGATTTTTGTTACCTTACCTATCGCTTTCGGCAATATGGCCGGTGGTACTATTATTGGTGTTGTATTCTTTATTTTCCTGACTTTCGCCGCCCTGACTTCCTCAATTTCATTGCTGGAGCCGACAGTTGAGTTACTGGAAGAAAAAACTCATTTGGGACGTAAATCAGCGACTTTAGTAAGTAGTTTGTTTATCTGGGCATTGGGTATTGCCTGCCTGCTGTCTTTTAATGAGTGGCAGGATATTACAATTTTCGGTAAAAATATATTTGATTCTCTCGATTATCTGACCAGTAAGCTTATGTTACCGTTAACCGGTCTTGGCACCATTGTATTTGCCGGCTGGATAATGAATCAGGAAAGAATTCGTCAGGAGCTGAATTTAGGCCAGGCTGTATTTGCTTGTTGGAAAGTGCTATGCCGTTATGTTATTCCGATAGCTGTAATAGCAATTCTGATTTATGGATTTATGTAATCAATATATAGTTAATATTCTCATATCTGAGTAAAAGAAAATCCCGGAATTATCCGGGATTTTCTTTTATGGATTCACTAATTACTATAGAAAATGCTTGAAAACAGATATAGATATTTAATAAATATTTGGATTTACATCAAATATCTGCAATTGTTACTATGCTTTAATTTGGTTTTAATCCATTCTGGATAAATTACATAAGACATAAGATAGTTCAGTTAATAACAGATTTTCTGAAATTTTAGTTTCTTAGTTCAATTTAATCTGTTACATGCTGACGCCGGCTTTGCGTGCGATGGCCAGACCATCTTCTACACTCATATATTGAGCCGGCTGGATACAATTGCGCAAAACAATTTCTCCCTGGCTGAACATCACCAGTTCATTAACCGCCAGTTGTTGCCACTGCTCATTACAGGTAAGCGGTAATGTGGCAATTACGGCTACACGATCATGTGGTGTAGTAACCGCGGAAAAATCAATAGCTACGTCTTCATCTGCCAGAACAGCTTTACCAAAAGGTGCCTGCCGGATAATATAAAAAAGCAGGGTACTGGCATGGGCAATTAACCAGTCACCATTCGAAAGCATATAATTAAATAAACCATACTGACGCAGCTCAGCAGTAATTTCTGCTATAGCATTAAATAAAACTTCTCGCGAAGGCTTGTGACGAAAACGCTGGCGTAACTGCTCAAGAAGATAGCAAAAGGCCTGCTCTGAATCCGTAGTACCTACCGGGTTAAAATATTCACCTTCAGAAGGATTAAAACGGCGCAAATTGCCATTATGTGCAAACACCCAGTATTCTCCCCATAACTCGCGTACAAATGGATGTGTATTTACTAAATGCACTTGTCCCTGAGTAGCTTTGCGAATATGGGCTATTACATTTTCCGATTTGATTTTATATTGCTGCACCAAATCTGCGACAGGTGAGCTGGCACAAGGCTTATCATCCTGAAGCAGGCGCACTCCGTGCCCCTCGAAAAAAGCAATGCCGAAACCATCTGCATGGCTGTCAGTGAGACCTCCCCGCAAACGAAAACCTTCAAAAGAAAAGACAATATCAGTAGGGGTATTGCAATCCATGCCTAACAACTGGCACATGTATTATTTCTCCATAGATAAATCAACAATGTAATTTTTCATATTTCACCAAATAAAGATTATATATCGTGATTGTATTAATTCCTGCTTTATAAATATAAATCCTTTTGCAAAACGCTAACTATAGTGATATCAGCCTTAATGCTATCAGGGAAATAAGCTAATGCATACAAATAATTCTTAGAAAGATATATATTGTTATGTTGAAGCTATTTAAGAAAAGCAGATAAAAAATAAAGATGGTAATAGTTATTAAATGTGGATGAAAAAATAATTTTAAATGAATGCTGTGATTTGAAAATTATTAGGTTTAGAGGTTTTTTGATATTATTTATTTAGTATATAAATGATTAGGATTTATTAAATTTTATAAATTAATTTTCTATTATTGATAGATAAATTATAACTTAAAATTAAGTAATTACTTAATTTTATGCTAATATTTAACTAACATTAATTGTTGTTAATTTTTATTGTATAATTACATTCAAGTTATCTATTGGTTTATTTTATAAGAGAATATTTAATGATTTCCTGCGAAATGAATTATAATAATGTAAGTAAAGATGGTAAATATATTAAATTAATATGTAAAAATGTAGGAGAATTTGATGTATTTTCAGGTGCTTCTCCAATGACAAATATTGCAGAATGTGCTTTTAAAATAAATGCAGCTCTGCCACCTGGAAATTATTGGATTGTGGATAGACCTTTTAGTAGTATTTATGGCGAGGCAATAGCAATATACAAAGATTTGAAAAATGGAACAAATCATTGGGAATGGTTTGGATTATATAATGATATTACAATGAGTGACTCTTTATTTGTCAATGGCGTTGAAAGAGGATCATTTAGATTGCATCCATTACGTCCGGATGGTTCAGGCGTGTCATGGGGATGTATAACTTTTCGAAATATTTCTGATTTCCAAGAGCTAAGAAGCGCCCTTCTTACTACACAAAAAATGAGGATAAAAAATAAAATCTTGGCCTATGGAAACGTTATAGTTACAGGGAGTACTGATTATGCCAAGTGTAAAGAGTAAATTAGTATTTTTTATTATTTTATTTATATTTATCTATATTATTTTGCTATCACTAATATTCTTTATAGATGCTTTATGGAAGTTAATGGAGAAAATATCATTTTATATCGATGGAATATTGAACTCAACAGGAATTGCGCTGGCTGATGGAGAATTAGATCCGGCTGGGTTTTGGGTGGTTTTTGGAATTCCTTTATTGGCTGCATTTATTATTACTTATTGTATAAAAAGATTCGTTAATTTTCATAGTTAGCATAATTTTTAAGTTTAATTTAATAAAAATCTTTTTATAAACTATATGAGTAAAAGTTATGGTTTAAATTTCAATGCTTTAGTAAATTTTAAGCTAGAGTTGATTAACTAATAATTTGTAGAAATCAATTTAATTATGTTGTCGATTAATATAAACAGTTACTTGAAAGTTAATCCAGTCTCTTTATTCATATTCAAGCGGTATAAATTTTACACCGCCTGTTTTTTAATCAATTAATTGATTATATCATTATATTTTTTATTAATGATTTTTCTTTATCATTTAATCTATCAATCTCTTGATAAATATCTTTATCATGTAATTTTTTTATGACAATTTTCATCTGATTAATGATTTGGGGTAAGTAATCCACAAATCTGTCATAGTAAATATCATTTAAAGCTTGCTTCTTAATTTCTTCATCCTTTCCTTTAATTGTCATTAGTTGATTAGCAATGGCTTCTATTTGCTGAATTTTTTGTTCAACTGCCGCTTTATCCAGATTTTTGAATTGATTTTTTTCTTCAGATTTCTCATTAATCAAGGTAACAACTTCATTTATTGAATCCATCATATCTATGCAATTATATTTAAATGTTAAACCTTGATTTTTTATATCTAATTTTTGTATATCATGAGTTTCTTTATAAAATTTATGATAAGCAGCACTAGCAGCCATTTTTGCTGAAATAAATTCACCATATGTATTTATTATATTATTAAGTAGCTCTGGTTTTTTTTTACAGTCATCAAGCTTATATTCATTGTTATTGTAATAATTATATAGTTCATTTAAAGACAAAGCTAATTTACTATATCGCTCAGTATATACTTTACCAGCTGCATCAAGTTCAGATAATTGAGGTTGGAGTTTTATCAATTTTTCAATAAGTGTATTGTAATTATTTATTGCTTTATCATCAATACGTTCATGACCACTCATTATCTTTAAATATACGTCTGGATCTTTTTGGATGGTTTGTAAATTACATGTATTATTTTATCACCGCATAAATCTAATACTTTTTTAGCCTTAGATTCTATATAGTTTAAATTGGACGAATAAATCTGTATATCTAACTTATTCTCTACATCGGTAATTTGATTATTAAAAAATACTTAACCAAAGATTTGCTTTTTCTGCTTGTGCATATACTTGTTCAATATCATCAGTCGATTTATTTCTTTTTAAATGAGACGATGCTGAGTCAGTTTGTTCTGCTGCTTCGGATTGCTTATCAGCTGAATTTTGTTTAGATTTATCATTACAACCATCTGATACTTAATTTATAACAGTCATTATTGATTAGCGCATTATATATAATGATAAGTGAATATTAAATATAACAATTATGTGATTAAATAATAAAATTTAACTATAAAATTGATAAATGACTAATCCATTCATCTTGGGATGATTTCTGTTAAACAAATTTATGAAAAATTGTGTTGTATAGAAAAAACATTGAGCATAAATTGTTTAGTGAATATCTGAGTGCTCTTTTATTATCCGATTTTTTTTATGTATGGATCTAATGGATTTCCTGTTAGTAATTTATTTTGCGTTTAAATATCACTATATTTTTTGATAAATATTTTTGAATAAGTATCAGATAAATCTGAATGTAATAAATGATTCTATAAATAATATCAATATTTTTTAATTAAAGATTAATTATATTTTCACCTATGTAATACTAAGTTTAGTTGATAACTAATCAGAGAATTATGATTCTGGCTAAAAACCATCTGACTTGATTTTTTCACTGACGGAAGCATATTGTTTGATTATTTTGCCAGGATTGAAATGATGACAGAAAATAAGATGGTGCAAACAGATCAGTTAACGAGGTTTATGTTTGATGACTGTCCTGTACGTGGTCTGCATGTGAATTTGCAGCAGGTATGGCGGCATGTGGCAGAAAATAAAATCTATCCTAAGGCAATTCATCAGGCTCTGGGTGAGCTGACTGTGGCTGCGGTATTGTTGGCCAGTAATCTGAAATTTGATGGTAATCTGATTGTACAGGTGCAGGGTAAGGGCGTTTTGAAAATGCTGGTGGCGGAAGCTACATCGGCAGCAACCTGCCGGGCAACAGCTCGCTGGGATGAATCTGCTGTCATTGATGACAATATGACACTGGTAGATTTGCTTGGTGAAGGAGGAATGTTTGTACTGACTTTGCAGCCCTCTCAGGGTGAATCATGGCAGGGTATGGTGGAGCTTAGTGGTAGCAGTATTGCTCAGATGCTGATGAATTATATGGCGCGTTCCGAACAGCTGGCTACGTATATTATGCTTGCTGCGGATGATGAGCATGCTAGCGGTCTATTACTGCAAAAGTTACCCGAACAGGATATAGATGAAGATAGCTGGACAGAGTTATCAGCTTTGTCTGAGACGCTTACGGCGGATGAGTTGTTGCGGCTGGATATGCAGACATTGTTATTCAGGCTGTTTCATGAGCATGAGCTAAGGGTGTTTACACCTCAGAATGTTGAATTTTCCTGTACCTGCTCGCGCGCTAAGGTTGGTGATATGCTGCTATTGCTTGGCGGGCAGGAAGTAGGTGAGGCTGTAGCGGAGCAGGGTAGTATTGAGGTGAACTGTGATTTTTGTCATGCACGCTATGTATTTGATGAGGCAGATGTGAATTCTTTGTTTGGTACTGATATTGTGGCTACTGCGCAGGAGGAACTGGCCGCACGTCAGCTTAATCATTAAAAGTACATTTATAAAAAATAGTCGGATAAATGTTATCCGGCTATTTTAATGGCTAATACTGATCAGATTCTGATTTAGTGCTGCATCAATGTTTCGATTTCTGCGGTAGTTTTAGGTACAGAAGCAGTGAGTACTTCATTACCGGTTTCTGTAATCAGAACGTTGTCTTCAATGCGGATGCCAATATTATGAAATGCCTGAGGTATATCATCTGCTGAGCTGATATATAAACCTGGCTCTATGGTCGTTACCATTCCCGCCTGAAGCAAAATAGGCTGTTCATTGCTGTCAAAACGGCCACCAACATCATGAACATCCAGTCCGAGCCAGTGTCCGAGCCCATGCATATAAAAACGCCGATAAGTCTGAGTTTCAATATTCTGCTCTAGACTGCCACGGAGTATGCCCAGATCAATCAGTCCCTGGGTTAGCATGCTGATGGCTGTAGCACTGATATTCTGCCAGTTTGCTTGTTTTACAGTAGAGGCAATGCTCGCCTGGTTAACAGCCAGTACTATATCGTAGATATCTTTTTGTGCACTGCTGAAACGCCCGCTGACGGGAAAGGTGCGGCTAATATCACCAGCATACATCTGGTATTCGGCACCTGCATCAATCATGAGTAAATCATTTTGCTGCAACTGACAGTTATTGCTGACATAATGCAGACAACAGGCATTTTTGCCACCGGCAACTATGCTGTTGTACGATGGATAGCGTGCTCCGCGTTGCATGAATTCATGCAGAATTTCTGCCTCTACCTGATATTCATACTGACCGGCACAAGTAGTCTGCATGGCACGAATATGAGCTTGTGCACTGATTTCTGCGGCAATGCGCATGATCGACTGTTCATGTTTATCTTTGATAAGACGCATCGGATCAAGGATGCTGGCCAGATTTACCAGACTGTCAGGTGCAATCGTACTGCCATTGGCACTGCGATAATTGGCTATACGGGCAATTTCATACCATAATTCAATGAGCTTAGGGTCATTTTCAGGATATAGTCCCCACAATGCGAAGAGTCGTCGGTGACCAGTCAGTGCTTGTTTAAGCAAAACCGGCCACTGGTTGATATCATCAGCTGAGTCGAAAGCAAATTGCTCTCGTGCAGCTGTATAACCATAACGGAAACCGTTCCAGATTTCGTGTTCAGGGTCTTTATTGCGGCACAGAAGAGTGGAAGTGTGTTCACGTCCATTCAGTATCAATGCTGCTCCGGGCTCAGGAAAACCGGTCAGGTAATGAAAGTAGCTATCCTGTCTGAAGGGGTATTCTGTGTCATTACTGCGGCGTTGTTCCGGAGCGGCAAATATAATGGCAATGCCATCTTCGCCGATTTTATTCAGTACAGTCTGACGGCGTTGCTGATAAACGGTAATATCCATTTTAATATTTCTCCCTGCTGCTGTTGCGGCGAGCTGTTTGTATTTGACGAGCCAGCCAAAGTGCCAGTGCGGCACCGATGAGATCGGCCATTGCATCCATTATATCGCCCTCACGTTTAGTGAACAGTGCCTGAATAATTTCGCTGGAAGCAGCCCAGATAATGGCAGTTATAATTAACAGGCGTAGCGGAATTGTGATGCCGGCACTGAAGCAGGATTTGGACAGGAGCCAGAATTGGCCGAAAAATAAGCCAAAGTGACAGATTTTATCAAATTGCGGAATAGGTACCGGATTACCGCTTGCTTTGAAGAATAAAAAATACAGGCTGGCCAGAAACCAGATGACGGCAAGGAACAGCCATTTATTCATGCATGATGATTTCATAATGAGTCTGTTTCAATAAGCCATTGCTGACACAGGGTAGCCAGACGGTTAAATTTACTGCCGCGCTGTTGAAACAATTGTTGCCATAATTTTACTGTATGTATATCTGGTGCTTCATCAAGGCTGCATTCGTTGAGCCAGAAATCTAAAACTTCAGCGCATTCACCGGCAGAAGCTGTTTGAAAAAGTTTGGTTATAGCTTGCATGAATCAATGGTAATAATATGCTGTTAATGATAAAAACGGACTGAGTAACAGTCCGTTTTATGTTTACTCAGTTTCCAGTACGGCTGTAGTATAAACGTTCTGAACATCATCAAGATCTTCAAGTGCGTCTAGTAAACGCTGCATTTTTTCAGCTTCTGCTCCTTGCAGAACGGTTTCATTAACTGCACGCATGGTTACTTCGCCATCAGCCGCGTGCAAACCCGCTGCTTCCAGTGCTTCTTTAACACTGCTGTACTGATAGGGTTCGGTGATGACTTCTTTAGAACCATCTTCCTGTACGATAACGTCTTCAGCACCTGCTTCGAGAGCAGCCTCCATGAGAGTATCTTCATCCACTTCCGGGCTGAATAGTAAATAGCCCTGATGAACGAACTGAAAAGCTACTGAACCGTCTGTACCAAGATTGCCGCCATGTTTGGTGAAGGCATGACGTACATCGGCTACGGTACGGGTTTTATTGTCGGTCAGGCAGTCTACCATTACTGCTGCTCCGCCAATGCCATAACCTTCGTAACGCAGTTCTACATATTCGACACCTTCAAGATTACCTGTACCTTTATCTATTGCCCGCTGAATATTATCTTTGGGCATGTTGGCATCAGTGGCTTTATCCATTGCCAGACGCAGGCGTGGATTGGCATTTGGATCGCCACCGCCCAGACGGGCTGCAATGGTAATTTCTTTAATCAGGCGGGTGAAGATTTTGCCGCGTTTGGCATCCTGACGACCTTTACGATGCTGGATATTGGCCCACTTACTATGTCCTGCCATTTTAAATTCCTTATTGCTGTGTTGATTTTACGTACCAAAACAATGCCAAAGCTGAGCGCTTTGGCAAGTTTTAATACCATCAAATAATTGAAATATGGTATTAATTTTACCATATTGCTCTTTTATTGAGTAGATTCTATCTGGATAGTATAAACGGCGGGTAATCTGGATTACTGTTTGCCTGCTGAGGTTTGCCAGTATTTAAGCCATGCCTCGCAGCCGGCATAGATAATGGTGCAGGTTTCTGTAAAATTACCGCTGAAATAAGGGTCTGGTACGTAGTCATATTTGCTATCTGGTAATAAATCGGTAATTTTGTAGACTTTATCCGGACGGCTACACCCAAAAATACGGGATAAGTCCTGCAGGTTTTTATCATCCATAGCAATAATATGATCGTAAATGGCAATATCCTCCGGCCTTACTTCACTACTTTGAAAATCATTAGTACTGATTTGTTTTGCATGCAGAATTTCTTTGGTGCCTGAGTGCATGTCTTCGCCATTGTGCCAGCCGGAAGTACCGGCACTGGCAATTTCAATCTGTTCACTCAGACCTTTTTTTGTTACCAGGTCGCGCAGAATGTATTCTGCCATGGGAGAACGGCAGATATTACCCAGACAGACAAATAATACTTTAGTTGCAGCCATCAGTGACTCCGTGGAAAAAGTGGGTTATGCCCGACCATATTGATAGATTGGGCATAATTAGGCAATTGGGCCTGTGCACTGATTGGTTCATGTAACAGGCGAATATTTTCAACATTGCACTCAGCCAGCAGATCAATGAAATTTTGTATTATGCTGTCAATGTTGTCTGCCTGTGTTAGCGGCCAGCGGAAAATTTGTGGCTGGAGTTCAAATACACTGTCGGTAGCATTGAAACCAAATAATATATTGCCGCCTTCCTGAGCAGCAATAACTACACCAACCCGCGGACTTTGCAGGCGAATCGACCGGATAGCATTAGTCGTAAAGACATCACAGGCCATTCGCAGACGCATGGCACTGCCAGAGCGTAAGGCGTTTAATGGTGATTGTGGCGCAAGCGGGTTGATAAACAGCGTAGCACCGGCTGTAGCCAGATGAGTTTGCCAGACTTGCATGAGCGGCAGGGCATTATCTGCCAGATTGCAGTTAAGGGCAGACTGAATGTCTGGTCCGGAAAAGCCAAGGGCATAAAAAACCTGTACTGATTGTCCGCTTTCAACTATCAGTGGTGTTTTAGGTAACTGACCGAGAAAATCTGCGGCCATTTGTTGATTTTGTTTAGCAGCATACCATTGACTGGCTTTGATATGGGTCAGGGTAGTATCACTCACAAGATGAGATGCCCATTGAATTTTATTCCATTCATCAGACCATGGACGGTTTTTGAAGATTTTAGTAATGGCTTCTGCGGGTATGCTGTCTGGCAGAGAGATATTTTCTTTAGCACCACCTACTATTATCACGGGCAAGGCCAGCCATTGTACTTCTGTCTGATTACGTGCTTGTAATACAGTTTCCATACTGTTCCACAATGCATTGTAAATATCACTATTGGCCGCCATAGCCAGTGCTACAGAAAGGTTGGTATAGTGATTTTGTGCCAGCATACGGCTGATTTCAGTTTGCAGGCTCTCACGGGCAAGGGTAGTTTGTGCTTTTGATGTAGGTGTTACTAGACTGGCTGCATGCAGCAGCAGTTCGTTTTTAACCTGATCGGTAGGAAATGCGCGGGTATCAGGCAAACAATGATGGGTGTTCATGATGTTGATCGGTTTTATTTAGTAGACTTAGTAAATATTCTATTGTAACAAATATGATCAATAAAACTCCCTTCATAAAACAACATCTGGTTAAATATGCATTAGGCTTATAGTTTTTACACTATAATATACCCGTTAGAACCTTTGCCTATTAATTGCGCAAACAAATTTGGCAAAGTTTATATGGTGAAGGTTTAGAGCAAGCTATTGAAGTTCCTGAACTGGCTAGTAGTGTAAAAGCCATTCAATCAAGAGCTAAAGCGAACGCTGATATTTATGAATCGATTTTTCCATTTATCCCAAGTAATTATCTTTATAAAAAAAATAGAGAAGTTAAAGTAAGATCTTTTGCATCAATATGGCCAGACTTAGATTATAAAAAATTAGATAATTATGTTAAGGAAAAATACAATAAAACAATGGAAATGGCAAATGGAGACCCTAAAATTAAATCTGAAGTACGTCAAAAGAAAAGCATGCTCGAAGACGAAACGATCAAGTATTATTTTGAAAAAGAATTAAAAATGCCATTTAATCCTGTTTTTTGGCAAAACTACGATATTAATCAATTTACTGAATTACAACAAATCAAAGGGTATATTACCCTGTTGCCCATTCACTGGACTGAAGGTGAAAATAATGCCATTCCTTACCATATCCGGTTAGTAACATAAGGATAACAATATGAAAAAAGCTATTTTATTAACAATTTGTATGGCTATCAGCAGTATTACGCAGGCAGCTGATTTAACATTTAAAACAGAATGCATTGGTTCTTATTCTATTGATCTACCTAATAATATTGAAGTAGCATTATATCCTACCAATAAATTTTTTGAACCTAAAACAAGATTTCCAGTCTACTTTTCTGATGGTAAATGGGCAATTTTATCAGCTTTCAATTATAATGATAATAATTTAGTTATAACTGAAAAGTGGACTGATCAACAGTTATTAGATGCTCAAAAAAGATTGGAAGCTTCTATCGAAAATATTAAAAGGAAGAATCCTGATCATTTAGTTAACTCATGGAAAAGCAAAATAAATTTTGGCTTTTATTCTACAGTAGCTTCTCGCGTAATTTTTATTTTAGAAAATCGGATTTACTCTTTTCGGACTTCAAATAATTACCAAGGTGAGGAAAAAGATTTTGCATTTTACAAACAAAATGCCAAATCAATTATCAATAATTTTAGAACTCGAGAACTGTTTGAAGTGCCTAAAGAAGCAGGGAAATGTATACCCTATGGTTTTGTTGCTGGTAATGATAAAACGATGCCAATTAATATGACGGTCTCTTTCCGCTTAAATGAACATCCCGATATTGTAATTTCATTTTCAGAGAGTACATGGTCATTTACTAATTCATTGAGCTTTAGCAGCAAAGATGAAATCAATCAGTTTTGGAATACGAATTATGATATTAATAATGATAACATTAAAAATATCAAATTATTAGGCTTTCCCTTTAAGTATCGAGATATTAAGATGGATGGACGAAAAGGATTAGCAAGCTTCGTGGAAATACGTTATAAAGATAACGCTCCGTCTGATTACGGTTACTATAGTATTGTCGAATATGATCCAGTAGTTAAACAAAGTTCAAAAAATTACCCATGGTTAATTATGTCAGTAATCGGCAAACAGAGCGAATCCAAAGGCAAAACTCCACTGACGAAAGATGAGATATATGAACTAGCAAAAAAAATTGAAGCCTCAATTAAACGAAGAGCAACAGAGCAATAATTGATCATTAAACCTATTATGATAAAAATTTAACGAATATTTTGTGCCGTTGAGTTAGAGATGTCTTCATCATTTCGTTGCGCAATTGTAAGTGCCCATGAACATAGTTCGGCTAACGCAGGACAGACTTGATGACCTAAAGGACTTAGTGCGTAAATGACTTTTATTGGTGGTTTTTCACCAAATACTTGACGGGTAATCAGGCGATCTTTTTCCAATTGTTTAAGTTGTAGACTTAATGTCATTTTGGTAATTGCAGGTATATCTTTCCGTAATTCATTAAAACGTTTCTCACCGTTTTTAAGGTAATGCAAAATCACACTTTTCCATTTCCCACCAATTAAATCCATCGCCATGCTGATTGGGCAATCATAATATTTATCATTATAAATGATTTTACTTGATTTGATTTTTGTTCCCATTATGACCTCACTATCTATTTTGATAGATATTGTCATAAAATAATTTTTAAGTAAACTATTTATACCAACTATAAAATTGATAGTTTAAATAACAAGGACATATTATGGCATTAATCATATTGGCTCATCCCAATACAACACAGTCTATTGCTAACAAGACAATCGTTGACACGGTAAGTCAAAACTTACCAAATAGTGAAATTCGCAATATTCATCAGTACTATCCTAATTACAATATCGATGTTAAAGCTGAACAAGTGGCATTATTACGGCACGATTTTATTGTGTTACAGTATCCAATGTATTGGTATAACATGCCTGCAATTTTAAAAATATGGTTTGATGAAGTTTTTACCTATAATTTTGCTTATGGTTCACAAGGTGATAAATTAAAAGGTAAAAAATTATTACCTAGTCTAACTATTGGGCAGCCTGAACAAAATTTTCAGCAAAATGGCCACTTTATGATGGATGATCTATTACAACCTGTTAAGCAGTCAGCACAGTATGCTCAGATGGTCTATCTTGAGCCTATTTTGCTGTACGGTGTTTCAACAGTGTCTGGGCTCAGTCAGCAAACTATTGCGGATAAAGCGCATCAACATAGTTTGAATTTGATTGATAGAATCAGGCAGGGAAAATAACGTTTTAGTTTTATCGACCGGTTTAGGCATAAAAAACCAGACGCTAAGTCTGGTTAGTTTTGTCTGAAATGTAATACTGATATTTGTCTGATATTTTGTGCTTGCGGCAAAAGCTGTACAACAAGCAAACATATGACTGTCTGGCTTGAAACTGAATTGTGCTGCCCATATTTTGAATTAACAACAATCATATATTTGGGCTTTTGAGAAAATTATGAAACAGACACACAGTTTTCAGACTGAAGTAAAACAGTTGTTACAGTTGATGATTCATTCTTTATACAGCAATAAAGAAATCTTTTTGCGGGAACTGATTTCCAATGCTGCCGACGCGTGCGATAAATTGCGCTTTGAGTCTCTGAATGATGCTTCTTTGCTGGGAGATGATACAGAATTCAGGATTAAGGTTACTGCTGATGCAGAAGCTAAAACCATTACTGTATCTGATAATGGTATCGGTATGACTGAAGCCGATATTATCGAACATCTGGGCACCATTGCTAAATCCGGTACCAAAGCATTTCTGGAAAAACTGACTGGCGACGATAAAAAAGATGCCAATCTTATTGGGCAGTTTGGTGTAGGTTTTTATTCTGCATTTATCGTGGCTGATAAGGTAACTGTTGAAAGCCGCAGGGCAGGTGCCGCAGAAAATCAAGCTGTACGCTGGGTGAGTGCTGGTGACGGCGAATTTACTGTTGAACCGATTAGTAAGTCTGCCCGTGGTACAGATGTAATTCTGCATCTTAAAGATGATGAAAAAGATTTGTTGTCTGACTGGACTTTGCGTCGGATTGTAACGACTTATAGTGATCATATTTCTGTGCCGATTTATATGAAGAAAGCGCCTGAATATGATGAAGAAGGTAATGTAAAAGTTTCAGATGAGCTGGAAGTGGTTAATCAGGCTCAGGCTTTATGGCAGCGGCCGAAAAATGAAATTACCGATGAGCAGTACCAGACTTTCTATCGTCATGTATCACACGATTATGATGATGCTTTAGCGTGGACACATTTTCGTGTGGAAGGACGGCATGAATACACCGGATTGCTGTACATTCCGAAACATGCACCATTTGATTTATATGAGCGTGAACCTAAAAATGGTGTACAATTATATGTAAAACGCGTATTCATTATGGATGATGCGAAAAAGCTGATGCCTTCTTATCTGCGTTTTATTCGCGGAGTGATCGACAGCAGCGATTTGCCTTTGAATGTATCCCGTGAAATTTTGCAGGAAAGCCGTGATCTCGATGCAATTCGCTCTGGCAGTGTTAAAAAAGTATTGTCTCTTTTAGAAGATCTGAAGAAAAATCAGCCGGAAAAATATACAGAATTCTGGCAGGTATTCGGTAATACACTGAAAGAAGGTATTGCTGAAGATTTCACTAATAAAGACAAAATCGCTGGTTTATGCCGGTTTGCCTCTACGCATAATGATAGTAGTGAGCAAAATGTTACTCTGGCTGATTATATTGGTCGGATGAAAGAGGGGCAGGAAAAAATTTACTATATTACTGCTGATAGTTATGCTGCTGCTAAAAATAGCCCGCATCTGGAAATTTTCCTGAAAAAAGGTGTTGAGGTATTGCTGCTGACTGATCGGGTAGATGAGTGGGTGGTTAATAGTTTATCTGAATTTGATGGCAAGGGTTTGGTAAGTGTAGCCAAGGGTTCACTGGACTTAGGTAATCTGGCTGATGAGGAGGAAAAAGCAGCCCAGGCTAAAACAGAAGAAGACAACAAGGAACTGGTAGAGCAGATTAAAACTGCTCTGGGTGATAAAGTTGACGCTGTTCGTGCCACTGCCCGTTTGACAGAAAGTCCGGCATGTCTGGTTGTTGGTGAGCATGATATGAGCCAGCATCTGGCGAGAATGCTGGAAGCTTCCGGCGCAGCCGGTCAAATTCCGCAGACCAAACCAACACTGGAAATCAATCCGGATCATCCTTTGATTAAGAAAATTGCTTCTGAGCAGGACGAAGTACAGCGCAATGAACTGGCTGAGCTGGTATATGATCAGGCTTTGCTGGCTGAAGGCGGTAAACTGGAAAATCCGGCGGCATTTGTCAAACGCATGAATCATTTATTGCTGACACTTAATCAGTAATATTGTTTTTATCAGACCAAAAGAGCTGCTTTCATATAAGCAGCTCTTTCAATTCATTTATAAAAATTTTAAACAAAATGTTCAAATTTTCTTAAAAATAATTATTTATATTATAATTAACTGCTTTTTGTAAAAAATGAAATTTTTTGGTTTTAGCATACTTATAAATTATTTATGGATAATAATAGTAATTAAAAACCATGTGATTCTTCCGATATGGCACTTAGTGAAGCATGGCTGTTTGGATTTAAGTTTTATGAAGAGAATGGATTACCTAAATTTAAATCCATTGAGCAGTTTCAGAAAAATTATAATAATTTACCGTGTGAATAAAAGTTTAAGTTAAATAGAAATATATTGGCATTTTTAGTCTATAGTATTTTTTTATATTTAGCTATGTGGCGTAAAGCTATTTCAATGATATTCTGTTTAATGGTGCTTTATTTTATTATAGTGATGTTTATTCCGTTTAAACCTTCTACTGGTATTAGTGTGGGCGATTTTTCAGCCAGAATGTTTTTTTGGATTCCGGGTTAATTTTCTTATTACTTACATAAAGTAAAAAATCAAAAACTTTCAATATTTTTGAAGGATTATATTAAGTAATTTAATAATCTAAACAATATCTAATTTCTAAAATGACTATTTACTGAATCTCAGTAAATAGTCATTTTATTATCAATATGAAAATATATTTTTTAATATATAAATTTTTATGTGGCTCGGATTTTTCCAGTCTGATATTACAAATGGCATTCTATCAATTTAATAACAGCATCAATGCCCGCTGGCATTGATGCTGTGAGGGTATATACACTTAGTATTTATTTATTTGTACTTTTTATGGTATATTTGAATAAAATATGCCAGAATTAAAAATGCCAGAAAAGGCACGCCAAATAATAAAGTAGCATGGAATATCGGGGTAAACCATGTGGTGATCATGATGCTGATGATTGCCAATAAACCGGCTATAGTGACAAATGGAAAACCGGGTACACGGAATTTCAGTTTTAGCTGCATCCGCTGCATCCGGATGCGAAAACACAGATGTGTCAGAAATACAGCCCCCCAGCTGAATAATGCACCAAACATAGACAAAGCTATCATAACCGGAAAAGCCGTTTCCGGATTTAAAATATAAACCAGTGCGGCGACAGCAATACCGGCAGAAGATAAAGCCAGTGCATTCAGTGGTACGCCATTACTTTTTACTTTACCGAATATTTGTGGTGCTTCGTTAGCACGAGACAGACTGAACATCATACGAGTGGCAATATAGAGCATACTGTTCATGGCTGAAAGTGCAGCAACAATGACAATAAAGTTCAGAATACTGTCGGCAAATGGTATACCTACATTTTTCATTACGCTGACAAACGGGCTGGTGCTTCCTTCTTTAATTAATTCCTGCCACGGTACCAGCATGACAATCAGACTGAGTGCAAGCAGATAAAATATCAATAGCCTTGCAAAAGTTCCTTTAAACGCGGTTTTAACTGCCTGTTCAGGATTGGTGGCTTCACCTGCGGCTATAGCGATCATTTCAATACCGAGATAGCTGAATATGGAAATAATAACACCGGTCCAGATACCGGAAAATCCATGCGGAGCAAAGCCGCCGCTAAACATGTTTTGTTCAATTCTGCTGATACTGCTTTGCGTTAGTAATACACTGATGGCCAGTACAATAAATACGATAATGGCAAAAATTTTAATGGTGGAAAACCAGTATTCAACTGAACCGAAAGCTTTGACACTATAGGCATTAACGCCGATCAGACAGCATGAAAACAGTGCAATCCATATCCATGAATCAACCTGTGGAAACCAGAACTTCATGTATTCAGCGATGGCTGTGACTTCTGTACCCACAGCCAGAACAATACAGGCCCAGTAACTGTAACGCACCAGAAAACCGGACAGAGGATGCAGATAAAATTCAGCATACGCACCAAAAGAACCCGAAGTAGGGTGCTGCACAGTCATTTCTGCCAGACATCCCATTAAAGCCAGTGCAATCATGCCGCCCAGTGCATAACTGATGATAACAGCAGGACCGGCAAAGCCAATGGCAAATTTGCTGCCCAGAAATAAGCCGGTTCCTATTGCTCCGCCAATGGCAATCATGCTCATCTGACCGGCGGATAGCTTTTTGTGTAATCCTGTTTCCCGAGACTGAATACGCTCGAAATTACCCATCGTTTTTCCTTAAGATGAGAAGCATAAGCCGAGCAGAATATTCATGCCCGGCCTGTACCTGTGTGGATTAAAGAAATGCAAATCAGGTTACCTGTCCGCGCGTGTGAAACTGTGGCTGTGCCCACTCCTCATTAATTAATACCTGTTTCAGATGCTGAACAGCATGCCAGATATCGGTATAGCTCAGATACAAAGGTGTAACTCCCAGGCGAATCACTTCCGGTTCGCGATAATCTCCGATTACACCGCGGGCAATCAGAGCCTGAACTATGGCATAACCATGAGGGTGACGTAGGCTGACATGGCTGCCACGGTGAGCATGTTCACGCGGTGTAATCAGCGTTAAATTATGTCCGGCACATTCCTGCTCAGTAAGGGCAATCAGTAAATCAGTTAGTTGCAGAGATTTGTGCCGTAATGACTGCATATCTGTTTGCAAAAAGATATCTACGCCGCTTTCTATCAGGCTCATAGATACAATTGGCTGTGTACCGCATAAATAACGACGGATATTGTCTGCGGGTGTATAGCTTTCAGCCATATCAAACGGCCGCGCATGACCCCACCAGCCGGATAATGGCTGGCTGAATGCAGTCTGATAACGCTCATTTACCCACAGCATAGCAGGTGCGCCGGGTCCGCCGTTCAAATATTTGTAAGTACAACCAATAGCAAAATCACTGTTACTGGCATTCAGATCAATAGGTACAGCACCGATTGAATGACACAAATCCCAGATAAGTAATGCACCATGCGAATGTACCAGTGCATTGTTTGCTGCCATGTCATGCAGGTAGCCGGTACGATAGTTAACATGAGATAACACTACAACAGCAGTGTTTTCATTAATACGGGCGGGCAGATCTGCCGGTGTATCTATTAGATGAAGCTGATAACCCTGATTAATCAGAGCCATGAAACCTTCAATCATATAAATATCGGTAGGGAAAGAATCACGCTCAGCGATAATGATTTTACGATTATTGTCATTATTCTGCTGAATATGGATGGCTGTGGCCAATACTTTAAACAGATTCAGGCTGGTTGTATCGGTAACAACGGTTTCATTTTCCTGAGCACCAATCAGCTGACCGACTTTATTGCCTAATCGAACCGGTAAATCCCACCAGCCGGCTTTATTCCAGCTATTAATCAGATCAGTACCCCATTGCTGATTAATCACTGCCTGAGCATTTTCTGCAGCTTTTCTGGGTTTCGCACCCAAAGAGTTACCATCCAGATATATAACCCCTTGTGGTAATTCAAACTGATTTTTTAGGGGAGCCAGAATATCGGCGGCATCCCATTGCTGACATTGTTCTAGTGTAATCATTTTGTGCCGGTTAAATTTCAAAATGAATAGTGTACTGAATTGTTGCCAGTTATGGCGAATAAAATTTAAATTAATTTATCCGAATATTTATCTTAATCAATCTGTGTCAAGATAGATAAATATTATTCTGTTTTATTCTGCTGGCTGCCGATTTTAAATATTTGTGCCACTATACCCATTATCAGGATGATAGCCGCCAGTATGCTGGTATATATTACTTCATATTTATAGGTTCCTTCGATAATCATAATAATAATCGAAGCAATAATCAGCCCGATAACCAGATAAGTCAGCCATGGAAAGCACCACATTTTAAATGTCAGTGTCTGCCCTTGTTTTTCCAGTTTTTTACGCAGAAATAATTGTGAGCAGCTGATAGCGAGATAAACATACAGGGCAATCGTACCGGTAGCAGTCATCAGTACATCGTAAACATCCATTTTGGAGGTAGCGGTGAGATATACTGCAAACAGGGTAAAGATACAGGAAATAAGCACGCCAATTTGCGGACTGCCATTTTTCGAGGTATAGGACATGATCCGATGAGCATCGCCGCGTTTTGCCAATGAATATAACATGCGCGAACAGGTATACAGAGCTGAATTAAAACAGCTTAAAACCGAAGTAAGGACAACAAAGTTGACGATATGACGTGCCTGAGGAATTCCCAGAGAGGTTAATACTACACTGTATGTTCCCCATGTGGCATCATTCAGCCGCGGGTCGTTATACGGAATCAGACAAACGGTAATAAAAATCGAACCTACATAAAACAGGATGATGCGCCAGACAACAGATTTTGTGGCTTTACGAATTTCTGTAGCCGGATGGTTGGATTCTGCAGCAGCAACAGTAACGATTTCAGCACCAATATAGGCAAACATAACACCCAGCAATGCTGTTACCACAGATGATGATCCTTTAGGCATGAATCCCTGATCAGTTAAGTGTGTCCAGCCTTTTGCATCTGCCTGACCCCACGGCCATAAATAGATAATAGCCAGACTGCCTACAATCAGAAACAATACAATGGCGACTACTTTGATTAAAGCAAACCAGAATTCAAATTCCCCGTAATTTTTAACATCCATCAGATTGATAACAACCAGAGCTACGGTTACTGCCAGCATATAGCTCCAGATGGGAAATACAGGAAACCAGTTATTAAGAATTTTACCGGCTACATAGGCTTCCCAGCCCATGAGCAATGCCCAGAAAAACCAGTATAACCAGCCAATGCTGAAACCTGCCCAGCGGCCGATAGCAGTATCGGCATATGTGGAAAAAGAACCGCTATCTGGATGCGCTACAGCCATTTCTCCTAACATGCGCATAATCAGCATGACCAGAAGACCGCCGGCACCATAGGCAAGAATGGCTGCGGGTCCCGTATGGTAAATTACAGAGCCGGAGCCAATAAATAAAGCCCCTCCGATCACGCCGGCAATAGAAATCATAGTCAGATGGCGTGATTTAAGTCCGTTTTTCAGTGTGGATGATGTGCTCAAATTAATTCTCCTTTGGAAAGAGTAATATCAGACTGAAACGCCTTTAGCTGGCTGAATTCAGTCAACAACGCCCCATCCTGATTTATGCAGTGCATTCAGGATTTTTATAATTATGAAGAAAGCGGCAGCGAAGCAGATTATGGCTGCCGCGGATTCAGGAATTACTGGTCAATGCCGGCAAGAAGTACATATTTAATTTCAACGTAATCTTCTATACCGTATTTAGAACCTTCCCGACCAAGACCGGATTGCTTGACGCCGCCAAAAGGTGCTGCTTCATTTGACAGCAGTCCTGTATTGATGGCTACCATGCCATAATCCAGATTTTCGCTGACGCGTACTATTCTGCCGATATCACGGCTGTAGAAATAACTGGCTAGCCCGAATTCGGTGTCATTAGCCCAGCTGACAACTTCGTCTTCGCTTTCAAAACGAAATACCGGCGCCAGCGGACCAAAAGTTTCCTCACGGGCAACTTTCATGTCCTGAGTAACATTTTTCAGTAATGTAGGTTGGAAGAATAATTCACCGTGATTATCTGCGGTTCCGCCGGTAACGATTTCCGCCCCTTTGCCAATAGCATCAGTAATATGTTCCTGAACTTTGTTAACCGCACCTGCATCGATTAATGGTCCGACAGTTACACCCTGATCCAGTCCGTTGCCTATTTTCAGTTTGGCAATGGCCTGAGCCAGTTTATCCACGAATTCATCATATACAGCACTTTGTACGTATAACCGGTTTGCACATACGCAGGTCTGGCCGGCATTGCGGAATTTGGAAATCATCGCACCTTCTACGGCTGCGTCGATATCAGCGTCATTGAAGACGATAAATGGTGCATTACCACCCAGTTCCATAGATACTTTTTTTACAGTACCGGCGCACTGAGCAATCAGTTTACGACCTACTTCTGTAGAACCGGTAAAACTGAATTTTTTTACCCGATCGTCTTCAGTTAATACTTTACCGATTTCACTGGAGCTGCCGGTAATGACATTGACTACTCCGGGCGGGATGCCGGCACGCTGTGCCAGCTCAGCAATGGCCAGTGCAGATAATGGTGTTTGTGAGGCCGGACGAATAACAAAAGTACAGCCGGCAGCCAGAGCCGGAGCAATCTTGCGGGTAATCATCGCATTCGGAAAGTTCCATGGCGTAATGGCTGCACATACGCCGATTGGCTGCTTAAGTACCATAATCCGTTTGTCGTTTGACGGCGCGGGTATGGTGTCACCATAAATACGCTTGGCTTCTTCTGAATACCATTCCAGATAAGATGCACCATAGGCAATTTCACCTTTAGCCTCAGCCAGTGGCTTCCCCTGTTCTGAAGTCAGGATAATGCCCAGATCTTCCTGATGCTGCATCATTAGTTCAAACCAGCGGCGCAGAAGATTACTGCGCTCTTTGGCTGATTTGGCTTGCCATGGTTTCAATGCTGCATGTGCTGCTGCTACAGCACGTTCAGCTTCTGCTGTACCCATGCGGGGCACGTCTGCCAGATTGTTTCCGGTAGCCGGATTGATAACTGAAATAACTGCGCCATTATCGGCGTTCAGCCATTGTCCATTTATATAACACTGGGTTTTTAATAATGCAGAATCATGCAATTGCATAGTTTTTTCCTAAAAAAACTGAAACAGACATGACAGGCTGCAGGTAAAATATTCTACCGGAGCAGCCTGCAGACAATGAATATTATTGAGCCTGACGCAGGGCAGTTTCAAGTATATTCAATGCTTCATCAAATACATGATCTTCAATAGTAAGCGGATAGAGACAACGAATTACGTTGTAATACTGTCCGCAGGTCAGAATCATCAGACCGTTTTCCAGCGCCAGTTGCTGTACTTTTTTGGTACGTTCAGCATCTGGTTCTGAGGTGGCGGGTTTAACTAATTCAATGGCGACCATAGAGCCCGGTCCGCGTACTTCTGTAATAGACGGAATAACTTCTTTTAAATTGTTAAAGCGTTCTTTTAATCTGTTCCCCAGAATATTGGCGCGCTCACACAGTTTTTCTTCTTCGATAACATCAATAACTGCATCAGCAGCAGCCAGTCCCAGCGGATTACCGGCGTAAGTGCCGCCCAGGCCGCCTACCACAGGAGCATTCATTATGGCTTCTTTGCCTACTACACCGGAAAGTGGAAAACCACCGGCCAAAGATTTGGCAATGGTCATTAAATCTGGCTGTACGCCGGTCAGTTCGGTAGCAAACATTTTTCCGCTACGGGCAAAGCCGGACTGAATTTCATCAAAAATCAGCACAATTCCATGTTCATCCGCCAGCTGGCGTAAGGCACGCAGAAATTCATTTGGTGTAACATTAAAGCCGCCTTCACCCTGAACTACTTCGATAATAATAGCAGCAACATCGCTGGGCGCCAGATGGCATTTGAAAATATTATGAAGACCGTGCAATGCATCTTCAATGCTAACGCCATGCAGTGCATTCGGATAAGGTGCATGTACGATATCAGCAGGGAACGGCCCGAAATCTACTTTATAGGGTGCGATTTTGCCGGTTAAAGCCATAGTGAGATTGGTACGGCCATGAAAGGCACCGTTAAATGCGATTACACCACGTCTTTTGGTATAGGCACGGGCAATTTTAATGGCATTTTCAACAGCTTCAGCACCAGAGGTAACAAACATTGTGCGTTTGTCGCCGGCAATAGGTGCTCTGGCATTAATTTTTTCGGCAACCTTAGCATACAGCTCATATGGAACAGTATTAAAACAGGTATGCGAAAATTTCTGCAGTTGATCAGCTACTGCTTTTTGTACTTTGGGATGCAGATGACCAGTATTCAGAACGCCGATACCTCCGGCAAAGTCAATGTAACGCTTACCTTCAGGAGTCCAGAACTCAGCGTTTTTAGCGTGATCAATATAAAAATCGCACATGAAACCAACGCCACGAGGAGCTGCGGCCAGTTGACGCTGACGAACATTGCTTGTTTGACTCATAATATTTTCTCCAAAAAAGTGCAGACCGGCCTAAGCAGGTTTTTACTAATATCAACCGTATGATATGTGTTCTGACAATATAATTAACTGACTGAATCTATCAGTCTTATAATTGATTGGTTTATTCGGTTAAATTACGGGATTAAATTTATACTGTCAATCTGGGTAAATATTCTTCTAACGTAGAATATAAAAAAAAATTCAATAAGAATGAAATTAAATGTTTTTATAATTGGTATTATTGGCAATTAATATTAATTATAAATATTATTTTAAAAATTAATTGCTTAATTTATGCTTATATTCTTAATTGCTGAGCGTCTGCAAGCAGGCAAATAAAGTGCAGCCTTATTTGATTATTGATTTCAAAGATGTATAGATGTCAGTGTTAATTAAAAAGGCTAAACCGATTGGGTTTAGCCTGATAGATATTGGGGGCGTGTAGTGTTATTCAGTTAAAACTAATCAATACTGCTGTTAAGAAACTATTTTTGGTATGGACTGGTTTAGCAATAATGAGACAGAAAATAAATAAAACAGATACCATTGCAAGTGCAATCGCATAAATCATATGATAGCCGAAGTTGGCAGAAATTACGTCCTGTAACAAACCAAGCAGAATAGTACTGTATAAAGGCAATTGTTAAACAAATTAGAAATTAAATAGTTCAATTGGGAAGCTGATCCTGAAAATACAAGATGCAGACATTGGCACCCTTGATTAATTTTAATTTTTATTGAACATGTCGAAGTAGGTTTGGTTAACGAAACAACTATTGTAATTCCCACTCATTTTTGATGTCTTCAATTGATGGATTAGATTTTACTTTACCATTTACAAATACCAGCGGAAAAGCCATTGTTTTGACATACTCAACTCTGTCAATCATCTGATTTATTTCTCTTTCTGACATTTTGGCTAGATTATGATTGAAAGTGTAACCACTAATTCGGTTAGCAGGAATATTCTGTTTATTTAATTCTGTAGCCAGATAATCAGCAATCTTTGCCTGTCGTGACGGACAATTGATTGGAGCCATAATGACAATTCCCTTACTTCCGGGAAGATTAACTGATATATCCAGAAAACCATATTGATCAGTTCTGGATTTGATATCCTGATCAAAATCAAAATCAGTACTGGAGTTGATATCCTGAACAAATATTTTTTTTTCTTGTTTGCTTTTATGCCATTGATAACCCGCAAAACACAAGGCAAAGAATGCTACTATTGTTAGAATAAATCTGTTCATTAATCTTCCAATTTTTGAGATTATCCGGTTATTTACAAATGTATATGCTTAATATCAAAGTAGAACCAAGCAAAAATAAAGTACGGGTTTATCAATTGGTTTTGCATCATGCGGATTGTAAACTTTCCTTGTTCTATTCGCAATATTTTGTATATTAATGTTAATTAAAAAAAACAATTTGTTAAATTCAAATAGGCTTTTTATCACTGAATGACGGAGAATTTATTTTTCTTTCTAAATTGTTTGAGTAATTCAGAGAAGCTCCTATTATTCTTTTGATAATAACTTTTGTTAATATATGATTTTTCCCAAACACCCACATTGCAACCAAACCTGTAACTATTTAGCGCCTTCAATGATGGCATCTTGAGTATGTTCAATAATTTTGCTACTGCCTGACTATCAATCAAAGGGCTTACGTTAACACCTGCATCCATACCGTGACTAAGGTCAAATTGTTGATAGTTTCTTAGAATTTAGGCACAAACTGGTCGTTGACAGCGCTTTGCACATAAATATGATTGGCACAGACTTAGGTTTGTCCGTCATTGTGGAATTTGAAAATTATGGCGCTGGTTACTGCTGCATCAATATCTGTATCATTGAAAACAATAGATAAAGCTTTCCCCAAGTTCTATAGAAATTTTTTTACTGAAAATGCTTATTACGCAATAAGTTTTGTTCCAACTTCGTTTTTAAAGTAATCCGGGTGGCAGTTACCGCACATACAGCTTCTGTGGTAACCATTTTAGGATTATCAGCCAGTTTTTCACCGATTGTAGGATTGGATATGGTTATGATTTTTTATCATCAGCATTTAATCATTCACCATCAACTTAGCACTGGGTTTTGAATAATTTAGAATCATACAACTGCGTTTTATTTTCCCTGAAATATGACTATTTAAACGTTTACAACTGTTAAACGATAATATGATTGTGTCGGATAGTTTAGGAAAATATTTGTTTGTTAATGCGGATTTTTGGCGGTATGAATTTATTTATTACTACAGTGCTTTATTGATATTGATAATAGTTGTTTTAAGATAAGCCTATAGTCAGTTTTAGAACCTTATTAGAACGCTGATTACGGTGCTGATCAGTGATTAACCTTTGACTTTGAGGGCGATTTAATTGCTGAAGGCGGTGGCTGAATAATCAGGCACAAGATGAAAGATAAAATTACCATGGCTAAAGAAATGGTATAGATACTCTGATGGCCGAAGTTGGCCGAAATTACGCCCTGCAACATACCGGCCAGAATAATACTGCAAGAAATACAGTTATTAAACAATGTAGAAGCAACACCCGTACGTTTAGGTAATAAATCCTGGAAATAAATCAGGCCGATACTGGCTATTATGCCGATAAATAAACCATTAAAGAATTGTAAACCAATCAGCATCCATTCGTTTTGGGTCGAAACCATACCGATATAAAATATGATGCCGCAAATGACTGCAAAACAAATCAGATTTTTATTACCAAAGCGCGGTACCAGCATGCTGGCAATCAGCATAGCGGGAATTTCAATGGCAGCAGCTATGCCCATCAAATGTCCGGGCAGTGACGGTGAACCGGGCAGAATGTCATCGATATATAAAGGCATATCAATCAAATACATCATATTGGCTGTACCCATACTGATTGAAGCGATAAACAGCAAAATGACATTAGGATTATTGAAAATCTTTTCTTTTGGCTCTTGTTTTTTAGTAACAGATGTTGGACGTTTTATGACAGGAAAGCACAGAAAAACGATCAGCATGGCTACAAAAAACATAGCTGCCGCACTCAGATACATAATGGTAAATCCGTAATTCACGGCTAATGCAAATGATAATGGCGGACCGATTACCCAGGCCAGTGACAATTGTGCCCGTAAAATGCCATTGAAAACGACAATGTTGCGGCCAGTTTTATCTGTATATTCACGTGCAGATGCAAAAATTTGCGGCATAGCAGCAGAGGTAAAAGCTGAAAAAAATATGCCTACGGTAACGAGGATAAAGTATTGGCGCGAAAATGCAAATGTAATGCAATTTCCTATGCCCATCAGACAACAAAATAGAATAATATTCCGTCGAACACCTTTATTATCAGAGTATTGTGCCAGCAGAAAGCTGATGACAATGCCGGCAACGGCATTGATTGAGTAAAACAAACCTACCTGATATGGATTAACCTTCACATCTTCGGCAAGATAACGGCTGAGTGTCGGTGCCTGCAATGCACCGGCAATACCAATAATAAATGCGGCAACCAGAAAAGAACCCAGAATAATATAAGCCTTTTGTTTTATCGCAAGGTTTTCTTCCATAACTGACTTTTCTATTCTGAAAAGAAAGAGTTATATCATAAATCATGGTTATAGGTATTTAAAACTCTTAATAAAATATCATATTTTTTTATTAAGTACATAAGTTGTTGTTAATTTGTTAATTAAATTTCAAATTGTGGATATTTATTTAATTTGAATTTATTAATAATAAATATAAATGCAGTATATATGAAATCGTGTTTGATAAAAAATAGGCACATGACTATAAAACCCGATAAACTTTTATTTAAAAATAATTGGCAGAGACCAGCGTTTGTATAAAGATATTTGATTATTACAAACTGGTTTAAATGATTAATTTTAAATGAAATTTTTTGGAAAATTTGAACAGTTTTTCAACGAAAGTTTCTAGTAATTGAGGATACAAAAAGTTGTTAATAGCTTTTTATAGTATCGACGATACCGGACTAAGTTATCAGAAGCTGTTTATTAACAAAAATTTTGCAGGATTAATCGGTTACAGGGTAAGCCGGATAATCCTGCAAAAGTAAATATTTAAATCAGCTTCTGTGTATGCAGCAGATTTTCAATTTGTTCTTTATTCCAGTTATTGCTTACAGCCAGTGTCAGGATAGCCACAGCAGTTTCCAGATTACATTTACCGCCGTTGATAACGCCGGCTGCACGCAATTCATGTCCTTGTGCGTAAACAGCAGAGGCACATCCCTGTAAAACCTGACTGATATTCAGAACAGGTATAGATTGCTCACTAATCTGTCTGATTGCAGCCAGAAAATTCCTATCATTAGGTGTATTGCCATTGCCATAGCTTTGTAAAATTACTCCGTCAGGCGGATTGTGAGTAAGACTGGTGGTAATCATTGCCAGATTAGCGCCCGGAGTCAGAGTAAAGCAGTGAATTCTGGCCGATGTACTGATGTCATATTGTGCAGATAGGTCTGAATTGCCGGCAACAGGCAGATTAGTATTAAACCATCCTTCGGATTCTGACCATTGTGCCAGTGAACCAAACTGCGGATTGGCAAATGCGTCTGCCTGTTCTGTACTGATTTTGCTGCTGCCGACAGCCGGCCAGAGCTGTCTGTTAAAGGCAATGGCAGTTTGGGTAAAACCCGGCAGGCTGAATGCAGCTAGTGCAGTACGCAGGTTTTGTGGTGCATCACTGTTATCAGCTTCCAGGGGTAGCATGGCTCCGGTAAGGATAATGGGGATATTCAGTTTCGGCCGTGCCAGCGCAATTATATTGGCACTGTAGGCCATGGTATCGGTACCGTGCAGAATGAGCAGACCATCATAATTTTCAGCTTTGCTGTCTATCCAGTTAAGCCATGTCTCCCAGTTTGAAAGGGTAATCGCTGAAGAATCAATCAGTGGTTCACAAATAAACCAGTCGCATTTGAGCTGATGACTGTATTCCTGAAAAATCGGCGCAGCCAGGCTGGCAAAATTGGCAGCCGGAGCCAGTCCGGCCGGTGTTTGCTGCATACCAATGGTTCCGCCAGTGTAGTAAACAGCCAGATGTTTCGGGGAGTTCATATATGCTGCCTTTCATACGGTTACTGGTATTAGTGCAAGCATATCACGAACGGGTTTTGTTTACTCTGGCTTACGCGTACAATAAGGTTTTTTCTGTGTCTGAAGAATGGTAATCATGATTCGTACTCGTTTTGCTCCCAGTCCTACCGGTTTTTTGCATATTGGTGGTGTGCGCACTGCTTTGTTCTCTTGGGCATTTGCACGTAAACATCATGGTAAGTTTATATTACGAATTGAAGACACGGATCTGGAACGTTCTACGGCTGAATCAGTGCAGGCGATTATGGATGGTATGCACTGGGTTGGTCTGGACTATGATGAAGGTCCGTTTTACCAGACAAAGCGCTTTGACCGTTATGCAGAAGTTTTACGTGAGTTAGTGGCTTCCGGTCATGCCTATTATGACTATACCAGCCGTGAAGAACTGGAAGCAATGCGGCAGGAAGCTGAGGCACGTGGTGAACACTTCTGGTATGACCGCCGCTGGCGGCCGGATGAAGGCAAAACACTGCCGCCTGTACCCGAAGGTGTTCAGCCGGTTGTACGTTTTAAAATGCCGCTAACTGGTGAAACGGCATGGGATGATTTGGTTAAAGGTCATATTGCCATTGCCAATCAGGATCTGGATGATCTGATTATTGCGCGTGCCGATGGTACGCCTACCTATAATTTCTGTGTAGTTGTAGATGATTATGATATGGGTATTACGCAGGTTATCCGTGGTGATGACCATGTCAACAATACACCTAAACAGATTAATATTCTTTTGGCTATGGGTGCAGCTTTACCTCAATATGCTCATTTGCCGATGATTTTGAATGAAAAAGGCGCAAAAATGAGTAAGCGCCGTGACGCTGTTAGTGTGGTTGATTATGACCGGCAAGGTATTTTACCGGAAGCTTTGCTGAATTATCTGGCACGACTCGGCTGGGGACATGGTGATGATGAATTCTTCACGATGGAACAGTTTGTTGAATGGTTTGATTTAAAAGATGTCAGCCCTTCAGCCAGCCGTTTTGATCATGAAAAGCTGTTGTGGCTGAATGCGCAGCATATTAAAGCCAGTGATAATTCTCGTCTGGCTGAGCTGGTGCGTCCGCGTCTGACACAGCAGGGCATTGAAGTGACTGAGCAGCCGGATTTGGCTGAAGTGATAGCACTGGTTAAGGAACGTGCTCAGGATTTAAATCAGCTGGCTGAAGAATGCAGATATTTTTATGCTAAAGCCACTCCTGGAGAAAAGGAAGTAGCTAAACACTGGGATGCTGATGCTCCGGCACGTATGCAGCGCTTTGCAGCCCTGCTTGAACAGTTATCACACTGGGATGCGGAAAGTATTCACGCTCTTTTTGCACCATTTTGTGAAACAGAAAATATTAAAATGGGTAAATTGGGTATGCCTTTACGTCTGGCTGTATGTGGTACAGAAAAAACCCCGTCGATTGATCAGGTGCTGGCTTTATTAGGGCGCGATGAGGTATTGCGCCGTCTGCGTCAGAACTGAGTTTGATTTGCATTTACACAGGCTGCCGGTCTTGTGATTATTTGTCTACAGACAGATATTACAGTACCGGCAGTCTGTGTTATTTAGGCTAATAGTATTGAGTAAAAATTTTTTTTGTGTAAATAAAAAGCTGATTATGGATGTAAATTGTGTATTTATGGCATTTTTTTGTAAGTTTGATACACAATTAATTATGCCGGCAGGTTGCTGCTGTGTTCTGCCTGTGGCACAATCTGCGCCGGTTTTGGATGAATGTAAATGAATACAAAAGCAAATTTATCACAACGTATTGTTGTTGGCATGTCCGGTGGAGTGGATTCATCGGTTACAGCCTGGCTGCTCAAGCAGGGCGGTTATGATGTGCGCGGTGTCTTCATGCAAAACTGGGAAGACGATAACGATGACGAATATTGTTCTATCAAGCAGGATTCACTGGATGCAGTAGCAGTGGCTGATCTGATTGATATGGATATTGATATTGTTAATTTTGCAGGTCAGTATAAAGATAATGTCTTTGCATATTTTCTTCAGGAGTATCAGGCTGGTCGCACACCCAATCCTGATGTATTGTGTAATGCAGAAATTAAATTCAAATGTTTTCTGGAACATGCGCTGAACGGTGGTGCAGATCTGATTGCAACAGGACATTATGCACGTAAGGATGTACGCGATGGCGTACATTATCTGCTCAAGGGGCTGGATCAGAATAAAGACCAAAGCTATTTTCTGTATCGACTGCAACCATACCAATTACAGCGTGCATTGTTTCCGCTGGGTGATCTGGAAAAATCTGAAGTACGCCGACTGGCGGAGCAGGCTCAGTTACCCACAGCCGGAAAAAAAGACAGTACCGGAATCTGCTTTATTGGTGAACGTCCGTTCAGACAATTTTTACAGCGTTATCTGCCTACTAATCCGGGTGCAATGGTGACGCCGGAAGGTAAAATTGTAGGTGAGCATGAAGGACTGATGTATTACACACTGGGGCAGCGCAAAGGTTTGGGTATTGGTGGCGACGGTGAGCCATGGTTTGTTGCCGGAAAAAATTTGTCGGATAATGAGCTTCTGGTTGTACAGGGACATGATCATCCACTGTTGTTCAGTCGCAGCCTGATTATGCATGATTTAAGTTTTACGACACCAGAACGTCCGGCAGAAGGGCGCTATGGCGTGAAAACACGTTATCGCATGCCTGATGCGGCGGCTCAATTGCGTTATCTGGCTGATGATTGCGCGGAACTGGTGTTTGATGAACCACAATGGGCAGTGACACCCGGTCAGTCTGCTGTACTGTATGCTGGCGCTGTGTGTCTGGGTGGTGGTATTATCAGAGATACCGACAGTCATAGTATTCAAAATAATTAATTTAATCACTTATATCAACAGACTGGCTGGCTACAGTCAGTCATCTTGCAGACAATGCTGATGTTCTGATTTGATGTTTTCTTTGCAGTCTGTTTTGACTGATATTTCCTTACTTCACTTTAAATTAGACGCATTGTTGCAGAGGAAAAAGATAATGGAAAAAATCTGGTTACAAAGTTATCAGGAAGGGGTGCGGGCAGAAGTAGATGTGCGTGCATATTCGTCAATTATTGACGTTCTTGACACCAGTGTGAAGAAATTCGGCCCGCAGCCAAGCTTTTCCAATATGGGTACTACACTCACGTATACTCAAACTGCTACTTTTGTAAATCAGTTCACCTCATATTTGCAGAATGTACTGAATCTGCAAAAAGGTGAGCGGGTAGCAATTATGATGCCTAATGTATTGCAGTATCCGATTGCGGTATTCGGGGTGTTACAGGCTGGCGGCGTAGTTGTTAACGTCAATCCTCTGTATACGCCGAGGGAATTAGCACATCAGTTGATTGATTCCGGTGCAACTGCGATTATTGTACTGGAAAATTTTGCGCATACAGTGGCTCAGGTTCTGGAGCAGACTGCAATCAAGCAGGTGATAGTGGCCAGTATGGGCGATATGCTTGGCTGGCTGAAGGGTACTGTAGTGAACTTCATGCTGCACAAAGTCAAAAAAATGGTGAAGCCTTTTCGGATTGAGGGGGCAGTTACTTTTCTGCATGCTCTGGAATTAGGGAAAAAACAACGTTTTACTCCGGTACCGCTTGAGCTGGAAGATTTGGCTTTGTTGCAATATACCGGCGGAACAACCGGTATGTCCAAGGGCGCAATGCTGACCCACGGTAATATTGTAGCCAATATGCAGCAGGCATCAGAGTGGATTAAGGCAAATCTGGTGCCCGGAAAGGAAGTAGTAGTAACACCATTGCCGCTATATCATATTTTTTCACTTACTGTGAATATTATGATTTTTGCTAATGCCGGTTCCAAAAATATTCTGATTACCAACCCACGTGATATTAAAGCTTTGGTCAAAGTTCTGAAAAACAATCGGGTAACGGTAATGAGTGGCGTTAATACTCTATTTAATGCACTGATTCATAATGAAGAATTTAAAACGATTGATTTTTCAACCTGGAAACTGGTACTAGGTGGAGGAATGGCAACTCAGAAAATGGTGGCGCAGGAATGGAAAGCCATTACGGGTGTGCCCATTATTGATGCTTATGGTCTAACTGAGGCCAGCCCCGGCGTGTGCGCTAATCCGCTGAATAATCCTGAATATACGGGTACTGCCGGTTTGCCGGTTTCGAATACAGATATTGAAATTCGTGATGATAACGGCAAGGTTCTCGGGGTTGGTGAAGTAGGAGAATTATGGGTTCAAGGGCCGCAAGTAATGAAAGGCTACTGGAACCGGCCGGAAGAAACAGCTAAAGTTCTTGATAGCCGTGGTTTTGTGGCTACCGGTGATATGGCTGAAATTGATGCTAAAGGTTATGTAAAACTGGTAGATCGCAAAAAAGATATGATTCTGGTATCGGGTTTTAATGTATATCCGAATGAGGTAGAAGAGGTTGTAGCCGCTATGCCTGAGGTGCTGGAAGTGGCTTGTATCGGTGTACCTAATGAAAAATCAGGCGAAGCAATCAAGTTATTTGTAGTAAAACGGGATCCGAATCTGACTCGTGAACAAATTATTGCCTATTGTCGCCAGAATCTGACCGGTTATAAGGTGCCTAAAGATATAGAGTTTTGCTCAGAATTGCCCAAATCTGCTGTAGGAAAAATTTTGCGTAAGGATTTGAGAACAGAAAAATAATATTTTGTTATAAAAAATGGATACTGCTAATATAGGAGCAGTATCTTTTTTTATTCAGTAAATAAAATGTAATAATTTATTTATTATGGGTATCAAGCATAATAAATGATATAAACATATTTATAGGTTTTATTTGTTTAATATTAAAATTTTGTTTAGTTATAATAAGTAAATGAATTTACTAATTTTTTAGCTTAATTTATTGTTAAAACTGAATTGTAAATCAATCCAATTTCGATTGTAATTCAAATGAAATATTTAATTTAGAATGAATATTTTTAGTATTTGTTGTTGGCAATAATAAGAAAGCTGGAATTTTATTTTTAATTTTAAATCTTTATTCTACTTTCAGTTACTTAGCAGAAATTCTTTAGATTAAGTTGATAACTAAAAACTGATATTGCTTTTTGGAGCTAATTCTAATCATGTAAATATGCTCATGCTACTGAGGATAATAGTCAATTTTCTTTCTTATTTGAATACAATTAATATCAATAGCATAATGATATTATTCATTATATTTATGCAGCAAATATGTCTGAATTAAATAGTAATCAGGCTGGAATGCTGGGTAAATTCATATCCAGAACACTTTGTTTCTGGCTTTCACGAAATTCTGCCAGTTTTTGTGCTAGCTGCGGATTGTCATTGGCCAGCATGGAAATGGCAAATAAAGCAGCATTGGCTGCACCAGCTTCACCAATAGCAAAAGTGGCTACTGGTACGCCTTTAGGCATTTGGACAATAGACAGTAGTGAATCTTCACCGCGCAAATATTTACTTGGTACAGGTACGCCCAGAACAGGAACGGTGGTTTTGGCAGCAACCATGCCCGGCAGATGAGCAGCCCCGCCAGCGCCGGCTATAATCGCTTTCAAGCCTCGGGAACGGGCGGTTTCAGCGTATTCAAACATTAAATCCGGAGTACGGTGTGCGGATACAACCTGTATTTCATAAGGAATACTGAATTGCTGCAGAAACTGCTCTGCCTGCTGCATAATCGGATAGTCACTATTGCTACCCATAATAATGCCAATTTGCGGAGTGTTCATCGAGTTCCTTTTTTGATTGGTAACAGGTTTTTTAATTGATGCCTGGCTTTAACAGCGGCATTACTGTTGGGATAACTATTGATAATGTGCTGATAAGTAAGGCGGGCAATATCCTGCTGCTGTAAATGAGTCTGACATTGTGCCACCAGATAAAGGGCATTGGCACTTTGACTGTTTTGCGGATAAAGGCTGTTAAAGCGCTTGCCGATATTAATTACCGATTCACAATTATTCAAACGGGAATGGTTTTGCAGCAGCAGCCACATGCGCTCTTGTGCCTGGGCGCTGCCATTGCCACCACTATCAGCATTTTTCAGCAGACGAATGCTTTGGCTATAAAGACCGGCATTATATAGCCGGCGTGCTTCGCTGGTATTATCATTAGTAGCGGAGGCTTTGGCCGGAGTAGTGTGGCTGACCGGAGTATGTGCATTCAGGTAGCGCGATAATGTATCTTGTTGCTGACGAATATCATTCATCTGGTTTTGCAGGCCATTGATCTGTATCTGTAAAGCATTCAGTTGCGTCTGAATCTGGTCAAGCTGCTCAGTGGATTGGTTAGTATTTGTATGTACTTCTTCCGCTGCAGAATTGCTAGCTGCAACAGAGGGGGATGGTATGTTACTGCAAGCACTGATACAAAATGTAACTATCAGGATTAGGCTGAAATGGTATTGATTTAAACGTGAATTCATGTATTTTTCTCCTCTGGTTGTTTATTATTATCTTTTCTGAATAAGTGTTAAACCATCACCAAGTGGTATGGTTAACGGAATTATCCGCGTATCGTTTATCAAGCTGGCATTGAACTGACGCATAATATGAACACTTTCTGATTCATTAGCATTGGCTGTCTGTGCAACACGGCCGTGCAATAAGACATTATCAATGGCGATAATACCGCCGGGACGAACCAATTGCAGGCAGCGCTCAAAATATTGAGGGGTGGGTATCTTATCCGCGTCTATCAGAGCAATATCGTAATAATTGTTTTGATTACTGGTAATCAGTTTATCGAGGGTTATTATTGCCGGCTGCAGATACAGCTGGATTTTATGGCTGACATTAGCCTCTTGCCAGTAGCGGCGGGCAATATCGGTATAGGTTACGTTAATATCACAGGCAGTGATATGTCCGTCTTCCGGCAGTGCCATTGCCATAGCTGTACTACTGTAACCAGTAAAAACACCAATTTCCAGATAGTTGCGAGCCTGAATCATCCGTGCAAGCCATACCATTAATTGAGCCTGTTCCGGTGCGATACTCATATTACCCTTGCGATGCAGTGCCGTTTCAGCACGCAGCTGTGCCAGTAGTGGCGCTTCTGCAGGGTTTATTCCGGCAAGATATTGCCTCAGCTCCGGGGTATTCAGACAACCGTTCTGGCTCATAACGGGTTAAACAGGGATTATTCAGTTAGATAGGTATAGCCTTTTTTCGGCAATCTAGAGGCGGCAAAGTTTGCCTCATCTTCTGGATTGAGCTGTACATCCCATAGCATGCCGCGATGTTCGATTTGTGCTTGTGCCTCTTCTGGGTGCTTAGTCAGAAATTCATTCAGAAACTGGGTAGTGTCAGACTGATAATTATACATATCGGTTTCTTCTTACATGATGAGTTCAGAAACGGGTGTATTATATACAAAGTAGGCAGTGGTAGTGAAGAAAATGCCGGCAGATTGCACTTGTCTGTGCGGTGAGGAATGATGAGATACAGATAGATAGGTTATACTATAGTACTATATCGGTCGTGGTTGCTGCGGCACGCGAGTATTTTTTCACAAGCTTTTGTATTATTTATGCTAACAAAGTGGTTACATAAGGTTTTGCCGAGAAAGTCTGCCCGGCTTGGCAAAAGGCGGGAAATCTCATTGGCACAACACCATATTCAGGCAGATGATCTGAGTTTTGCGGCGGAAAAAGTCATTACCCGCTTACAGAGAGAAGGTTATCAGGCTTATGTGGTGGGCGGTGCTGTACGTGATTTACTGCTTGGAGTGACACCAAAAGATTTTGATATAGCAACAGATGCTACACCCGAACAGGTGCGAAAACTTTTCCGGCGCAGCCGTATTATCGGCCGGCGTTTTCCGATTGTGCATGTTATGGTTGGCCCGGAAACTATCGAAGTAACAACTTTTCGCGGCGGTGCGGTTAACAGCCATAATGAGCTGGGCCGGATAATGAAAGATGTGAGTTTCGGTACATTAGAACAGGATGCAATGCGCCGGGATTTTACTGCCAACGCTTTGTACTACGATCCGAAACGACAAGTTATTCTGGATTTTCATCATGGGGTTGAAGATATTCTCAACCGGCGTTTGGTAATGATTGGTAATCCGGTCGAGCGCTATCAGGAGGATCCGGTGCGCATGCTGCGGGCAGCCAGATTATCTGGAAAACTTGGCTTTACCGTAGATAAACATACATCTAAACCAATAGCTGAATGTGCGCAGCTTTTAAAGCGGGAGCCGCCGGCACGGCTTTTTGATGAAGTGCTGAAAATTTTGTTCAGTGGTTATGCACAGGCCTGCCTGCGTCAGATGAATAAACTTGGTCTGAAAGATATTCATCCGTTGCTTGATGCATTAATGCCGGGTGGAGAGGATAATGACAATATTGCTGCATTGGCGCTGCATAATACAGATGAACGGCTGCGGGCAGATAAATCAGTTTCTATGGGTTTCGTATTAGCTGCTATATTATGGCCGCATATCAGAAAGGCATGGCAGCGGGAGCTGAATAACGGTATGCGCTCCAGTGCTGCTATGAATGCAGCAATTAGTTCAGAACGCCATTACGTAGATAAAAACTGGGGTGTGCCGCAGCGATATAGTGTAACTATGCGTGAAATCTGGAGTTTGCAGCCGCAGTTTGAGATTATGCGCGGGGCGCGTCCTTACCGCTTACTCGGACAGCCGCGTTTTCGTGCTGCTTTTGATTTTATGTGTCTGCGTGCCAGTCTAGGGGAATTATCTCAGGAAACAGTTCAGTGGTGGCAGGCTTTTCAGCATGCTTCAGAGGCAGAGCGAGAGCAGTTAATCCGTACAGCCGCACAAATAGAAAAAACTTCAACAAGACAAAAAAGATACCGTAACAAACACGCTAACAAACTCAAGCAGGAGGAAACATGAATTTAGTTACAGCGGTAATTGCTTTAGGGGCTAATCTCGACAATCCACGTAAACAGGTTGAAGCAGCTCTGGCGGCTTTAAATCAGGTAAAAGGATTGCGGGTAAAGGCAATTTCACCTCTTTATAGTACGAAACCAGTAGGTATCACTGATCAGCCGGATTTTGTCAATGCAGTTGTTCTGGTTCACACGACTAAGAGTGCTCATGAGTTATTAAACACTTTATTAGAGCTGGAAAATAAACTTGGCAGGATACGTGATGTCCCGAACGGACCGCGTGTGATTGATCTGGATCTGATAGATTATAATCATCAGAATATTAATGATGCCGATCTGGTCTTACCTCATCCGCGTGCATGTGAACGGGCTTTTGTGATGGTTCCGCTGGCTGCAATTGCGCCGTATTATGTAATCGGTACTCATGATAATGCTTCTGCGGTAGCTGCAACATTATTAAAAAAAGAGCCGGATGCGGTGACCATTATGACTGATATAACTGATATTATTGACGATCAGGAATAAAAGCAGGGGAAAAAGGAGTATGGATTATCGCTACATAGTCGTAGAAGGATCCATTGGCAGTGGTAAATCTGCTTTAAGTCGCCGTCTGGCGCAGCATTTTGATGCTTTACTGCTGTCGGAAATTCCGGAAAGCAATCCGTTTCTGGAAAAATTTTATCTGAATGCGGCAAATCACGGGCTGGCGACAGAGATGCATTTTCTAATGCGCCGTTGTGAGGCAATAAATGTAATTTATGCTGAAGATGAGCGACGCTCGCGGATTGTAGCTGATTTTCTGCTTGAAAAAGATCAGATATATGTGCCGGTAATTTTACGTGAAGAAGAGCAGACTCTGTACTGGCAGATTAAGCAGAAAGTGATGCCGAAATTTCCGGTACCGGATCTGGTTATTTATCTGGAAGCTGATGACGAGTTACTCGACAAACGTTTGCGCCAGCGGGATGACGGAATGGTAAATCTGTTTCCGGCTGGTTATTTACAGCAGATTCACGCAGAATATCGTCGGTTTTTTCATTTATATCAGCATGCTCCGCTATTGATTGCTAATACTAATGAGCTGGATTTCCTTGGTAATGATGACCATTTTGAACTATTACTCAATACCATTGCCAATATGCAGGGTAGTCGTAATTATCTCAATTTAAGCGAATAATTATTTAAAATTGTTTGGTGAAATAATTATTTCTGTTGTCTGCGTGGATATTTCAGCCAATCTGATTTGTCGTAAATTAGCTATATCGGCATTTTATGCCGTTTAATTTGAGTAAAAAAATATCAATGACAATATTCTGTTAATTAGGTATTTATTTGCTCTTTGCGATGGATTTCAGACTTACAAACTGTACTTTTTATAGAAAAAAGTACAGTTTTTGTATATGGAATTGCAAAATTCAGATACGTATTTTTCCGGCATTATCGAGGATGAAATTACTGGTTTAGTACCAACATCTGGATATATCCATATTAGATAAATAGTTTTAAAGATATCCCGGTCAGATGAGAATAAAGGATGGCAAAATATTTGTTAATCTGTTCTGGTTTGGCTGTAGTCTGTGGTATTTTGCCGGTCATTACAACTAGCCGAATATTTGTTGTAACAAATTTGGGTTTCTTTAGCCGGAATGCAGGTTAAAAATAAATGAGCTGTTATTACCGGCAGTATTTTCTGATAAAACATAAATAGCGGATTTATCTGTATATGCATACTATTCATACTTTAAGGAAAATGAAGGCAGCCGGTGAAAAAATTGCCATGCTGACTTGTTATGATGCCAGTTTTGCCCGTCTGATGAGCGATGCCGGTGTTGATATATTGCTGATTGGTGATTCGCTTGGTATGGCGGTACAAGGGCAAACATCTACTATACCAGTTAGTGTTGATGATATCTGTTATCACACGGCTGCTGTAGCACGGGGTAATCAACAGGCAATGATTCTGGCTGATCTGCCTTTCGGTGCCTATCAGCAAAGCAAAGAACAGGCTTTTGCTGCTGCAGTACGCCTGATGGTTGCCGGTGCACATATGGTAAAACTAGAAGGGGGGGCATGGATAGCAGAAACCACACAGTTTTTACAGCAGCGAGGTATTCCGGTATGTGCACATATCGGTCTGACACCGCAATCTGTTCATACACTCGGAGGCTATAAAGTACAAGGTCGTGGTGAAGCCGCGGCACAATTAATGGCCGATGCTCAGGCTCATGCACAGGCTGGTGCTGATATGGTATTAATGGAGTGTGTACCCGGCCGGCTGGCAGCAGAGGTGACAGCAGCACTTAGCTGTCCGACAATCGGTATTGGTGCAGGTGTCGACTGTGACGGACAGGTTCTGGTAATGCATGATATGCTGGGTATTTATCCGGGTAAAACAGCTAAATTTGTCAAAAATTTTATGCGGGATCAGGATAGTATTCAGGCAGCTGTCAGTGCCTATGTTCGCGAAGTAAAAGCAAAAACTTTTCCGGCAGCAGAACATATTTTTGCTGATTGAAAGTTTGAATTAAATTTCTGTTTTTAATTGAAAATATTATATTTTTTTGTGGGTTTTTCTTTACAAATAGTCAATAGGCATATTTTGTGGATATTTATACGGGCTTGTTTTTTTTTCTGGAAGTATATATAAGTTAATTCGTTGACAAATAAAAATTTTCAGGGAGATGCTTATGGCGCTCGCCAAGCCTTACCCCCGTGCTTTAACTATTGCCGGATCTGATTCCAGTGGCGGAGCAGGTATTCAGGCGGACTTAAAAACTTTTGCTGCGCTGGGCGCATACGGTACCAGTGTGATTACAGCCATTACTGCACAGAATACTTTTGGTGTACAGCAGGTTATGGTAGTAGCGCCGGATATGATAGAAGCGCAGTGTGCGGCAGTGATGTCTGATATTCGTATTGATGCAGTCAAAATCGGTATGCTGGCTGATATTGACAGCATCCGTACGGTTGCTCAATCACTGCAACAATATCATTTGCCCTTTACTGTACTGGATCCGGTCATGGTGGCTACTTCAGGTTCAGCTTTGTCGATAGAAAATACTGTGCAGACAATGAAGCATTTGCTGATGCCGCTAGCTGATATTCTGACACCTAATCTTTTTGAACTGTCTATCATGACACATAAGCCGATAGCCACTACGGATAAAGAAATGCTCGAGCAGGGACAGATTTTACTGGATGAAGGCTGTCATGCGGTACTGGTAAAAGGCGGGCACCGTAATAACTCTGAAGATGCTGCAGACTGGCTGATGGAACGGGATAATGAACCGGTATGTTTTAAAAGTCTCCGGATTCATACTTCACATACTCATGGTACCGGCTGTACTCTTTCAGCTGCGATAGCCGCTTTGCGACCACAGCATGAAAATCTGGCTAATACAGTTGCGGCTGCCAAAAGTTATGTACATGGTGCGATTGAGGCAGGGCAACACTGGCATCTGGGACATGGGTATGGTCCGTTAGCGCATTTCTGGCGTATAAGGCATGATTAGTAGTTTTGCCGCTATGCTAAAATTGGCAGCTTGACGGGTATAAGGCCGACTGCAAGGTATAAATTGCTTTTTTATCAGACAGGGGAAGTTTTAATGCAGACATGGCATCAGGCAATTGGTGCAGAAAAACAGCAACCGTATTTTCAGCATATTCTGGAAACAGTACGTGCTGAAAGGCTGGCCGGTAAGGTGATTTATCCGCCGGCACAAGATGTGTTCAATGCGTTTAAGGCAACTGAATTTGCTCAGGTTAAAGTGGTTATTCTTGGTCAGGATCCTTATCATGGTCCGCAGCAGGCGCATGGTTTGTCTTTTTCTGTACGGCAAGGTGTAGCCATTCCTCCTTCACTAGTCAATATATATAAAGAACTGACTGAGGATATACCCGGCTTTCGTATTCCGCAGCATGGCTATTTGCAGCACTGGGCAGAGCAAGGTGTATTGTTGCTTAATACCGTTTTAACCGTGCGCGCCGGTCAGGCACATTCACATGCAGAGCTGGGCTGGGAAACTTTTACCGACCATGTGATTGCTGTCTTAAATGCTGAACGTGAACATATTGTATTTATGCTTTGGGGCAGCCATGCCCAAAAAAAAGGTGCTATGATTGACCGGAAAAAACATCTGGTATTAACTGCACCTCATCCGTCTCCTTTATCTGCATACCGTGGTTTTTTCGGATGCAGACATTTTTCACGGGCTAATGCATATCTGCAGGAGCACGGATTAAGCCCGATAGACTGGCAATTGTAAGATATCCGGCTGACCAGAAGCCGGCCTGATAAACAGTACGGTTGTGTTTTTGCCGGAAGCATCAATAAAACCATGTTAAATCTGAATCCGCAACAACACGAAGCTATTCACTATCTTGATGGACCATTACTGGTGCTGGCCGGTGCCGGCAGTGGTAAAACGCGTGTTATTACTGAAAAAATTGCTTACCTGATTACACAAGCACATTATCCTGCCCAGCAGATAGCTGCAATTACCTTTACTAATAAAGCGGCACGGGAAATGCAGGAGCGTGTTGGTCATTTATTAAGTAAATCGCAAACCCGCGGTTTAACTATATGTACTTTTCATTCGCTGGGTATGCGTTTTTTACGTGAGGAAGCAGCAGCTGCGGGATATAAAAAACAATTTTCTATTCTCGACAGTGCCGATGCGGGCAAAATCATCAGTGAATTACTGGGCAGTACCGGCAGGGAAATGGTGTTTAAAGCCCAGCATCAGATTTCACTGTGGAAAAATAGTCTGCTTTCTCCGGAAACTGTTATTCGGCAGGCTGATGATACATGGACACATCAGATGGGGCAGTTATATGCCTCTTATCAGGATACTCTGACCAGCTATCAGGCAGTAGATTTTGATGATTTAATCCGGATACCGGTTGAGCTGCTCCAGTCACAGGCAGACATTCGCTATAAGTGGCAGCTTCGTTTGCGTTATTTGCTGGTAGATGAATGTCAGGATACCAATACCTGTCAGTATGCGCTGATGCGTCTGCTTACCGGTGCAGAAGGTAAGTTTACTGCCGTAGGTGATGATGATCAGAGTATTTATGCCTGGCGTGGTGCCAATATGGAAAATCTGCGTTTGCTGCAACAAGATTATCCGGATTTAAAAATTATTAAACTGGAGCAGAATTATCGCTCTACTGCACGTATTCTGCGTGTAGCCAATCAGGTGATTGCCCATAATCCCAAACTTTTTGCTAAAACATTATGGAGTGAATACGGGTTGGGTGACATGATTGATGTTATTGCCTGTAAAAATGAGGCTCATGAAGCTGATGTAGTCGTCAGCAGAATTGCTCATCAAAAACTGATTGGTGGTGATGCAGTACATTACCGGGATTTTGCGATTTTATATCGGGGTAATCATCAGGCGAGAGTTTTTGAAGAGGCATTGCGCAGCCGGAGAATTCCATACAGACTTTCAGGCGGACAAAGTTTTTTTGATAAGGCTGAAATCAAAGATGTTCTGGCTTATGTTCGTTTACTTGCTAATCCGGACGATGATCCGGCATTTTTGCGCGCAGTAACGACACCACGGCGAGGAGTAGGTGAAACCACACTGGCTAAGCTGAATAATTATGCCAAAGTGGCGCAATGCAGTTTATTTGAAGCTGCACGCAGTATGGATGCACTGGCAGAGCTGTCAGCAAAAAGCCGTGAACCGTTACAGCAGTTTATGGCTTTGCTGGTTGATTATCAGGCACGTGCTACTGTGGAAGATGCCGGACAATTGTTGCACAGTTTGCTTGCCGATATAGCTTATGAAACACATTTGCTCAATACGGAGGAAGGACGGGCCGGAGAAATTAAATGGCGCAATGTGCAAGATTTGCTCAGCTGGATAGGCAAAAAAGGTGAAGAAGATGGCCGAAATATTCTGGAAATAGCCCAGACTATAGCACTAATGACATTGCTTGATGGTAAAGAAGATGAAGATGCAGATATGGTAAGCATGTCTACTTTGCATGCGTCTAAAGGTCTGGAGTATCCGCATGTGTTTCTGGTAGGCTGTGAAGAAGGAGTATTTCCGCATGCTGACAGTATCGAAGAAGGCAATATTGATGAGGAACGCCGGCTGATGTATGTGGGTATCACCCGTGCGCGGCAATCCCTTACTCTTACACATTGTCATAAACGCAAACGTGCTGGTTCTTGGGAATTTCATGAACCCAGCCGTTTCATTGATGAAATGCCGGGCGAAGATATTCGTTTGCTGGGACGTAAAGGCAGTGAACCCATTGTTAGCCAGTCGGAAGGTAAAAGTATTCTTGCCGGAATGATGGCACGGCTGGATAGTCTGCAATAGCTGTCTGTAACGTCATGTGATTTGCACCATTACATGTTAAAATACAAATTGTTTGCTGCCTGTGCAGCTTGATTATGGAAAAAAATTATGAAAATCGCCAAAAATTCTGTTGTGACGCTGGATTATGAAATGTTTGATGCTGATAACCAGCTGATCGATAAAACTGAAGAACCGATTAGTTATTTACATGGTGGTTATGACGGTATTTTTCCATTAGTGGAAGAGCAGTTACATGATAAAATAATTGGCGATGTAGTGGATGTAACACTGGCACCCGACGATGCATTTGGTGAACAGGAAGAAGATCTGATTCGTATCGAACCATTGGATGTGTTCCCGGTTGAAGTTAAAGTGGGTATGATGTTTGAAGCGGATGATCCGGAAACCGGAGATGTAATGGTTTATCGTATTACCGATGTGGCTGATGGCAAAGCTGTAGTTGATGGTAATCACCCATTGGCTGGTCAGCGTATTCGTTTTAAAGCAACTGTAAAAGATATTCGCCCTGCTACTGAAGAAGAACTGGAACATGGTCATGTTCATGGGGCGCATGATCACCATCATCATTAAATTGCAGATATTATTCAATAATTAAATCAAAAGGAAGTTTTGCTGTATGCGTAAACTTCCTTTTTTGATTTTTACTGGTAATATTCAGCACAATAATATTTTTATAATATAATATTAGGAAAAATGTTATGAAAATTACTAAAAATTCTGTAGTGACGATAGAATGGGAAATATTTGATCTTGATAATAAACTGATCGAAAAATCTCCAAAACCGTACAGCTATTTGCAAGGTGGCTATCGTGGTATTATGCCTATGGTGAAAGAACAATTATATGATAAAACTGTTGGTGATATAGTCGATATAAAACTGGCGCCGGCTGATGCGTTTGGTGAAGTTGATGAAGACCTTATTTTTGTTGATCAGCTGGATAATCTTCCTGGCAAAAAAGATGACATATATGTAGGGTTGCTTTTAGAAATTAAAGACAGGAAAACTGGTGAGGTACGTATATATCGTGTTACCGATGTGTCTGATAATAAAGCTGTAATAGATGGTAATCATCCTTTGGCCGGTCTTCATATACGTTTCAAAGCAGCTGTAAAAGATATTCGTCCGGCTACTGCTAAAGAACTGAAACGAGGTTCTGTTTAAGAGTAAATGGCGGTTAACTCTTAATAATTAATTAGTTATTAAAATTATATAAAATAAAGGGAATTTTTGCTTTAAACGAAAACTTCCTTATACAGTATTACTAATAATATTTCACATTATAATGGCATATTGGCTTTCGTTGTCTCTGATTTACTGATTCACAGTATTAGTTTCAGACGGTATGATAAACCATGCATGCATTTTCTTATTAATGCCATTATGACTCCCGAACAAATTCTTGCAGCAGCACGTCCGTATTCATTGTTTCTAAGCCGTTTACTGGATAATCAATTACTTAATACAGACAAACTTTATCTCTGGCTGGAGCGGCAACTGACCATTGATGATTTTCGGAATTTCGCTGACTGGGCGCAATTACAGAGCAGTGAAAATGAAGATGAACTGGCACGCCAGTTACGCCTGCTGCGCCGTTATGTAATGGCACATATTATGGCTCGTGATTTGGCGCGGATAAGCGATTTAAATGAAGTCACTGTAACCATTACCCATCTGGCGGATTTCGCTATAAATATTGCTGAGCAGTATGCACATGCCTACTATGCTGGTTTGTACGGACAGCCAGTCGGTCAGTATAGCGGAGATAAGCAACGCCTTAGTATTGTAGGTATGGGGAAAATGGGTGGCTATGAGCTGAATGTATCGTCTGATATTGATTTAATTTTTGTGTTTCCGGAAGCCGGAGATACTGATGGTAAACGACAGAAGAGCAATCAGGAATTTTTTACAAAAGTCGGACAGAAAATCATTGCTCTGTTAAATGATATTACCGGAGATGGTCAGGTCTTTCGGGTTGATATGCGTTTGCGTCCTGATGGTGATTCTGGAGCTCTGGTAATCAATGAAACCGCACTGGAGCATTATCTGATTCAGCAGGGACGGGAGTGGGAGCGTTATGCATGGACAAAGGCGCGTCTGGTCACAGACTATCCGAATAATATTGCTGCACTGGTACGACCTTTTGTGTATCGCAAATATCTGGATTTTAATGCTTATGACGGCATGCGCAACCTGCATCGGCAGATACAGCGTGAAGTTACCCGTAAAGGTATGGCCGATAATATCAAACTTGGTGCAGGTGGTATCCGCGAGGTGGAATTTGTTGCCCAGATATTCCAGTTAATACGGGGCGGACAGGTACGCAGCCTGCAATTAAAAGGTACACAGGAAACGCTGCATGCTTTGCTTCAGCACGGTATGCTATCGGAGGATAGTGTCGATACATTACTGAAAGCCTATTATTTTTTGCGAGATACCGAACACCGGCTGCAATACTGGGATGACCAGCAAACCCAGATGTTACCAACTGGTGAAAAGCAGCAGCAAATGCTGGCACAAAGTATGGGATACAGCGACTACAAAGATTATCTGGCTGCCCTGAATCTGCACAGACAGGCTGTGCACCAGATTTTTGAAGCAATATTTACTGAACCGGAAGATAAAGCCAAAGTAAATGATCCGGATATGCTGCGTGTATGGCAGGATGAAAGTGACAACAAAGAAAAAATCGCTTTGCTGACTGCGCACGGGTTTGATGCAAAAAATGTATTGCAGCGGCTGCAGCAATTGCATCATGGCAGTCAGTACCGGCAGTTATCGTCCACTGCACAACAGCGTTTTGACGAAATCATACCGTCAGTGCTTAGTATTGCCGCAAAATGTCCGCAAGCGGATGTTACTTTAGCCCGTTTACTGGATTTTCTTGAGGCTATCGGCCGGCGCAGCTCTTATCTGGCATTTATGCATGAGCATCCTGAGGCTCTGGAAAAGCTGGCTGGTTTAATGAGCCAGAGCAGCTGGGTAGCTACTTATCTGCAGCAGCATCCGGTATTGCTGGATGAGCTGCTCAGCAATGAATTAATGCGTATAGATACTGATTGGGCAGCTCACTCGATTGAACTGGAGCATCAGCTTGATGAGTGTCACGGTGATGTTGAAGCCCAGATGGATGTTTTACGCCGGTTTCAGCATGCATGGACTTTCCGTCTGGCCGTGCAGGATCTGGCTGGCTTGTGGACAGTTGAGTCCTTATCCGACCAGCTTTCCGCTTTAGCAGACTTGATTATTCAAGCTGCACTTACAAGAGTATGGACTGAATTACCACGCAGGCATACTAATACTGCACATTTTGCCGTGATTGGTTATGGCAAATTAGGCGGCAAAGAGCTGGGCTATACTTCTGATCTGGATTTGGTTTATGTATTTGATGATAATCATCCGGATGCTGTCGATACTTATACTCGTCTGGCACGCCGCTTGACCAGCTGGCTCACTGTTCCGACTGGCGCCGGCATGCTCTATGATATTGATTTACGTCTGCGTCCGAACGGAGATTCCGGTTTTACCGTCACACATATACAGGCTTATGAGCGCTATGAACGTGAAAGTGCATGGACATGGGAACATCAGGCTTTAACACGTGCCCGCTTTATTGCCGGAGACAGTGTAGTTGGCAGACGCTTTGATGCTATACGGAATGAGATACTGTGTCGTCAGCGTGATGCAGAACAGCTTCGGAAAGAAATTATTGCCATGCGCGAAAAAATGTTCCCTACACATCCTCCAGTTGATAGTAACGTGAAATATGCCCGCGGCGGTGTCGTTGATGTGGAATTCATTGTGCAGTATCTGATTCTTTCTTTTGCACATCAGTATCCGCAATTATTACAAAATTATGGCAATATTGCTTTACTCAGTATTGCTGCTAAGCTGGGGCTGATTGACAGTAAACTGGCGGAAGGCAGCCGTACTGCGTATCGTTATTATCGACAGCTACAGCATAACACCCGTCTTCGTGACGCAGTCACTACGCCCATAGATGCTTCCTTACTTGAATATTATCAGATAGTGAAGAAACTATGGAAACAGGTATTTGCTGCCGAACCGTCGGAGTAAATATTTTATCTGTCGGTTTTCACTTCTGCTAAATATAAAATCCTTATTCATCAGTTAAATTCCATCGTTATGCTGCTTGATATGAACTAAGCAGACAGCTACAATCAAAGGTCGCACTAGCTTTCAAACTGGTCTACTGTAGTGAACCAACTGATATTTGACTTTGACGATCGTAGCTATCCCGGATTTGATAAATTTCTTGGCCATACCAATGCGGAACTGATTTATGTGTTACAGCATCAGGCTGACCCATTTATCTTTGTCTGGGGGGAAGCAGGCAGTGGTAAAAGCCACTTGCTCAAAGCATGGGTGGCTCAAGCACAGTCACGCGGGCTGAAAGCTGAATATGTTGATGCAGCCAGAGAAGGTCTGGGACACTGGCTGTTCGATCTGGACTGTGTTGCCGTAGACCAGATTGAATTACTCAGTGCAACTGAACAGCAGCAACTATTTTCTCTTTTCAATCATTTTCGCAACAGCCGGCACGGTAATCTGCTTTTAAGTTCAGCAATTCCTCCTCAGCAGCTAATGATCCGTGAAGATTTACGTACACGCATGGCCTATTGTCTTGTCTACGAAATCAAACCATTAAGTGATGATGAAAAATTCAACGCTCTGGTAGGCATGGCTCATGCACGGCAAATACCGGTTGATGCAGAAGTAATCCGCTATTTGCTGGCTCACTGGCGCAGAGATCTGGATAGCTTGCTGCTGATGCTCAATACCCTGAATGATTATTCACTGGCGCAGGGTCGACGCATCACTCTTACATTATTGCGCCAGTTACTTAAACAACAGGAAAATGCATGAATCTGGCTATTTTTGACCTTGACCACACACTGATTAACTGTGATTCAGATAATGAATGGCCGAAGTATCTGATGCAAAAGGGACTGGTAGATAAGTCGTTTGTTGACATGAAAAATGACAAATTCTACCAGGATTACCTGAATGGCTGTCTGGATATTGATGAGTTTCTGAAATTCCAGCTTGCACCACTGGCGCGCTTTAGCCGCGCGGAGCTGGATGAAATGCATAATGAGTATATGCGTGATTTTATCGTGCCGCATATTTCTACTATGGCTAAAATGCTGGTTCAAGGACACCGCGATGCCGGTGATGAAATGCTGCTTTTGTCTGCTACTAATGAATTTATTATCGCACCCATTGCAAAAGCGTTTGGTATTCAGAATATTATCGGCGTGCAGTTAGAAACAGATGCAGACGGTAACTATACCGGACACTATACAGGTACGCCCAGTTTTAAAGAAGGCAAAGTTACCCGCTTGCAGCAGTGGCTAGCACAGCGCGGACAGCAGCTGGAAGATTTTAGTAAAGTGTATTTTTACAGTGATTCGCATAATGATTTGCCTTTGCTCAATTTGGTAACTGATCCGGTTGCCGTTAATCCTGATGAGAAACTGGTGCAGTATGCCCATCGCCATGGCTGGCCGATACTGAATTTTATGTAATGATGTATCATAACTTTGGCAAACAGCGGAAAATTTATTCAAAATTTCTGGATTAGAAATTATATTTCCTGAAATAAATGGTAGTGTTGAATATAATAACTTGGCAGTAAAAGTGGTTCCAAAAATTACAGAGGAAGAAAAATAAAATTTTGTGGATGAGTGATTGAACTATGTAATATGAATGATTTATTTACCTTCATTTTTATCAGCCAGAATTCATCAATCACCTTATCCACTAAACGAGAGAGTTTTTGAAATCTTAGCTTAGCAAAGATAGTAAGGATTATCAGTGGTGTTGAATGAGGAAAAACCAGTGGTATGCGCCTTGGTCAATTGGAATAATGGATCGGTATAATTTTGAATTGGCTAAACTGGTCGTAACATCAGAATTTCAAAGTAAGCATATTGGTGCAAAGTTTATAGAGGTTGTCATAATCAAAGTCAGAGAGCAGGGAGAAAAAAGCTCTATTCGAGCTATACTAGCTTGAAGCCTACATACAACTCTATCAGTAAGCTGGTTTTAAAAAAACTGAACATACAAGTGTTTTTAAGAAGTCAATATTCAAATGGTGCTGAATTTGTAAAGTTACATTACGAATACATTAAAATTTTTATATATAAAAACATACAAAGAATAAATAAGCTTATTTTTACAAATAAGCTTATTTATTTACGATATATAAATATATATATAGTTTCTGCATAAATTTTTACTGAAATTAATTAAAAAAGTGTGTTAATTTAGTTAAACGTAAATCTAATAAAATTATTTTATAGTAAGTATTATTTAAATAAAAATTATGGTTACTTTAGCTCAAGGTACTATTTTAAGTAATGAGAAATTATGTGAATTGTTTCTTTGCTCACCTCAAGGGGGGATGCGCAAATCAAACAGAACGAATACATTGGTGCTCATCACTAATCATATAAATTCTATATATAACGATATATGGAAAGATGATATTTTATACTATACAGGTATGGGGCAATTGGGAGATCAGTCTTTAGAATCTGCACAAAATAAAACCTTAGCTAATATTGAAAACAATGGTGTAAAAGTGCATTATTTTGAGGTTTTCAAAACAAATGAGTACACTTATATAGGTGAAATGCTTAAAGCCAGTGAGCCCTATACAGCACAGCAATTAGATGTAGAAAAACAATGGCGGCAAGTTTATATTTTCCCTCTTCGTTTAAAGGCAGGGGGACTTCCTAATGAAGTTATAAATCATTATGAGAATGAGAAATTATCTTCAATAAAAAACTTATCTGATAAAAAGCTGTTAGTTAAAATTCGACAGCAAAATGATGGAGCTAAACAAACTAAAACCAGTAAAATGACGGTTAAAGTGCCACGTTATCGACGCAGTATGGAGTTAGCAGAGTATGTAAAGCGTCAGGCTAAAGGTCATTGTGATTTGTGTGAACAACCTGCTCCTTTTACTAATAAAGAACATCAACCTTATTTAGAATGTCATCATATAATATGGTTATCACAGAATGGTGCGGATACATTAGATAATATAGTTGCACTTTGCCCAAATTGCCATCGAAAAATGCACATAGTACAAGATGAGAACGATATCAAAAGATTAATTAATATTGCTTATCAACGTATGCAAGAATTGGATCATAAAAGCTGATTTAGAGAATCATTTATTTTCATAGTTAGATATGTTTATTCAATTTGGTATTTACGATAAACAGATAAATAAATCTTTCATATTAATAAAAATTCTGTCGCCGGCCGGTATTATGAATACCCGCCAGCATTACCGACGGCATTATTCTTACAATACAAGAATCGCGCGAAAGTCATTGATATTGGTTAATGTCGGCTTTGTTATCAGTAATTGTCCGGTTGTACTAAAAAAATCATATGCATTATGATTATTCAGCATGTCGTGTGTTGATATTCCGGCTTGTTCGGCACGGAGTAATGTATCAGGTGTTATCCATGCTCCGGCATTATCTTCGCTGCCATCAATACCATCTGTATCGGCAGCCAGTGCATAAATATTGTTTGCTCCATTCAGAGCAATAGCCAGTGCCAGTAAAAATTCAGTATTACGACCGCCGCGTCCTTGTTGCCGGTTTAAGGTAACAGTGGTTTCTCCACCACTGAGAATCAGCAAAGGTTTATTGCGCTGATGCCGGTTTTGCTGAAACAGAGCGATTCCGGCCATTACCTGAGCCACTTCACGTGCCTCGCCACCTATACGGTCTCCTAGATACAGTACTTCAATTCCCTGATGGATTGCCCGGTTTTGCACAGCAGTAAATACCTGATCAGGGCTAATAATAATGTGAGCACTGCTGTTCGGAAGATTTTTAGGTGTTTCAGCCTCTGCTTTGTTTAAATAGGCGATAACACTTGCGGGAAGGTCGATTTGGTATTGATTTACAATACGTTTAATATCAGCCAGCGTGGTAGGATCGGGCACACCTGCGCCGGAGCCTATGGTACTGATATCATCACCAACTACATCTGAAATAGCCAGAGTGGTGATATGTGCTGGTGCTGCTGCGGCAGCCAGTCGACCGCCTTTGATGCGAGAAAGATGTTTCCGCAGTGTATTCATGGCGTCTATGGGAACACCATTACTAAGTAACTGGCGGTTAATATATTGCTTATCAGCCAGTGTGATACTGCTAACCGGCAGTGTGGTCAGAGCGGAAGCGCCACCTGAAACGAGATAATAAACCTGATCCTGCGGATTTAATCCGCTAACAGCATTAAGTAAGGCCTGAGCAGCAGTCTGTCCGGCAGAGTCCGGTAGAGGATGACTGGCTTCCAGTACTTTGATGTGCTTTGTAGGAATGCTGTGTCCGTAACGGGTAACAACGACACCGGATAGTGGCGGATAGTCTTGCGGCCATATTCTTTCCCATTCAGCCGCCATGGCAGCAGCAGCCTTGCCTGCACCGACAACTATTACCCGTCCGCATGGATTTTTCTGTGGTATCCATTTACTCATTTTATTCACCGGACTGGCTTCTTCGATCGTATAGCAAAATAATTGCTGTAAAAAGTTGATGGCATTATCGTGGCTGAGCATACAGTTATCCCCTTAGATTTTTATTTGAGTTTCAGCGGTTTTTAGCAGTTTCAAATTTTTCTGCCAGAAAATCAATAAAGCTACGCACTTTAGCACTGAGAAATTCACGATTCATATAGGCTGCATACAGTGTATGGCTTTCCGGACAAGCAATGTGTTCGATGGTTTCTAAACGTTTGTGTTGTATATCTTCTCTCACCATCCATTCAGGTAAGTATGCCAGCCCCATATGATTAAGCGCCATCTGGTGTATCAGCAGAGCACTGTTACTGGTACAGGCAGGAATAAGCGGTAAATCAAGATGAACGTATTGCGGTAACAGACCATAATGCCGTTTCAGGTCTGCTACAGTATGTGGCATGCCGTATTTTTGCAGATATTTCGGGCTGGCTACCCATAAAAAATCAATGCGGGTAATCGGTTTAACGATGAGATTGGGTTCAGGGTTATTGGTGACACGTAAAGCAAGATCAATACCTTCTGCAACCAGATCGGTACGCCGGCTATCCAGATTAACGGATAAACTTACTTCTGGAAATTGCTGTCGGTATTCAGACAGAATTTCACCAAAATGGCGTGAAGCACACCAGTTTGGAGCAGTAATTTTAAGTAAGCCCTGCGGTTTGACCGTACCAGCCTGTGCAACACGTTTGGCTTCGGTAAGTGTATCCAGTGCTTCTACGCAGCGATGATAGTATTCCTGTCCGGCTTCGGTAAGGCTGATGCGGCGGCTGGTACGGTTGAGTAGTTTAGCCTGAATGTTTTTTTCCAGATGATGCAGGTGTTTACTGGCCATCGCTGTAGAAATATCCATAAATTCAGCTGCTTTAGTAAAGCTGCCTAACTCTACTACGTAACGGAAAACCCACATGCTTTGTAATGTGTCCATTTTGTTTCTTTAAAGGAAATAATTATTGAATAAAAATGATATCGTTTCTTTTTAGTAAATTCAATACACTATTTTTATGTTTTTATGAATAAATTTTATAAATTAATATGATTAAGATAAATAAAATTCATACTATTGATACTGAATTTGCTTTGAGATTATTGTGTCTGGTAACAGCATTTTTTATACAGTATGCTCGGCAAAATTCTGACTGTGGTTATTTTCTATGACTGACGGAAATGAATCAATAGTATTATTTTCGGTAACAGATGTTGCTGATATGCTGAAATGATTAGGAAATATTCTGCTGAAGATTGGTTTATTTGTGCAAACTGCGGTTTTTATTTTGGGCAGACAGATGGTTGCCGCTTGTTTGTTTTTCATGTTCATCCAAACAACATTGATACCTTACTGACACCTATACTAAATCAGGGTGAGCAGGCAGTATTATACTGGTTTATTTTTCTGTATTTGTTTGTTGCCGGAGGTGGTCATTTTACGGCAGAGAATCGGTTTAAATATTGGCAGATTATCACTAGAATGGCGTTTTCAGTTGAAAGCTTGTTTTATATACCTGATAAAATTCTAATTATATACATTGGGTTATGTATGTTAAGCGCAAAATTAGATTACTTAATATTGAATATAAATTTAAGCGAGGATGGATAATAAGTCTGCATTAATTAAAATTGATTATTGTAGTAAAAGTATTTACTTTAATTGAATTTAATATCATTTCAATTAAAAAATATTCAATAAATTTTTTCATTAATATTTTTAATGCATAAGCATAAACAGGCTTTTAAAGTTCTAGAAAATATTCATTATGAATGATAGATTAAATATGATATTTACAATGTACAGTGGTTGATTATACTGGTAATAAAGCGGTGTGTGATTTTGTTAAATAACGCTATAATGTGAATAATTTTTATCTTGGTAATATTGAATAAATTGCTCAGATAAAAGTGACTTTATTTAGCGTGCTCTTTTAAGAAAAGCTTATTGGTGTTGAAAACCTAAGACTGAGAAAAGATATGGATGAATTAATTAAAGAAGCAGCATTACATTTTCACGAAGAACCCCGACCGGGTAAAATTCAGATTACACCGACAAAACCATTGGCTACTCAATATGATTTGTCACTGGCTTATTCGCCGGGTGTGGCTGCACCGTGTATGGAAATTCACCGTGATCCCCTGAATGCATACAGATATACTGCACGCGGTAATCTGGTTGCTGTTATTTCCAACGGTACAGCGGTACTTGGTTTAGGTAATATCGGAGCACTGGCCGGAAAGCCGGTAATGGAAGGTAAGGGGGTTCTGTTTAAAAAATTCGGTGGTATTGATGTATTCGATATCGAAATTAATGAAACTGATCCGGACAAACTGGTAGATATTATTGCTTCACTGGAGCCGACATTCGGCGGTATTAACCTTGAAGATATTAAAGCACCGGAATGTTTTTATATTGAGAAAAAACTGCGTGAACGCTGCAATATTCCGGTATTCCATGATGATCAGCATGGTACAGCTATTATTACTGCTGCTGCAATTAAAAATGCTCTTGAAGTTGTTGGTAAAGATATCGGTCAGGTCAAGCTGGTATGTTCCGGTGCCGGTGCAGCAGCAATTGCCTGTCTGGAACTGTTGGTTGCGCTGGGTATGAAGCGTGAAAATATCACTGTGTGCGATTCAAAAGGTGTGATTTACCAGAATCGTGAAGAAAACATGGTGGAATCAAAAAAACTTTTTGCTATCCCGGATAACGGTCAGCGGAAACTTGCTGATGCTGTTCATGATAAAGATATTTTCCTTGGATTATCTGGTCCGAATGTATTGAGCGTGGATATGCTCAAAACAATGGCTAAAGATCCGATTATTCTGGCCATGGCCAACCCGACTCCGGAAATCTGGCCACCTGAAGCTAAGGCTGCACGACCGGATGCGGTAATTGGTACCGGCCGTTCTGATTTTCCGAATCAGGTAAATAATGTTTTATGCTTCCCGTTTATTTTCCGTGGTGCGCTGGATGTTGGTGCAACTACCATTAATGAACAGATGAAGCTGGCCTGTGTGCATGCTATTGCAGAACTGGCCAAAGCTGAGCTGAGTGATGAAGTCTCTGCTGCTTATGGCAATACAGAGCTTTCTTTCGGACGTGAATATCTGATTCCGAAGCCATTTGACCCTCGTTTGATTGCTGTAGTGGCGCCTGCTGTAGCCAAAGCCGCTATGGATTCCGGTGTCGCAACCCGTCCGATTGATGATATGGATGCTTATGTAGAGAAACTTAGTCAGTTTGTCTATAAATCCAGTCTGTTTATGAAACCGGTATTCTCTCAGGCGAAAAAAGAACTGAAACGTGTGGTATTATGTGAAGGTGAGGATGAGCGTGTTCTGCATGCCACTCAGCACATTGTCAACCACAAGCTGGCCTTCCCGATTCTAATTGGCCGGCCGGCAGTAATTGAAGCACGTTCGAAAAAACTGGGTCTGACTATACAGCCAGGCAAGGATTTTGAGATTGTTAATAATCAGGATGATCCTCGCTACCGTGAATACTGGCAGGCTTATTACGAGCTGCGTAAACGTCACGGTGTCACCGAGGAAATGGCACGGCGCCGGATGATTAGCAGTTCTACTCTGATTGGTGCAATGCTGGTACGAATGGGCAGTGCTGATGCATTACTGTGTGGCACGGTAGGTCGTTTCCATGATCATTTCAATATTCTGGAAGAAGTAATTGGCTATAACAATCCTGAACAGAATGCCTGTGCTATGAACGCACTGATTATGACCTCAGGTAATATGTTTATTGCTGATACCTATGTTAATCCGGAACCGACTGCAAAGCAGATTGCTGCTAATACACTGATGTGTGTTGATGAAATGAAACGTTTTGGTATAGAACCAAAAGTGGCTTTGTTGTCCAATTCAAACTTCGGTTCACTTGATCAGCCAAGCAGCACCAAAATGCAGGAAGCACTTGCTTTAATTAAAGAGGCCGCTCCGGAGCTAAACGTTGATGGTGAAATGCAGGGTGATCTGGCACTGGATGAAAAACTGCGTCAGAAACTGATGCCGGACTGCAAACTCAAAGGTGCTGCAAACTTATTGGTAATGCCGAATGTTGAAGCAGCGAATATCAGTTACAATCTATTACGTACTTCATCTCATGGCGTAACGATTGGCCCGATCCTAATGGGTATGAATGAATCTGTACATATTGTAACTCCTATGGCTTCTGTACGCCGTATAGTAAATATGGTGGCTTTGGCTGCTGTAGATGCTCAGCGTAAATAATCGCTGAATTTTGGAAGAGTCTGCAGGCTGTCTGTGTTTTCAGACAGCCTTTTTGTGTCAATTATGGAGACAGTTTATGAGTAATGTGTCAGCACCCCAAACTGCACCTAACTATATTACTCCTGCAGGATATCAGGCTTTACAGGATGAGCTTTACCATCTGGTTCATAAAGAACGCCCCGAAATTGTTAATGTTGTGAACTGGGCTGCCGGTAATGGTGACCGAAGTGAAAATGGTGATTATTTATATGGAAAACGCAGATTGCGTGAAATTGACCGGCGTATTCGGTTTCTGACTAAAAGACTGGAAGCCGCGCAAGTTATAGATCCGGAGACACGTGAACCCAGTGATCAGATTTTTTTTAGTGCTACTGTAACTATTTTGCGCGGCAATGGTCAGGAGCAGACTGTACATATTGTTGGTACAGATGAGATTGATACCAGTAGAAATAAAATTTCCTGGGTATCACCGCTTGCACGTGCTTTATTGAAAGCTCATGAGGGTGATGAAGTACGTCTGCATGGTCCTGAAGGAGTGGAAAATATCGAAGTATTGACAGTGGAATATATTCGTATTGATTAATATTCACATCTTTCTAATAATAATGTTAATATTCTGGGTAAAAGTTAATTTTTGCAATGTTTATACTGAAATATTGCCATAATAATTTATTTGTAAAATAAATTTCATATGAATTGTGCTGAACTGATTATCTATAAGTACTTTCATAATGACAAACTTAATATCAATGCCGAATTCTTTATAACTGTGTTAAAACATGAACCCAAAACTTGATCCTGTTTTCAAACAACTCAATGCTCTTATTTTAGGTAAACAAGAATTATTAATACAAATTGTTACCTGTGTACTGGCTCGCGGTCATATCCTGCTTGAAGATGTGCCCGGTGTTGGTAAGACTACTCTGGCACAAGCACTGGCTGCTGTAATGGGATTAAATTACCAGCGCGTACAATTCACTAATGATATGTTACCTGCTGACTTACTTGGTGTTAGTATTTTTCAGCCAAAATCCAACGAATTTATTTTTCATCCTGGTCCGGTTTTTAATTCTTTTTTACTGGCAGATGAAATCAACCGTGCTTCTCCCAAACTGCAATCGGCTTTGCTTGAAGCCATGGAAGAAGGGCAGGTTTCTGTAGATGGTAAAACCTATGTGCTGCCGAAACCATTTCTTGTAGTTGCTACTCAAAATCCGACTGAGCAGCTGGGTACATACCCCTTACCAGAATCTCAGCTGGATCGGTTCATGATGTGCCTGAGTATCGGCTATCCGGCAGAAAAAGAAGAAAAACAGCTCTACATCTCAGGCGGGCGTCGCCAGTTTGTGCCACGCCTTAAAGCTGTATGCAATGCGGAAATATTACAGCAATGGCAAGCAGAAGTATCCAAAATTAATTTATCAGCAGCCGCTGCAGATTATATTTATCGGCTGGTTGCTGCTACGCGGAATCCGGGTACATTTGCAGTCGGACTGAGTCCTCGCGCCGGATTGGCTGTAGTACAGGCCGCCAAGGCCTATGCATGGATTCAGGGGCGGGCACATGTCGTTCCTGAAGATGTGAAAGCAGTATGGGTGGCTGTGGCAGCACACCGGCTGCAACCACTGCAAAGCCAGAACAGAAGTAGTACTTTACTTTCAGGAATGCTGGATCATGTGGCTGTTGTCTGAGGCACCCGTTCCTACACTTATTGATGGGCATACACCTTTACGGGCACGTAGTGTACGTGTCAATCTGACGCGTATGGGCTGGGGCATGATTATTGCCTGTATCCTGTTATGGATTATGGCCGTTAATTATCAGGTGAATGTAGCTTATGCACTAGTATTCTGGTTATTAGGCATATTATTGTTCGGAGCACTTGCCGGTATTCGTCAGTTAACCGGGATAGTATTAACGATTGAACCACAACCAGAATATTATGCCGGTAAAGAATGCGTACTGACTTTGCGAGCCTGTGACAGGTGTAAACGTACACGCTGGTTATGGCTTCAAACAGCACAGGAAATAACCGGCACAGCCAGTGACTGGGAATTATGGACAATTACACCTGAAAATACAGATTTTCTCTGGGCATTACCGCCCCAGAAACGCGGTATCCTGCCACGGTTATTATTGGCCGGAGCAAGTATGGCACCGTTTGGGTTATTAATGATTAAAACTCAATGGGAATTTACTGATGAGGTTATTATTTTTCCAGAACCTGTAGAACATACCAGTCCGATTGCACGCACCAGTGATGATGAACCTGGAACTTTAATCAGTCTGAGCGGTCAGGATCCGGCTTATTTGCTACCACATCAGAATACAACTTCATTGCGGCAGATTGCATGGAAGCACTATGCTAAGACAGGTAATTTACTTGATAAATATTTTGAACAGGGAGGAAAACGGGTACAGCCATTACTGATTTCCTATCGGGATTATCCTCCAGGGACCAGCGTGGAAAAAATGGCCAGTATGATGTGCTATCGGGTACTGGCAGCAGATGCAAGCGGGGAGAAATATGTGCTTGAATTACCACGGCAGCGCTATGAAGCAACGACTGGTCAACGGATAAAATGTCTGAATGCTTTAGGTAGATGGTAATGTGGCTTGCTGATCCGGTTTTTTTACGTAAATCTCCTCCTGTACGCACTCAGTTTATTTTATTGATTATGCTGGCGTGGGTGGCTTTACCCTTATTATTTGATTTGCCACTAAGTGTTGGCGCTGCATTCGCATTGTTGTGGATGGGGCGCATTGCTCTGCTGTTTACCAGTATTAAAAAATTACCATTATGGGCACTGGTAATATTGCTGCTTGCTACTTCTGTATGGGTATATTTTCGTGTTGGAACAATTATTGGCCGGGATGCCAGCGTTTCCCTGCTAATGTTGATGATAGTACTCAAAGCATTTGAGGGTGAAACCTTACGCGACTGGCAAATATTATTGTTAGCACAGTTAATCCTGATGGGTGGAGGGCTGCTGTTTAATCAAAGTATATTAATGGCACCCTGGCTGGTTGTGGCGTTGTTCTGTCTGATTTCATCTCTGGGGTTACTGGCGGGTATCAAACCGGTGACGGCAATACGGCAGGGTGCTTTGATTTTAATTTTGTCTTTTCCACTGGCCGTTATTTTATTTATGGTGGTGCCACGCAAAGATACGCCATTATGGGGTGTGCCGCAGCCGCAGCAATCAGCAGTTACAGGATTGTCGGATACTCTTGAATCAGGAAATGTCAGCAATCTGATTCTGAGTAATGAACTGGCTTTCAATGTTATCTTTGATAATGATGTTATTCCACGCAATGCTGATATGTATTGGCGTGTGATGGTAATGGGTAAAAATGAAAACGGGATATGGCATGCGGTAAAAGAGCAATATACTGATGAAGATACTTTACAACTACCCGGCAGAGCTTTGCTGGCACAACAAGCTAATAGCAAAATGGTAGGGTATCAGCTGTTTATTCAGGATGATCATGGTCGTATACCGGCGCTGGATCAGCCCTTACCTGATGTTCAGGCTGATTTAAGCCGGCGTGTGGGTAATGTTGTCAGAGTCAACAGCAGTCGCGAAGGTCTGCGCCGGATACATTTATATTCTCAGATGACTCCATACCTGCGTCAGCAAATGGACCAGGCTTTGCTGAATTATTATACCCAGTTACCGGCAAGGCTTAATCCTGAAACCCGCAGACTGGCACAACAGCTGGCTGGAAAATCCAAAAGCAGTGAAGAGTTTATTCGTCATATACTAACTTATTTTAAAAGCTCTCATTTTCAATATACTTTAACACCGAAACGCAATCAGGAGACACAAAATAAAACAGACTATTTTTTATTCGAGGGGCGTGAAGGTTTTTGTGAAGACTATGCAGATGCTATGGTATGGCTGGCTCGTTCAATTGGTGTACCGGCACGAATCGTAATTGGTTATCAGGGAGGAGAATATCACCCTGACAATAAGTTCTGGCAAATTCGCAGTAAGGATGCACATGCATGGACTGAAATCTGGATTGCAGAAAAAGGACTATGGAAGCGGGTAGACCCGACCAGCGCCGTTTCTTCAGTGCGTGTAGACAAAGGGGTGGAAAGTGCTTTACCGGCTGCACAGAGTGCCGGTTTGGCTCCAGTTTATCCGTTATTGCAGAAATATCTGGATAATGGTCAGTTTTACTGGCAGCAATGGGTGGTTAATTATGATACCGGCAGTCAGAAGTCAATACTTAGCTGGCTGAATTTAAAAGATATACCTGTGTATGTACTGATAATAGTTATTGTAATTGCAATTATCATTACAGCACTCCCGCTGGTTTTCTGGTTATGTCGTCAGGGTAATGCGCAGTCACAGCCATTAACTGATGGAATTAATTTGCTTAAACAGGCTGTTATAGAAGGCGGAGAATCAGAAATATCCGCTATCGGACCACTTGAGTTAGAGGATATTCTCGCAAAGCATAATTTACTTAATGATGATTTAATTGCATTACTGAATCAGTATATAGACTGGCAATATGGGGCAACAGGGATGCCGGACAAAAGGAGCCAGCGCAAATGGCTGCGTAAAATGAAACAGGCAGTACGTAACCTGTAGATTTTGTTATTAATCTGTTTTGATTAAAAAATTTTCAAACAGATATTAAATATTGAAACAAAAATTACCCGGCTATCAATGTATCAGAAGTCGGGTAGTTTATTATTATATTAAAATACCATATTATTTTTAGAGTAAGAAATTTTCAGAATTATCCTGTAAAACCTGATTTCCGAATTACCTCTAATAAATAATTTTTATTTAAATTAAAAAATAACAATATTTTAAATCCTTTAGAATAAAATAAATAATTAATTTTAATGTATAATTATTTAATTTTAAAAAAAACATAAAATTAAAATAGAGTGTTGTTAAAAATATAATATTTTTTAATTTTGGTGTTGCTTTAAGATTGTTGACGCCGCCGGATAATTGTATTTTGTATCACTAAAATTTTATTTCATATTAATTGGCTATCTTTATGAATTAGAAAAATATTTTGTGTTAAATGTATAAAAAATTTTGATGTCTATTTTCAAAATGTCAGAAGAAAAAAGAAATAAAGAATATTAATTAGCCACAGCGCCAGACTTTTTTTCCTAAAATTATAAAGTTATCTAGATGATTATAAGAAATTTTAATAGTTTCATAATCACCATTTGAGCTTATGAGATTTATACCGTCAACAGTTTGACGGATTTGTCTTATAAAAAAATATTTATTGTAAATAATAGCATATGTTTCACCATCAACAGGTTCAACATCATTAGTGTTTATCATAACAATATCGTTATTTTCCAAATTAGGAGCCATGCTGTTACCTTTTACACGCATGGCACGCAAATCATCAGGGATTAAATTTTTTGATTTGAACCAATTATTATTAATGAGTAGGGGTTCTTCAAATTCTGATAAAATCCATTTGATATTTTCATGATTTTTTGATAAATCAATAGTGTATATCATAACTTTTTTATATCCCTCACTAGGACTGGGGTTTTCAGTTGGTTTTGGATTTTCATCTGTTTGTATAAAATTTTCCCCTGTATATAGCCATGTAACCGTTACTCCTAAAATTTTTGCTACTTCCTCTAACCGTTTTCTTTTTGGAGCTGTGGCTTTAGTTTCATCTTTATTTTCCCATAGTTGGATAGCTGTAATTGATATATTTAACTTCTCTGCTAATTCAGCTTGGGTTAAACCTTTATTAGTTCTAGCTTGTTTAATACGGCTATGAATAGTGTGCATAAATTTTGACTTATTTTTTATTTCAAATAATAAAAGATTCAAGAATACAATTAACTTATTAATTTAAATAATTATTTTTGATTAATGTGTAAAAAAGTGCCCGCTGTATCAATCTGTCAGCGGGCCTGTTAAAAGGTTTAGATGTTATTTTTGATCATATCGATAACTTCTTTGCCTTTACCTTCGAGGATAGCTTTAGAACCATACCAAACCATGTTTTTCACATTTTCATAGCTGATTGCCGGCGGCATTATCAGTTCTTTATCACTGATTACAACATCCAGTAATGCCGGACCTTCGTGTGCAAGGAATGTTTTTACAGCAGCCTCCAGCTCAGAAGATTTGCTTACGCTTTGAGCACTGAAACCACAGCCTTCTGCAATGGTTTTGAAGTCACCGTTTTTCAGGTCAACATAGACTTCTACCAAACCTTCGCCTTTTTGTTCCTGCTCTACGAAGTTCAGGGAACTGTTGTTGAAAACAACTATTTTAATCGGCAGATTTTCCTGTTTGGCAGTAAGCAAATCACCCATCAGCATGGCTAAACCGCCATCTCCGGATAAAGAAATGACTTGTCTGCCCGGAAAGGCTTTCTGGAAACCATAAGCCTGAGGCATACCGTTTGACATGGTGCCGTGTTTAAGACTGGTCAGGAAGCGTCGTTTGCCATTCATGGTTAAATAACGGGCTCCCCACAGCATTGGAGTTCCTACATCTGCGGTAATCAATGCATCATCACTGGCATACTTATCTATCAATTCTATTAGTTGCTGCGGGTGAATTGGATGTTTGTCATCCGGAGTGGCATACGTTTCAAATTTATCCATAATTTTGGCAAATAAAGCGGTATGGTGCTCCAGAAAACTGCTGTCGTTACGAGTCTGTATTTTCGGCAAAATTGTTTGCAGAGTGGTTTTAACATCACCAACCAGCCCCAGATTAATCGGATGACGCAAGCCTAACTGAGTAGCTTCATGATCAATCTGGATGATATTGGCCTTTTCCGGATAATATTCAGACCATGCAAAGCTGCAACCGAGTAATAACAAGGTATCGCAGTTTTTGATGGCATCATAACCAGCCTTAGTACCAAACATCCCGGTCATGCCCACCTGATAAGGATTATCCCAGGCAATGCTGTCTTTAGCACGGGAAGTGTGTACAACTGGTGCCTTTAGTTTTTCTGCCAGTGCAATTACTTCATCATGTGCATCTTTAGCGCCAAAACCAGCGTAAATGGTGATTTTATTTCCCTGATTAATCGCTTTAACCAGTTCTTCTATTTCGTTATCATTCGGACGGGTAACTGGCTGCGGGCACCATATTTTTATTGGTTTTTCAGCTACTTCAATTTTACTGATGTCGCTGGGCAGGATTACAACGGCTACACCGCGTTTATTAATGGCAGCCTGTGCGGCCTGAGTGAATATACGCTGAGCTTCTTCCGGCTGGTTTACCATCTGGCAGAAAACGCTTGTATCCTGATAGACCTTGAGGAAATCCACTTCCTGCGGGAATCCGGTGCCCATAGAAGTGGCAGCCAGCTGACTGGCAATAACGATTACTGGTGCATTATTGCGGTTGGATTCGTATAAGCCGTTAATCAGATGCAAGCTGCCAGGACCACAGGAACCAGCACATGCAGTAAGTTTGTTTGTAATCAGAGCTTCAGCGCCGGCAGCAAAGGCAGCTGCTTCTTCGTGACGTGTATGCACCCAATTAATGCTACTTTTTTCTATCGCTTTGCCAACAAAGTTCAGGGTATCACCGATAATGCCGTAACAGTTGCTGACACCTGCTTCAGTAAGAACATCAACCAATATTTCTGATACAGTTTTCGTTTTAGACATGCTGTATTTCCTCTTAAAATTGATTATTTATTTCAAAAATAATAAAGTAAATATTTTCTTACTATTTATTTATATAACTATATGTTATAAATAAATAAAATATTTATATTAATTCTTTATCAATATTGTTTTTATTGTAATATTGTGTAACCAACAAAACAAGATTATTGTTGAAAAGCATTTAAAATCGATATTTTCGAATAAATTTTTATAAAAATGGCAGCCTTTATGTTTTGCCGGCTGCCAAAAAACTGCTTAATAATCAGATTGCGCGGTCATCAAACAATGGAATGCGAGTAATCCGGCTAATGCTGTGCATATAATCCAGCACCGGCGCAGTCCATTCTATTCCTTTGACCATAGTCATATTGCGCAATAAAGGAAATAAAAGAATATCTTCCATTCCGAAAGTACCATTACTACCATGATCATTCACAATTAGCGGCGATAGTGCAATCAGATCGGCATTGAACCGGTTAATATAGGTTTGACTGTTTTGTAAATGGTGCTGAAAATCACCAAAAATAGCTGTTTTTTTGTTGATGAAATAGTTGATGGCATTCTGAGTCGCAAACTCAGGCAGGTTAATACTGATGCAGCGCGGTAAAGTCAGGAAATTACGGTAAGTATCAACAATTTTTATCCAGCCCTCAATTTCAGGCCGTACTGTATTGTTTATAAGAGTAGTACCAGAAAGCTGGTCAATGTAGTGAACGATATCTAGACTTTCTCCCATGGCAGTACCATCATCTTTTACCAGAATCGGTACCATTTTTTTTCCGATTAATTTATTCGGAGTGTCTTCGTCATCATTCAGCAGATAGATATTTTCTACCGGTACTATTTTTTTACCGAATATCATTCTGGCTCGTACACAGTAGGGACAATGGTCATAAATATAAAGTTGCATTCAGATTTCCTTTTCGGATTTAGTGTGTTGATTAAATGTACAATATACAAAAAATATCATGTTTTAATATTTATACTGATAGTTTCGTATTGTTAAATAAGCGATAAATACTGTCAGGTAACAATAATACTGATTAAAATAATCTGTTATTGTAGATTGTGTATTACAAATATTAATTAATATTATACATATATTAATTAAACTTAGTTTACGGTTTTTTCATGAGTTGCGATTTCTTTAATCAAAATCTAGATTTTTTTCAAAATTTACAATTACATTTGGCTGATGCCCTGGCAAAAGAAGATGGTACTGCGGGGTTTGTAACAGATGAATGGTCTGGCAAATTGGGAAACGGGCGCAGTATGGTGCTCAAACAAGGAGCTGTGTTTGAACAGGCTGGCGTTAATTTTTCTCATGTTAAAGGTACCGCTATGCCGGCTTCAGCTGTGCGAAAACGCCAGTATCTGGCAGGAGCTCCTTATGAAGCAATGGGGGTGTCACTGGTGGTGCATCCGTGTAATCCATATGTACCTACCAGTCATGCGAATGTACGCTTATTCATTGCATATCCGGAACGCAGTAACCCAGTCTGGTGGTTTGGCGGCGGTTTTGATTTGACCCCTTTTTATCCATTTATTGAAGATATAGTGCATTGGCATAAGGTTGCTTATGATGCGTGTCTGCCTTTTGGTGAAACGGTATATTCAGAATTTAAAGAGTGGTGTGACCGTTATTTTTATCTGCCTCATCGGCAGGAACAGCGAGGCGTAGGAGGATTATTTTTTGATGATTTAAACCGCTGGGATTTTGCTCGTTGTTTTGCTTTTATACGAGCAATAAGTGCTGCTTATTTACAAGCTTATCTGCCTATTGTGGCGCGGCGCAAAAATATGGATTTTGGCGAGCGTGAACGTCAGTTTCAGTTATACAGGCGCGGACGTTATATTGAATTTAATTTATTGTGGGACAGAGGCACTCAGTTTGGTTTACATGCCGGCGGGCGAACAGAATCTATTTTGATGTCTATGCCGCCTTTAGCCCGCTTTGAATATCAGTATGAACCGGTACCTGGTTCTGCTGAAGCTGTTCTGGCCAGATATTTACAGGCGCGTGACTGGCTGGCAGAAGCAGAAAACTGTCTGGTTTGAGTAGTAAAATTATTATATATACTGTTTAACTTTGTTTTTTGTTCAATCCTTGCTGGCAGGATAGTGCTGTAAGCAGACACAGGCAAATTGGCATTATCATGTCGGGTGTAATATTGGTTATTTCCAATACAAATAATATGGCGGTAAGGGGCATTTTTTGCTGTACTGCCAGAAAAACGGTAGCTCCGGTCACAACTGCGGCGACTATGGGGACAGGTGGCAGCATGCTGTTCCATGCAGTGGCTGCCAGTAATGCAATCAGACCGCCAAGCATCATCGAAGGAGTAATAAATCCCCCGTATGCTCCGGCACGGGTGGCCAGTAGAAGCGCCAGCCATTTACCGATTAATAGTGCCAGAGCATAATGCCAGCTTATCTGGTCATTAAATAACAGTTCATTACCGGCTTTTCCGTTACCAAGTATCTCCGGCAGTTGCATGGACAAAACCCCGATGAGTATAAAGGCACCGATACTGATAAAGATCAGCTTGGGGCTGGTACGCACAGCCGGTTTGCAACAGGCGAGCTGGTATTGTAACAGCCATGAGAATGCAATAATCAGTGGCCCCAGTAACAACGACCAGATTAACAGCGGGCTGTTCAGGGTAATTGCCGGTAGCTGATAGGCTGGCTGGCTGCCCAGTCCGATCCGGCCTACCCATGCTGCGGTTGTACAGCAGATTAAAGCCGCAATAACAGTATTGCGCTGGAAACTGAATAATAAAGTTTCCAGTGCAAACAGAGCACCGGCCAGAGGTACATCAAAAACCGCGGACAGACCGGCGGCTGCACTACAGGCAAGCAGGATTTTTCTCTCTTCTGTACTGATGTTAAATCGCCGGCCGATAAAATCTGCAATGGCTGAACTGATTTCACGTGGCGCTGTCTCACGTCCGAGAGGTGAACCCATGCCTACTGTGAATATCTGTAACATACCATGAAAGAAAGTAGAAACTAACGGTATAGGAGTAGCACTGTTGCCAATTGCCTCTTTGATATCAACCAGTTTGGGAGCAAAACGGTGCAGCAGGTACCAGCCGGTGCCCGCTATTACGCCACATGCACTTAATGCAAGTAAACGATGTATAGCTGTGGTTTGTTCGACAATATTACGAAATGTGATGCCGTCTGTACGGACTATTCCGTACACTAACTGCTGAATAAAATGCAATAATCCGATAAGTGACATGCCTGCCACGCCGGCGATGGCACCACAAAATAGTAATAAGGCAATCAGTTTTGGATTTAATCTGAACATGGCATGATAAATTTGCGATAAATCAAAGGTACTTTTGCATTTTAAATAACGATATTGTAAACGACAGCACAGAATTTGCCGAATTTTGGCACGCGTCTGTGTTAAAATCAGAATATTTTGTCAGGAATTTAAAGGAAGTATTACGGTGATCAGTACCAATAAAATTACGATGCAGTTTGGCGCGAAGCCATTGTTTGAGAATGTATCGGTTAAGTTCGGTGGGGGCCATCGTTATGGGTTGATTGGTGCCAATGGCTCGGGTAAATCAACTTTTATGAAGATTCTCGGCGGTGATCTCGAACCTACTAGTGGTGAGGTGGCTATTGATCAGGGGCTGCGTCTGGGTAAGCTGAGACAGGATCAGTTTGCATATGAGGATATGCGCGTACTGGACGTGGTACTGATGGGGCACACAGAAATGTGGGCAGCCATGACAGAACGCGACGCCATTTATGCTAATCCGGATGCCACTGAAGATGATTATATGCGCGCAGCCGATCTGGAAACAAAATTTGCCGAGTATGACGGCTATACAGCTGAGGCACGGGCGGGAGAATTACTTGCCGGTGTCGGTATCGATGAACATCTGCATAATGCCAGCATGAGTGAAGTTGCACCGGGTTTTAAACTGCGTGTATTACTGGCACAGGCACTGTTTTCCAAACCGGATGTGCTGTTGCTGGATGAACCGACCAATAATCTGGATATTAATACTATTCGCTGGCTGGAAGGTGTGTTGAACAGCTATGAATCCACCATGATTATTATTTCGCACGACCGCCATTTTCTGAATGAAGTATGTACTTATATGGCCGATGTGGATTATGGTGGCATTACTCTGTATCCGGGCAATTACGATGATTATATGCTTGCCTCTGCACAGGCACGTGAACGTACTTTAAAAGATAATGCTAAAGCTAAGGAAAAGCTTCAGGAATTACAGGAGTTTGTGGCACGTTTTTCAGCCAATAAATCCAAGGCAAGACAGGCAACCAGCCGGGCGAAACTGGCTGATAAAATTAAGGCAGATATGGTGGAAGTGAAACCTTCCAGCCGTCAAAGCCCGTTTATTCGCTTTAATTTTGATGATAAGAAAAAGCTGCATCGGCAGGCGCTTGAAGTTGAGGATTTATCAAAACGTTTTGACCGGCAATTGTTTAAAAAGCTGAGTTTGATGCTTGATGCCGGTGAACGTCTGGCAATTATCGGTCCTAACGGTGCCGGTAAATCTACGCTGCTGAAATTACTGGCTGGTGCATATAATGAAGCATACAATGATGGCATTAAAGCAGATAGCGGTACTATAAAATGGGCAGAGAAAGCACAGGTTGGCTATTACCCGCAAGATCATGAAAATGATTTCGATGTATCTATGACTCTGACTGAATGGATGCGTCAGTGGGGCAAGGAAGGCGATGATGAGCAGGTGATTCGCGGTACTTTAGGCCGTCTGCTTTTTGGCAGTAATGAAGTCGGCAAGCAGGTACAAGTACTTTCCGGTGGTGAAAAAGGCCGTATGCTATATGGTAAACTGATTTTGCAGGAACCTAATGTGCTGGTAATGGATGAACCTACAAATCACATGGATATGGAAAGTATTGAGGCGCTGAATATGGCGCTGGAAAAATTCCCGGGTACTCTTGTGTTTGTTTCTCATGACCGCCAGTTTGTTTCCAGTCTGGCTACACAGATTATTGAGCTGGATGGTGAAGGTGGTTATGAATATTATCTGGGTGATTATGAAGGTTATCTGGCTAAAAAGGGTGTAGTTTAATATTTGTGAGCTGCCTGTGTTTACAGGCAGTTTTTTTATATGGGAGAAAAAATGAATACCGGCAAAAGTAACCCAGTTGAGCTGATTGATTGTAATGAAAAAGAACATGCGGCAGCCATTCTGGCGCTGTTTAACGATACTATCGCCACCTCAACTGCACTGTATGATTATGAGCCCCGTTCACTATCATTTATGCGTGGCTGGTTTGCAGCTAAACGTGAGCGCAATTTTCCGGTTATCGGTGCAGTAAATGGTCAGGGTGAACTGATGGCTTTTGCTTCATGGGGTGCATTCCGTGATTATCCTGCCAATAAATATACGGTGGAACACAGTGTATATGTGCGTAATGACTGTCGCCGGCAGGGACTGGCACGCAAACTGATGCAGGAACTGATTGTACGTGCACGTCAGGCTGATTTACATGTGTTAATGGGTGTGATTGATGCAGCCAATGACAGCAGTATTGCTCTGCATGAACAGCTTGGCTTCAAACATGTTAGCACATTGCCTCAGATTGGTTTTAAATTTGGTCACTGGCTGGATGCGGCACTTTATCAGTTAATTCTGGATACACCAGCTCAGCCTGTCGATGGTTAATAGTAACTCGGTTTTTTACAAAGCTCGCCATCAATACAAAATCATATCTTAGCCGGCTTTAAGCCACCAGTGCACAGTTACTAAACCCAGAATAGTCAGCAGTAAAGAACCGCCTGTATGCAGCAGTATATGTGTTACTGCCAGAGTATAACGTTGTGACAAAAGCATTTGCACGGCTTCGAGTGAGAAGGTGGAAAATGTAGTCAGCCCGCCGAGAAAACCAGTAATAACAAACAGACGCCATTCCGGAGCGATCTGGGTAAAGTGTATACACAATGCACTGAACAGACCAATCAGATAAGCACCGATCCAGTTTGCCAGCAGTGTGCCATAGGGCAAACCGGAATGAAGCGTATTCAGCGAGATTCCCAGAAGCCAGCGCATGATGGCACCCAGAGCTGCGCCGGCAGCAATGGCAAATAAAGATAAATACATAATCAATCCAATCATACAACGAATATACAATTAATAATTTTAAACTAAAGCCGGACATGCCATATTGCCTTCTGCTGCTGAAATGACTACGCTAGTGTTTTTAGACATGTAGAAAGTATCAATATGGATCTGACTGAAACCAAAATTTCCAGTGCAGCAGGCCAGCCGGGGCAGCTCGGTACTGGTCGATAACATCCGCTGGCAGTCCTACCTGTCGAGCATGACCAGCGCCGAGGCCGAGGAATGGGGTGTGGACGACGACCAGCGCCGGTTCTTCGTCCGCTTCGGTGTGAGCAAGGCCAACTATGGCGCACCGTTCGCTGATCGGTGGTTCAGGCGGCATGACGGCGGGGTGCTCAAGCCCGCCGTGCTGGAGAGGCAGCGCAAGAGCAAGGGGGTGCCCCGTGGTGAAGCCTAAGAACAAGCACAGCCTCAGCCACGTCCGGCACGACCCGGCGCACTGTCTGGCCCCCGGCCTGTTCCGTGCCCTCAAGCGGGGCGAGCGCAAGCGCAGCAAGCTGGACGTGACGTATGACTACGGCGACGGCAAGCGGATCGAGTTCAGCGGCCCGGAGCCGCTGGGCGCTGATGATCTGCGCATCCTGCAAGGGCTGGTGGCCATGGCTGGGCCTAATGGCCTAGTGCTTGGCCCGGAACCCAAGACCGAAGGCGGACGGCAGCTCCGGCTGTTCCTGGAACCCAAGTGGGAGGCCGTCACCGCTGATGCCATGGTGGTCAAAGGTAGCTATCGGGCGCTGGCAAAGGAAATCGGGGCAGAGGTCGATAGTGGTGGGGCGCTCAAGCACATACAGGACTGCATCGAGCGCCTTTGGAAGGTATCCATCATCGCCCAGAATGGCCGCAAGCGGCAGGGGTTTCGGCTGCTGTCGGAGTACGCCAGCGACGAGGCGGACGGGCGCCTGTACGTGGCCCTGAACCCCTTGATCGCGCAGGCCGTCATGGGTGGCGGCCAGCATGTGCGCATCAGCATGGACGAGGTGCGGGCGCTGGACAGCGAAACCGCCCGCCTGCTGCACCAGCGGCTGTGTGGCTGGATCGACCCCGGCAAAACCGGCAAGGCTTCCATAGATACCTTGTGCGGCTATGTCTGGCCGTCAGAGGCCAGTGGTTCGACCATGCGCAAGCGCCGCCAGCGGGTGCGCGAGGCGTTGCCGGAGCTGGTCGCGCTGGGCTGGACGGTAACCGAGTTCGCGGCGGGCAAGTACGACATCACCCGGCCCAAGGCGGCAGGCTGACCCCCCCCCACTCTATTGTAAACAAGACATTTTTATCTTTTATATTCAATGGCTTATTTTCCTGCTAATTGGTAATACCATGAAAAATACCATGCTCAGAAAAGGCTTAACAATATTTTGAAAAATTGCCTACTGAGCGCTGCCGCACAGCTCCATAGGCCGCTTTCCTGGCTTTGCTTCCAGATGTATGCTATTCTGCTCCTGCAGCTAATGGATCACCGCAAACAGGTTACTCGCCTGGGGATTCCCTTTCGACCCGAGCATCCGTATGAGACTCATGCTCGATTATTATTATTATAGAAGCCCCCATGAATAAATCGCTCATCATTTTCGGCATCGTCAACATAACCTCGGACAGTTTCTCCGATGGAGGCCGGTATCTGGCGCCAGACGCAGCCATTGCGCAGGCGCGTAAGCTGATGGCCGAGGGGGCAGATGTGATCGACCTCGGTCCGGCATCCAGCAATCCCGACGCCGCGCCTGTTTCGTCCGACACAGAAATCGCGCGTATCGCGCCGGTGCTGGACGCGCTCAAGGCAGATGGCATTCCCGTCTCGCTCGACAGTTATCAACCCGCGACGCAAGCCTATGCCTTGTCGCGTGGTGTGGCCTATCTCAATGATATTCGCGGTTTTCCAGACGCTGCGTTCTATCCGCAATTGGCGAAATCATCTGCCAAACTCGTCGTTATGCATTCGGTGCAAGACGGGCAGGCAGATCGGCGCGAGGCACCCGCTGGCGACATCATGGATCACATTGCGGCGTTCTTTGACGCGCGCATCGCGGCGCTGACGGGTGCCGGTATCAAACGCAACCGCCTTGTCCTTGATCCCGGCATGGGGTTTTTTCTGGGGGCTGCTCCCGAAACCTCGCTCTCGGTGCTGGCGCGGTTCGATGAATTGCGGCTGCGCTTCGATTTGCCGGTGCTTCTGTCTGTTTCGCGCAAATCCTTTCTGCGCGCGCTCACAGGCCGTGGTCCGGGGGATGTCGGGGCCGCGACACTCGCTGCAGAGCTTGCCGCCGCCGCAGGTGGAGCTGACTTCATCCGCACACACGAGCCGCGCCCCTTGCGCGACGGGCTGGCGGTATTGGCGGCGCTGAAAGAAACCGCAAGAATTCGTTAACTGCACATTCGGGATATTTCTCTATATTCGCGCTTCATCAGAAAACTGAAGGAACCTCCATTGAATCGAACTAATATTTTTTTTGGTGAATCGCATTCTGACTGGTTGCCTGTCAGAGGCGGAGAATCTGGTGATTTTGTTTTTCGACGTGGTGACGGGCATGCCTTCGCGAAAATCGCACCTGCTTCCCGCCGCGGTGAGCTCGCTGGAGAGCGTGACCGCCTCATTTGGCTCAAAGGTCGAGGTGTGGCTTGCCCCGAGGTCATCAACTGGCAGGAGGAACAGGAGGGTGCATGCTTGGTGATAACGGCAATTCCGGGAGTACCGGCGGCTGATCTGTCTGGAGCGGATTTGCTCAAAGCGTGGCCGTCAATGGGGCAGCAACTTGGCGCTGTTCACAGCCTATCGGTTGATCAATGTCCGTTTGAGCGCAGGCTGTCGCGAATGTTCGGACGCGCCGTTGATGTGGTGTCCCGCAATGCCGTCAATCCCGACTTCTTACCGGACGAGGACAAGAGTACGCCGCAGCTCGATCTTTTGGCTCGTGTCGAACGAGAGCTACCGGTGCGGCTCGACCAAGAGCGCACCGATATGGTTGTTTGCCATGGTGATCCCTGCATGCCGAACTTCATGGTGGACCCTAAAACTCTTCAATGCACGGGTCTGATCGACCTTGGGCGGCTCGGAACAGCAGATCGCTATGCCGATTTGGCACTCATGATTGCTAACGCCGAAGAGAACTGGGCAGCGCCAGATGAAGCAGAGCGCGCCTTCGCTGTCCTATTCAATGTATTGGGGATCGAAGCCCCCGACCGCGAACGCCTTGCCTTCTATCTGCGATTGGACCCTCTGACTTGGGGTTGATGTTCATGCCGCCTGTTTTTCCTGCTCATTGGCACGTTTCGCAACCTGTTCTCATTGCGGACACCTTTTCCAGCCTCGTTTGGAAAGTTTCATTGCCAGACGGGACTCCTGCAATCGTCAAGGGATTGAAACCTATAGAAGACATTGCTGATGAACTGCGCGGGGCCGACTATCTGGTATGGCGCAATGGGAGGGGAGCAGTCCGGTTGCTCGGTCGTGAGAACAATCTGATGTTGCTCGAATATGCCGGGGAGCGAATGCTCTCTCACATCGTTGCCGAGCACGGCGACTACCAGGCGACCGAAATTGCAGCGGAACTAATGGCGAAGCTGTATGCCGCATCTGAGGAACCCCTGCCTTCTGCCCTTCTCCCGATCCGGGATCGCTTTGCAGCTTTGTTTCAGCGGGCGCGCGATGATCAAAACGCAGGTTGTCAAACTGACTACGTCCACGCGGCGATTATAGCCGATCAAATGATGAGCAATGCCTCGGAACTGCGTGGGCTACATGGCGATCTGCATCATGAAAACATCATGTTCTCCAGTCGCGGCTGGCTGGTGATAGATCCCGTCGGTCTGGTCGGTGAAGTGGGCTTTGGCGCCGCCAATATGTTCTACGATCCGGCTGACAGAGACGACCTTTGTCTCGATCCTAGACGCATTGCACAGATGGCGGACGCATTCTCTCGTGCGCTGGACGTCGATCCGCGTCGCCTGCTCGACCAGGCGTACGCTTATGGGTGCCTTTCCGCAGCTTGGAACGCGGATGGAGAAGAGGAGCAACGCGATCTAGCTATCGCGGCCGCGATCAAGCAGGTGCGACAGACGTCATACTAGATATCAAGCGACTTCTCCTATCCCCTGGGAACACATCAATCTCACCGGAGAATATCGCTGGCCAAAGCCTTAGCGTAGGATTCCGCCCCTTCCCGCAAACGACCCCAAACAGGAAACGCAGCTGAAACGGGAAGCTCAACACCCACTGACGCATGGGTTGTTCAGGCAGTACTTCATCAACCAGCAAGGCGGCACTTTCGGCCATCCGCCGCGCCCCACAGCTCGGGCAGAAACCGCGACGCTTACAGCTGAAAGAAGTTTATCGCGGTTCCTTTTTAAATGTTTCAGAGGACACTGTTCGTTTACCCAATGGCAACCAGGCACAGCGGGTAGTTGTACAGCATCCGGGTGCTGCGGCTGTACTTGCGGTTACGGCTGAGCAAAAAGTGGTATTGGTACGACAGTGGCGCTATCCGGTAGGTGAGGCTTTACTGGAAATCCCGGCAGGTAAGCTGGACGGAAAAAATGAAGATCCTGCGCATGCTGCTTTGCGCGAGCTGGCTGAAGAAACCCCTTATACTGCTGCTGAAGTAAAACTGATACATACTTTTTATACTGTTCCCGGTTTCGGTGATGAAAAAATGTATCTTTATCTGGCTGAAAATGTGCAACCAAATAGTGCTCTGGCGGCGGATGAAGATGAAATTATTGAACCAGTGTTGCTCAATCGTGAGCAAGTGCGTTCGGCACTGGCAAATAATCAGATTCATGATGGAAAAACGCTGATTGCTTTGCAGTACTGGTTGTTATATTGTTAATAAATTTATATTTGTCATGAAAATAATCCCGTTACCCGCTCTTTCTGATAACTATATCTGGCTGTTGCAGCAAGAAAATCAGGCTATAGTAATTGACCCGGGCGAAGCACCTGTTGTCATAAATTATCTGACTGAACACAACCTGACCCTGGATGCTATCTGGCTTACTCATTCTCATTATGACCATATTGATGGGGTGGCGGAATTAAAAAAACATTATTCGCAATGCCAGATTACCGGTTGCATTGATTGGCATATTGTGAATATACCCGTAACTGAAGGCAGTAAATTTCAGGTATTCGGTCAGCATGTAACAGTTTGGCATATTCCCGGGCATACTACAGATCATTTGGCTTATTTAGTATGCGATTCTGCCGGTCGTTACAGAGTATTTTGTGGTGATACGCTGTTCAGTGCAGGCTGCGGACGAGTGAATGGGACTATGGCACAATTGTTCAGCAGTTTGCAGCGTTTAAACAGTCTGCCGCCTGATACCTTGTTTTATCCGGCACATGAATATACCGCAGCAAATTTGAAATTTGCACAAGCCGTTGAACCGAATAATTCTGCAATCAGAAAAGCATTAGTACAGGCAGATAAATTACCTACCTTACCGGTAAGTCTGGCACATGAACGCACAATCAATCCTTTTTTGCGTACCAGTCAGCCGGAAGTGATGGCCACATTACGCCAAAAAGGCCTCTCAGAGCATCAGCTTGCCCAACCATTGGCAGTGTTTACTTATTTAAGGGAGTGGAAAAATCATTTTTAAAATTAATCACAATGTGACTTTCTGCATGCTATGATTATTTCAACATAATAACGAAGGAATAAATGAGTTGAAACTGAGCTAAAGGATGGCGACTGATAACCTCAGCCGGCATATGCAGCTTTCAATTTATCTGAATATGAAAAAATCATCATATTGTATGGACTGGACTAAGTTGCTCAGTACCCAGCGCTTTAAGCCGGAAAATGGTTGTATTGTGCCTACAGTGACCGCTTCAAGTGAAGAGGGGGCAGATGCACTGCGTACTGATTTTCATATTGATTATGATCGTGTGGTTTTTTCCAGTGGTTTTCGCCGTCTCGCCCGTAAAACGCAGGTTCATCCGTTTGCCTTACATGACCATACGCATAATCGTCTGACTCATAGTGTTGAAGTTGCCAGTGTCGGGCGCAGTCTTGGAAATCGGGTCGGTGTAATGCTGAATGCCGGCCATTTCCTGCCATCTGGCAGCCATGCTGCTGATATCGGGGCGATTGTACAGGTTGCCTGTCTGGCTCATGATTTCGGTAATCCGCCATTTGGTCATACAGGTGAAGATGCATTGCGTGAATGGTTCCGTGATCCGCAGCATGCTCATTATTTACAGGAATTGAGCAATACAGAACGCAATGATATCGAAACTTATGAAGGAAATGCACATAGCTTGCGTCTGGTAGCCAGTCTGGAAATGTATCAGAATGATGGCGGAATGCGTCTGACTGCTGCTGTTATCGGTGCTTTAATTAAGTATCCGTGGACCAGTTCTGCGCCGCATAGGCGGAATAAATTCAATATTTATCAGACTGAGCTGCCCTTTATGCGTTGTATTGCAGAACAGCTGGGGTTACCGCAAACCGGTGAAAATCAGTGGATGCGCCATCCGCTTTCATATTTAATGGAAGCTGCTGATGATATTTGTTATGCCTTGCTGGATTTGGAAGATGCTGTCGAAATGGGATTATTACAGGTGGTAGACGTAGAGCAAATTCTATCCAGGCTGACAAATAAAGAATATTTCTGGCAGTCTTATAGCAGTCAGGAGCGTTGTGCCCGATTGCGCGGAATTGCTATCGGAAGAGCAGTAGACGATATTGCACATACTTTTATTAAGCATCATCGGGATTTATTGAACGGTTCATTTCGAGGTAAGGATTTGCTTGCTCTGGCTAGTCCGGATGTTAGTGAAGCTCTGAACGCTGCAAAAGAGCTGGCTCGCACACGTATATTCCGCCATCAAAGTAAGCTCATTACTGAAATTGCTACTTTCCCTTGTCTGGGTTCGATACTGGGTTTGCTTGTACCTGCGGTGCATGCCTTTATTAAAACCGATCAGCTTAGTAAAAGGCAAGAGCTGGCATTGTCATTATTAAAAGAACAAAAACTGGATAAAAAGGATGGTTTATATCTGGGATATATGAAAGTTCTGGATTTTGTAGGTGGTATGACTGACAATACTGCGGCAAAGCTGGCGCGTGAAGTATCCGGAATCGGAATGCTGTAGAATTTTTGCTTATATGGTTTCAAAATAAATATATAAAAATCAATATATTTATCTATTTGTTTTCATTTTTATCTATTTTTGGCTTGCCAAAAGACCATTTATTGCGTATTATCGCGCTTCTTGATTTTCGGTGACTCTTAAACGAGTTCGAAAGCAGTGCACCCGTAGCTCAGTTGGATAGAGTATCTGGCTACGAACCAGAGGGTCGGGCGTTCGAATCGCTCCGGGTGCACCATCAAGCAATGCGCCCATCGTCTAGCGGTTAGGACATCGCCCTTTCACGGCGGTAACCGGGGTTCGATTCCCCGTGGGCGTGCCAGATTTTAAAACCTGTTTGATTTTTCAAACAGGTTTTTTTATTTTAGCTTAAAATATTGCTGGTTTAATTGTTTAGTCCTGAGAATATAGCTGCTGAATTTTGTCATTAAATTTTTCAGGTTTCACTAGAGCTGTTAATACAGATAAATATTTTATACGCCCAAATAAGCAGACCGTTGAGATAGCCACCGTTGCAAGTGTTTATTGACTACTTCAGGTTGCTGGCTAATCAGAACAGGCGCTAAATCACGTGCTTTTTCCAGTATGGGCAGATCTTCTTCCAGATTGGCAAAACGCAGCATCGGCACACCACTCTGGCGTGCTCCCAGAAACTCTCCCGGTCCGCGAATATTCAAATCTTGTCGGGCAATTTCAAAGCCGTCGGTATTTTCATAAATTACTTTCAAACGTGCTTTGGCAACATCACTAAGAGGTTCACTAAATAACAATACACAGCGGCTGGCTGCTGCTCCACGTCCCACCCGACCGCGAAGCTGATGCAATTGTGCCAGTCCCATACGTTCAGCATGTTCTATTACCATCAGACTGGCATTGGGTACATCTACACCAACTTCAATCACTGTTGTAGCTACCAGTACCTGAATACTGCCTTCAACAAATGCTGTCATAACAGCTGCTTTTTCTGCCGGCTTGAGCCGTCCATGTATTAAGCCTATATTCAGTTCCGGTAACGCCGTCTGTAATTGAGCAACTGTATCTACGGCAGTTTGCAATTGCAGTACTTCAGATTCTTCAATTAACGGGCAGACCCAGTATACCTGCCGGCCTTGTGCACAGGTATGCTTTACCAGTTTTTCAACTTCCTGACGGCGGGCCGTGTTTACCAGATGGGTTATAACAGGTGTTCGTCCGGGAGGCAGTTCATCAATGACAGAAACATCCAGATCGGCAAAAAAACTCATTGCCAGTGTGCGTGGTATTGGTGTGGCGGACATCATCAGCTGATGTACATCTTCACCTTTATTTTTTAATGCCAGACGCTGGGCAACACCGAATCTGTGTTGTTCATCAACAATAATCAGACCCAGATTATGAAAAGTAACATCATCCTGAAATAGAGCATGCGTACCTATTGCCAGCTGGGCAATACCATCTGCCAGTTCTTTCCTTGCTTCATCACGGGCTTTTTTGCGCATACTGCCTGAAAGTCTGGCAATCCGGATTCCTAAAGGTGAAAACCATTGTGTAAATTTCAGATAATGTTGTTCAGCCAGAATTTCTGTGGGTGCCATAACCGCTACCTGAAAACCGGCTTCTATTGCAATTGCAGCTGCCAGAGCACAAACAATGGTTTTACCGCTGCCCACATCTCCTTGTAGTAAACGGTGCATAGGGTGTGTCTGGGCTAAATCATCAGTGATTTCAGCAAGAGCACGCTGCTGAGCTTCTGTTAAGGTAAAACTCAGATTAGCTAGTAAGTGTTCACTAATATGGCCGTTACCAGTTAAAGCTTTTGCATGCCCGTTTAAGCGTTGCTGGCGTGCCAGCCTCATGGATAGCTGTTGAGCCAGCAATTCATCAAATTTCAGTCTTTGCCATGCCGGTAAAGTACCTTCATGTAAATCACGCGCAGTGTACTCTGGTGGCGGAGAGTGCAGAAAAATCAGGCTTTCCAGCAGGGGAGGTAATTGTAACTGCTGTAATAATTCAGCCGGCAGTGTATCATCTGCCGGCAAGTGCTTAAGTGCAGCCTGAATCAGCCGGCGAAGGGCAGGCTGGTTTAGTCCGTTAACGGTGGGATAAACAGGAGTGAGGTTTTCTGCCAGTCCTTTATCAATATCAGTGCGAATTTTTGGGTGCACCATCTCATCGCCAAAAAAACCATGTCTGATTTCACCCAGAGCCCGAATCACATTACCTTCTGCCAGTTGTTTTTGCTGATTAGGATAAAAATGCAAAAATCGCAGGTACAAGACATGTCCGGATACGTCCTGAACTTGTACTACCAGCTGTTTACGCGGACGGAATTGTATTTGCTGATGAATAACAGTCGCTTCAATCTGTACCGGCACCCCGTTCTGTGCATCAGCAATCGGCGTAATATGTGTCTCATCTTCATAGCGTAACGGTAAGTGTAAAGCCAAATCCCAAATATTAGTAATATTGAGTTTGGTCAGTTTGGCAAGCGTATTGGCACTTACTGGAAAGGGAAAATCAGCAGCAGACATAGTGACAAACAGTAAAAGCATATTACAACATGGTTACGATAGCATGTTTGCACATATAGCGCTAATCTGACCACTTTAATCATATTTAAAGAATTGATCAGAATATCAAATTAATACACTGTGTATTTTGATTAAAAAATAAACCCGTTTCGCTATCCAGACAGCGAAACGGGTACTTTGACAGAATGAATTAATCTTGTCGCTCTACCTGTGTTACATCACGTACAGCACCGGTATCAGCACTCGTAGTCATGGCTGCATAGGCACGTAAAGCAACAGAGACATGACGCTGGCGTTTAACAGGTTTCCATGCACGGGCACCACGACTTTCCATTTCTGTGCGGCGTTGTACCAACTCTGCATCAGATACAGCCAGATGTATCCGGCGTTCAGGAATATCAATTTCGATAATATCTCCTTCCTGTACCAGCCCGATATTGCCGCCTTCAGCAGCTTCAGGAGAGGCGTGACCAATCGAAAGACCCGAGGTGCCCCCGGAAAAACGACCGTCTGTAAGCAGAGCACATGCTTTACCCAAACCTTTAGATTTCAGATAACTGGTCGGATAAAGCATTTCCTGCATTCCTGGGCCACCTTTGGGACCCTCATAACGGATAATAACCACATCACCAGCTACTATTTGATTACCCAGAATGGCTTCAACAGCTTCATCCTGACTTTCAAACACCCGGGCACGACCGGTAAATTTAAGGATGCTATCATCTACACCAGCCGTTTTAACAACACAGCCGCGTTCAGCGAGATTACCGAATAACACAGCCAGACCGCCATCCTGAGAATAAGCATGCTGTTTATCACGGATACAGCCATTTTCACGATCCAAATCCAAAGAAGGCCACATCGCGTTTTGTGAGAAAGCCTTTGTTGAACGGATTCCGCCCGGTGCAGCCCGATACCGTTGTATTGCCTCAGTATTGTTCTGATTGCTTACATCCCAGTGCTTAATCGCATCTGCCAGTGTAGGCATATGTACAGTATGTACACTGGTATCTAGTAAACCGGCATGATTAAGCTGGGATAAAATGGCCATAACACCACCGGCACGATGCACATCTTCCATGTGATATTTCTGTGTAGCCGGAGCCACTTTACACAGGCAGGGTACATGGCGGCTTAACTGATCAATATCAGCCATTTTAAAATTAACACCGGCCTCGGTCGCAGCTGCCAGCAAGTGTAATACCGTATTGGTAGAACCACCCATAGCAATATCCAGACTCATAGCATTATTAAAAGCTGCCTTAGTTGCAATACTGCGCGGAAGCACACTGGAGTCATCCTGTTCATAATAGCGTTTGGCTAATTCAACAATACGCCGGCCTGCTTCAAGAAAAAGTTCTTTACGTAATGCATGAGTAGCGAGTAAAGAACCATTACCTGGTAAGGATAAACCCAGAGCTTCAGTCAGACAGTTCATTGAATTAGCTGTAAACATACCAGAGCATGAACCGCAGGTAGGGCAGGCACTACGCTCCACTTGTGCAACCGTTTCATCGCTGATTTTATCGTTACCAGCCTCAATCATTGCATCAATCAGATCCAGCTTGCGGATTTGTTGCTCACCATTGGTGGCTGCAATTGTTTTACCGGCCTCCATTGGACCACCGGAGACAAAAATAGTCGGAATGTTCAGGCGCATGGATGCCATAAGCATTCCTGGAGTAATTTTGTCACAGTTGGAAATACACACTAGTGCATCAGCACAATGTGCGTTGACCATATATTCCACACTATCCGCAATCAGGTCGCGTGAAGGCAGACTATAAAGCATTCCTTCATGCCCCATAGCGATGCCATCATCAACCGCGATGGTATTAAACTCCTTGGCAATACCGCCAGAACATTCGATTTCACGTGCTACCAGCTGACCTATATTATGCAAATGCACATGTCCGGGAACAAACTGAGTAAAAGAATTGGCTATAGCAATAATCGGTTTACCAAAATCACTATCAGCGACACCTGTTGCACGCCAGAGTGCGCGTGCACCGGCCATATTGCGCCCATGTGTAGATGTTTGTGAACGGTATTGTGGCATTATGCATTCCCTTGTATTGGTTTTTTATCTGTAAATGTAAAACAACTGCCAGCATGGTACGCAGACAGTTGATGTTTGTAAACTTAGAACTGAGTTGATTATATAATTTTAACAAGTTAATTTCAGACTACACAGAAATTAATATTGCTGAAACGACATATCAGTATGTAATATTCTTAAGTATATAAAATTATTTTTTTATGACAATTGTTTTGGCCAAATAATCTTGGAGAGTACGACGATTGGCCTCTGTTCTGAACAGCATAAAAAAACAAATAAATGTAATTAAATAGTTAAATATTTTCTCAGTAGATTCAGGATTAAGGTTAAAAATTTCAATCAATAAGTATGAAAAAATAATGATAATTGTTTGAAACAAAATTTCACGAATTAATACAGTACCGACAAATCCCGGATTGCGTCCGTCAAGGTTAATAACTTTAATTTTCATAATGCGCTTACCAAATGACTGACCAGTTTTACTCATCATAATCCATTGTGCTGTGATAAATGGTATTGAAGGTATTAAAATACATATGATCAAAGCTAGGTAATCTAGGTAATTTATTTGCATAGATACTGACTGGGAACCCTCATGAAATACATATAGCAGTGCAGCCAAAAATATACATAGAGAATATAAAACAGCGTTAATTATATACGCAGCGCTGATGAATCCCCTAATGATTTTGGTAAAAATCATTAAGTTAAGGTGGATACACATCTTGTCATATGATCAAATGGTTTCGCGAAAAATCAATAATCAGACAACAAGATGTGCGAACTCGATATTTTACACGACTCTCTTTACCAATTCTGCCCCGAATTACACTTAAAACGACTCAACAGCTTAACGTTGG
>NZ_JACFQM010000032.1:0-410 GCF_016101465.1 Snodgrassella sp. M0110 | reverse complement strand
TCTGCCTGCTGCTTTGTCTGTATCAACAGCTTTTTAAACACATCAGCCTTGATACAGCTATAACCATTGATATTCTCTGCATATGTAACTCGGTTATTTTCGACAATTACCAACCAGCGTCCGTCCTGATTCATATTAGGTAATGCAGGCTGATTATTGATTGGCTTAACTGAACCAGCTAAAAATGCAAGAGCCTCATCAAAATCCTTAGCAAGAATGTCTTGGTATCTGGGTACTTTAAACTTTGTATAGAGACTTCTATACACAGACTGATATGTTTTGCCTGTTTGGGCAGCATTATTGAGTACAGCCTCTTTAATCAAATATTGCTGCTGCTTATTTAATGTTAGAGAGTAGCTGCCTGTTTTACGGATAGAGGGCAGGACTTCACTAGTTACCCATTTTTTAAA
>NZ_JACFQM010000031.1:0-413 GCF_016101465.1 Snodgrassella sp. M0110 | reverse complement strand
TAAAAAATCTCAAAAATATTCAAATGACGTATAATAAATATACACCCGTGAACAGTTAAATAATCCTGTTACGATGCCGAATATGGCCTGACCGAAGTACGTCGAACAGCTACCATACTGAACGCTACGGCTACGTCTACGTCTACGATGCGCTCGGCCGGCGGATAGAAAAACACCGGCTGGACCGTGACGACAAACCATGCAACCGCACCACCTTCCTGTGGGATGGGCTGCAGATGATTCAGGAAAGCAGCGCAGACAAACGGCAGAGCCTGTATCTATATACTGATGAAGGCAGCTATGAACCGCTGGCGCGGATAGACCGGACCGGTAATCAGGAACAACACATCTACTACTTCCATACCGACCTGAACGGCATGCCGGAGGAGCTGACGGATGAAGCCGGTGAAATC
>NZ_JACFQM010000030.1:0-466 GCF_016101465.1 Snodgrassella sp. M0110 | reverse complement strand
AGCTGGTATGAGCATTCCCACACAATTTCACCGGTCTCATCCGTCAGTTCTTCCGGCATGCCGTTCAGGTCGGTATGGAAGTAGTAGATGTGTTGTTCTTGATTACCGTTTCTGTCTATCCGCGCCAGCGGTTCATAGCAGCCTTCACCAGTATACAGATACAGGCTCTGCCGTTTGTCTGCGCCGCTTTCCTGAATCATCTGCATCCCGTCCCACAGGAAGGTGGTGCGGTTACATGGTTTGCCGTCACGGTCCAGCTGGTGTTTTTCAATCCGCCGGCCGAGGGCATCGTAGACGTAGCCGTAGCGTTCAGTATGGTTCAGCTGTTCGATACGCACTTCGGTCTGGCCATATTCGGCATCGTAACAGGATTATTTAACAGTTCACGGGTGTATATTTATTATACGTCATTTGAATATTTTTGAGATTTTTTATTGTGAGCTAAAATAATTTATTAATCTTCTTC
>NZ_JACFQM010000029.1:0-547 GCF_016101465.1 Snodgrassella sp. M0110 | reverse complement strand
GCTTCAGCTACGACATAATGGGCAACCTGCTGGGCGAAACCACTGCACAGGGTGTTCTGCAGCATCAGTATGACAAACTGGGCAATCGCATCGCCACCACCCTGCCAGACGGACGTACCATCAACAAACTGTATTATGGTTCCGGCCATCTGCACCAGATTAACCTGGACGGCCAGATTATCAGCGACATCGAGCGCGACCTGCTGCACCGGGAAACCCTGCGCAGCCAGGGCAGAATGAATACCAGTTTTCAATACGACCGCACCAGCCGCCTGACCGAAAAACAGACCAAACGACCGGGAGCGGGTATCCTGCCGGATATCATATTAGACCGCAGCTACAGCTACGACAATCTGGACCGGCTGGTAAGCAAAAAACACAACCGACAGGGACAAAGTGATTACCGCTACGACGTGACCGGCCGCATCGAAAGCTGCCGCAACGAAGCGTACTGGGAAACATTGCAATACGATGCTGCGGCCAACCTGCTGGACAGAAGACGCGGTGAAGAAGAAAGCAATCAGAACCTGATCCGCTTTAATCAGCT
>NZ_JACFQM010000028.1:0-725 GCF_016101465.1 Snodgrassella sp. M0110 | reverse complement strand
TAATTTTTTGTGCAGTACCGGTTGCATGACTGGCATCATAAGCAGATATATTGCTATTCCATTGCAGCGCATTCTGCTGTAATGTTTTTACATGAGAGTCAGCCCCAGTCAGACTGCTTGATGCTGATACAGACAGACTGCTCAGACTCTGATTAGTCTGTTCCAGCTGACTGACCAATCCATTCGGACTTTTATTTTGTAAATCTTCTAATGAAGTTGACAAAGAGTTAAAACCTGAACTAACGCTATCAGACAAAGTACCAAGATGACTATTAGTCGTGAATAGCTGGCCACCGGTAACCACATCACTTGAACCGGCTGCAAGATTTCCAGCCAGTACATTTGTAATGCGCTGCGCTTTTCCATCGTGAGTAGCATCATATGCGCCACCGTCAATGTCGTTATTCCATAACAATGCATTGTGCTGCAATGATGCTACGCTGGAATTGGTTGTACTCAGTTTATCCTCAAAAGTAGTAGACAGACTATTGATTTTCTCATTGGCAAACTGACCCAGTGCGCTAGAAAGGCTACCCACACTGGCCGATGTTGATGAAGAAATTGAATTCATCTTACTATCAACATTATCAGACAGAGTGCTTACACTATTATTGGTATTAAACAGCTGGGCGCCTGTTACTACATCACTTGAGTCTGCTGCCAGACTACCTTGGGCTACATTGGTAATTTTTTGTGCAGTACCGGTTGCATGACTGGCATCATAA
>NZ_JACFQM010000027.1:0-745 GCF_016101465.1 Snodgrassella sp. M0110 | reverse complement strand
GCCCAGGAGAAGACTCGAACTTCCACACCATTGCTGGCACATGGACCTGAACCATGCGCGTCTACCAATTCCGCCACCTGGGCTTATTCACCAACACCGTTGTGCTTGTGAAGTTGTGCATTATATATTTTTGGCCAGGATTGTCAACAGTATTACTAGTACATCAGACTATAACTATTGATTATCAAAGAAAAGTATTTTCCAGCGAAGAAAACTGGATTTAATAGTGTAATCACTTTTTTACTAAATTGCTTTTATTCAAGTTTATTTCTTAGCAAATTTAGCTTATTTAGGTTTCTTAATTAAGTATTAGATTTAAAGGTATCTATTTTTTACCACTTTAATAAAATCGATTATGAATACGTTTATTCAACCCAGCATGTTCGAGGAACCCTTCTCTTCTCTTAAGTTGGAATTAATGTAATTATTTATACTTGTATACTTCGTTATAGCTTTAGCCCTCGCTATATAGTCCATCATAATAATTTTCATTAATTTAAAACAATTATGCCGATGTGAAAGTATATCTTTAAGATACAGATATTCAAAATTTATAAAGTTTATAAGCTTTTGTGAAGTCTACAGTGAAAATTATTCTGAACTGCTTTTGGAAATGAATTTTAAAGATTGAAGTCTATTACTAGATAATAGAAAATAACTTGGTGCCCAGGAGAAGACTCGAACTTCCACACCATTGCTGGCACATGGACCTGAACCATGCGCGTCTACCAATTCCGCCACCTGG
>NZ_JACFQM010000026.1:0-809 GCF_016101465.1 Snodgrassella sp. M0110 | reverse complement strand
GAAAATGCACTTGAAATGCGCCTTTTTGCCTGTATAGCTGAACTCAATAACAGACGAAACCAACAACTAATAGATTTAATGTCAGGTATGCCTTAAATAGATATCATGAATATAATTTAAAATATGTATAAAATTTAAGGGCTTTTAGAAAACTAAAAGCCCTTAAAAAATTCTGGTGCATCCAAAAAGGATCGAACCTGTGATCTCCGGCTTCGGAAACAGAACCGCTATTGAAATATTTCAAAATATGAATGCCGAAGTGGTTAATCCTCGGAATTTAAAAATTGGCATGATACTCAAATATAAAAAAGGCGCCATAAAACGTACAATTACAGGCTGGAAAGACATATCTACCATGTCGCTAGCCAAGAACTATAATGGCAATAGAGATAAATTTTACTGTGCAAAGCTTAATTATGTATTGCAGTTTTTACGAAAGGATAAATAAAAGTGAGTATTATTAAATATTTTGGAATATGTTTATTTACTTATTTACCATTATCGGCATTAGCAGCTCAAACAGTTTCTATAGCAAGCGAACGAGACTTACGTATAGAATGCAGCAACAGTACTCCATCCGAAGCAGAGATGACAGAATGCCTTAAAGCTAAGGCATTAAAAAGTCAGAAAAAATTACAAAATACTGAAACAAAATTGATTAAGAAACTTTCTGAATGGTATGAGGAACCCAGTTATATCAATAAAGCAAAAGCAAATTTGACTGCAGCAAACAAAGAATTTATTAAGTACCGTGATGCCCAATGTAAATTTAATTATTCTCTGGGAGGAGGTGCAATCGAAAATGCACT